>NZ_JASLFG010000034.1:0-236352 GCF_030150775.1 Aquitalea sp.
TCGGCCAGGGTCATGGGCATGCCCTCCAGCACTTTCTTCAGGGAGCTGATCGATGGGCTGACGCGATTCTGCTCGATCAGCGAGATCGTGCCGTTTGTCACGCCTGCCCGTTTGGCAAGTTCGCGTTGCGAGAGTCCGGCGCGCTCTCTGACCACTCTCAATCGTGCTCCAACATCCATCTGGCGGTTTCCATCTATGTTAATAATTTTAGACGTTCCATCATAGGGTTTTTGATCGTATCCCGCATCTGTTGTTGCGTCGCAAAATCAAATTATTTTGCAAGTTTTCGAGTTTATAGCCAGAATCGACCACAGGAATCAAGTGTGCTGTGGATTTTTTTAAACATCCGCAACAGTATATTTGATCAAACCTTGGCTTGTTGCAAGAACCGTGGCATGCTGTTTCGTGCTGGTATTCTGCACAGCGACGGCGTACTTTCATCTGATCAGTTGTCTCGACCGTTTACATGGTTTCAAGTCTGGCTGGTCAGCTGCGGTAACAGGAAGTGCAATGTGTCGTATGAATGACGCCATGAGCTGTTTCCGTCCTGTCGCAGCCTGCTTTATTGGCAGTGCAGAATGCCGCGAAGTTGCAACTGTCGGAGTTCGCAGCAGCGAATTCCTCAATCGAGTTAACGAGGTCCTTATGCAGCAACCTATCATCGGCATTCCGTGTGATGTGAAACTGGTAAGCGGTCTGCCATTTCACGCGGTTGGCGAGAAATACATTGCAGCTGCCGCAGGTGGCGTGGGTGGTATCCCGGTGCTGATCCCGTCGCTGGGTGATGCTGCGCCGCTGCGCGAATATCTCAAGTTTGTGGACGGTGTGCTGCTGCCTGGCTCGCTGTCCAATGTAGAGCCACATCGTTATGGCGGTGCTGCCAGCCGCCAGGGAACACTTCATGATCCGGCGCGTGATGCAACCACGCTGCCGCTCATCGACCTTCTTCTGCAAGAAGGCATCCCGCTTCTGGGTATTTGCCGCGGTTTCCAGGAAATCAATGTTGCACTGGGCGGCGAACTCTTCCAGCACGTACAGGAAGAAGCAGGCTTTAGCGATCATCGCGAGCCGGATACTCAGAATCTGGATGAGATGTATGGTCTGGCTCATGCCCTGCACCTGCAACCGGACAGCTTGCTCAAAAGCTGGCTGGGGCAGGACGAAGTCAGGGTGAACTCGCTGCACCAGCAAGGTATCAAACGTTTGGCCGACCGCCTGATTGCGGAAGGCGTGGCGGATGATGGGCTGGTGGAGGCTTACCGGGTCAAGGATGCCAAGGGCTTTGCCTATGGCGCGCAGTGGCATCCGGAATGGAAATACTGGGAAAACCCGGTGTCCATGGCCATTTTCAACGCGTTCGGTGACGCTTGCCGCGCGCGCCGTGCCAGCCGCCAGGGCTGAGACGCACGTCATCCAGAGCCGGTTTACCGGCCACTATGGAAGTAGAGGAAAACATGAACCAAATCAATGATTGGCTGCGAGAACATCGCATCACGGAAGTCGAGTGCATCGTACCGGACATGACCGGCGTGGCACGCGGCAAGATTGTTCCCAAGGACAAATTCGTCTCCGACCCGGAAATGCGTCTTCCGGAAGCGGTACTGATCCAGACTGTTACCGGCGACTACCCGGACGACAGCATGCTGGACCTGACTGACCCGGATATGGTGCTGACGCCCGATCCGAACTCCCTGCGTTTTGTGCCCTGGGCTGCGGACCCCACCGCCCAGCTGATTTACGACTGCTACCGCGCTGATGGCTCGCTGGTGGACGTGGCACCGCGTAGCGTGCTCAAGCGCGTGTTGGGCCTGTTTGACGAACTGGGCTTCGAGCCGGTGCTGGCACCGGAAATGGAGTTCTACCTGATGTCGCCGAACCCGGATCCGGACATTCCGCTGTCCGCCCCGATCGGCCGTACCGGTCGCGCCGAATTCGGCCGTCGTTCCTACTCCATCGACGCGGTAAACGAATTCGACCCGCTGTTCGAAGACATCTACGACTACTGTCATGCGCAGAATCTGGAAGTGGACACGCTGATTCACGAAATCGGCACCGCCCAGATGGAAATCAACTTCCTGCACGGTAACCCGCTGGATCTGGCCGACCAGGTCTTCCTGTTCAAGCGTACCGTGCGCGAAGCGGCATTCCGCCACAATATGTACGCCACTTTCATGGCCAAGCCGATGGAAAACGAACCCGGCTCCGCCATGCACATGCACCAGAGCCTGATCGACAAGAACACCGGCAAGAACGTGTTCACCAATGAAGATGGCAGCCCGTCCGATATCTTCTTCCACTTCATTGGCGGCATGCAGCACTACATTCCGGAAGTGATGCCGTTCTTTGCGCCGTACGTGAACTCCTTCCGTCGTCTGAGCCCGTACACCGCAGCACCCACCAATGTGGAGTGGGGCTACGACAACCGTACCGTCGGCCTGCGTGTACCGCATTCTTCGCCGGCCGCCCGTCGCGTGGAAAACCGTGTGCCTGGCGTGGACGTGAACCCGTACATTGCCATGGCTGCCACCCTGGCCTGCGGCTATCTGGGCATCGTCAACAAGATCAAGCCGCGCGAGCCAATGTCCACCGATGCTTACGAGCTGCCTTTCCAGTTCCCGCACGGTGCTGAAGAGTCGCTCAAGCGTCTGGCCGCCTGCCCGGATATTCCGGAAGTGATGGGCCCGCACTTTGTGAAGATGTACCTGGGCATGAAGGAGAAGGAATTCTCCGAATACTTCCGCGTCATCAGCCCGTGGGAGCGCAAGTTCCTGCTGCTGCACGTATAAGAAGAAGCTTCAGGTGAGTGCTGCCAGCGTGCTGGCAGCTGTTGGCCGGGATGCCGGCCAACAATGAAATAGGCAGTCGCAGCAGGCATCTTGATCCTGAGATCCGGCTTGGCCGGGTTTTGTCTGGAAACATCAATGTTGCAGCCTGAGGCTGGCCGATTCCGGCCAGCCCAACAATAAGCCCCCCGAGGGCTGGAGAGATAGTAGAGAGGAAGCTTTTATGCAGAACCAACGTACTACGACCGAATGGCGCGAACTGGATGCAGCACACCATCTGCATCCGTTTACTGACACCAACTCGCTGAACCAGCAGGGTGCGCGTGTCATTACCAAGGCCGATGGCATTTATCTGTACGATTCCGAAGGGAACAAGATTCTCGACGGCATGGCCGGCCTGTGGTGTGTCAATATCGGTTATGGCCGCAAGGATCTGCCGGAAGTTGCCAAGCAGCAGATGGAGCAGCTGGCTTACTACAATACCTTCTTCAAAACCACGCATCCGGCGGTGGTGGAACTGTCCCACCTGCTGGCAGAAGTGGCTCCGGAAGGGTTCAAGCAGGTGTTCTACACCAACTCCGGCTCCGAATCCGTTGACACCATGATCCGCATGGTGCGTCGCTACTGGGATGTAAAGGGCAAGAAGGACAAGAAAACCCTGATCGGCCGCTGGAACGGTTATCACGGCTCCACCATCGGTGGCGCCAGCCTGGGCGGCATGACTTACATGCACGAGCAGGGCGACCTGCCGATTCCGGGCATCGTGCATGTGGAACAGCCGTGGTGGTACAAGCATGGCAAGGACATGACGCCGGAAGAGTTCGGCCTGGCCGCCGCCAAGTGGGTGGAAGACAAGATTCTGGAAGTGGGTGCCGACAAGGTGGCCGCCTTCGTGGGCGAGCCGATTCAGGGCGCCGGTGGCGTGATTGTGCCGCCGTCCACCTACTGGCCGGAAATCCAGCGTATCTGCCAGAAGTACGACATCCTGCTGGTGGCCGATGAAGTCATCTGTGGCTTTGGTCGCACTGGCGAATGGTTTGGTCAGCAGGTATTCGGCTTCAAGCCGGACATCTTCACCACCGCCAAGGGCCTGTCCTCCGGTTATCAGCCGATTGGCGCGGTATTCGTCAATGAAAAGGTTGCCACCACCCTGGCCGAAGGCGGCGATTTCAATCACGGCTTTACCTACTCCGGTCACCCGGTAGCTGCTGCCGTGGCGCACGCCAACGTCAAGGCCCTGCGTGACGAAGGCATTGTCGACCGTGTGAAGAACGACACCGGCCCCTACATGCAAAAACGCTGGCGTGAAGTGTTCGGCCAGTTTGAACATGTGGACGATGTGCGTGGCGTGGGCCTGATTCAGGCATTCACCCTGGTTAAGAACAAAGCCACCCGTGAGCTGTTCCCGAACTTTGGCGAAATCGGCACCATGTGCCGCGATATCTTCTTCAAGAACAACCTGATCATGCGTGCCTGCGGCGACCATATCGTGTCCGCACCGCCGCTGGTGATCAGCAAGGAAGAAATCGACCAGATGCTTGAAACTGCGGCCAAGTGCATGGTGGAATTCGAGAAACAACTGAAAGAGCGCGGCCTGGTTTGATGGGCTGATGGCTGTAAGTAGAACGGGCTGCCCTGCGGGTGGCCCGTTTTTCATGCTGGCAGGCAAATGGCGGACTTGCTTGCAGCCTGGCCTGGCAGCTACAAAAGATAAAGGCGGGCCCGCTGCAAGGGCGGCATGCCATGCTATTATTCGGGCTGTCATTGCCTTGTCAGGGGGTTGCTCCTGCTTGTTCGGAGCCCGCAAGGAAGCATGTGACGTTGATGCCTGATGTCCGTTACAGTCATGGCGGGGATGCCAGAGACTGAATGTCAGTAACGTTCAATCGAGTCGCGATAATCACAATTACAGGATCAAGCTAATGTTTGTCGGAATCGGCTACCTTCTTCTCCTCGGCTGCGTGCTGGGGGGTTTTGTCGCAGCAGGGGGCCATCTGGGGGCGCTGATGCAGCCGCTGGAAGTGGTCATGATTGCCGGTGCGGCAGCTGGCGCCTTTGTGGTCGCCAATGGCGGCGCACCGATGAAGGCCACCATCAAGGCCTTGCCAACGGTATTCAAGGGCTCGCCCTACAACAAGGCCTTCTACATGGAGCTGTTCACCTTGTTGTTTGAAATCCTGTCCAAGGTGCGCAAGGAAGGCTTGATGTCGGTGGAAGCCGATGTGGAAAACCCCGAGTCCAGTCCGGTGTTCTCCAAATACCCGGCGGTATTGCACGATCACCATGTGGTGGAGTTCATCTGCGACTACCTGCGGCTGATGGTGGGCGGCAATCTCAATGCCTTCGAAATTGAAAACCTGATGGATGTGGAAATCGAAACCCATCACCATGAGGGTGAAGTGCCGATCAGCGCGGTAAAAGGCCTGGCCGATGGCTTGCCTGCCTTCGGTATCGTGGCGGCGGTGATGGGGGTGGTACACACCATGGAGTCGGTGGGCGCGCCGCCGTCCGAGCTGGGCATGCTGATTGCCCACGCCCTGGTGGGTACTTTCCTGGGTATTTTGCTGGCCTATGGTTTTGTGGCCCCGCTGGCTACCATTCTGGAACACAAGCTGGGTGATGGCACCCGTGTCTTCCAGACCATCAAGGTTACCCTGCTGGCCAGCCTGAATGGCTATGCGCCGCAAGTTGCGGTGGAGTTTGGTCGCAAGGTGCTGACTTCGACGGATCGTCCTTCCTTCAAGGAACTGGAAGACCACGTCAAGCAGGCCAAGAAATAAGCGAGGCAGGGTTGGAACATGGCTGACGAATCGCAACGCCCCATTATTGTCAAACGCATCAAGAAAGGCGGGCACGGCCACCATGGTGGTGCCTGGAAGATTGCCTATGCCGACTTCGTGACGGCGATGATGGCTTTCTTCTTGCTGATGTGGCTGCTGGGTTCTGCCTCGCAGGGCACGCTGAACGGTATTGCCGAGTATTTCAAGACACCGCTGAAGGTGGCGATGTCTGGTGGTGATGGTGCCGGCGATGCCACCTCGGTAGTGAAGGGCGGTGGTAACGACCTTACCAAAAAGGCAGGGCAGGTCAACAAGAGCAGCAAGGAACAAGAGCGCAAGGTGATGGAAAAGCAGGCTCTGGACAAGCTGCAGCAAAAGATCCAGTCCAGTGTGGAGCAAAGCCAGGTTCTGAAGGATTACAAGAACCAGATGAAGCTGGAAATGACACCGGAAGGCCTGAAAATCCAGATTGTTGACGAGCAGAACCGCCCCATGTTCGACTCAGGCAGCTCGCGCATGTTGCCGCACACTCGGGTGCTGTTGCAGCAACTGGCGCAGCAGCTTAATCAGTTGCCCAACCGTATCAGCATTTCCGGTCATACCGATGCATCGCCTTTTGGAAACGGGCAGAACGGTTACAGCAACTGGGAGCTGTCGGCTGATCGAGCCAATACAGCCCGGCGCGAGCTGGTGGCCGGCGGCCTGCAGGATGACAAGGTGATGCGTGTGGTTGGCGTAGCTGCGGCCAACCCGCTGATCAAGAGCAATGTATTCAGCCCGGAAAACCGCCGTATCACCATCGTGGTGCTGAACAAGGATGCCGAGGAGGCAATCCAGAATGATGGTGTGAAGCCGGTACTCAGCCAGGAGCCGATCGGCCCTATCGGCCCGGCTGAAAACACTGCGGCCAAGGCTGAATAAGCAGGTATGCGCGGGACCCTGCTGCGACATCTGCTGCTCCAGCTACTGGCGGCGCTGCTGGCCTGGTTCTTTATTGCACCAGCGGCGCAGCCACAGGCCTGGGCTATTCTGCAGGGCTTGTTTGCCGTATTGCTGACTTATGTATGGCGCCTGCCAGGCTGGCAAAAAATTTCCCATGGCCTGTTTGTGCCGGCGGTCGTGCTGTTGCAGCAACTGGCTGTGCCGGCATGGGTGTATTTATTCGGCCTGCTACTGACTGTTGCTATGGGACGAAATGCGCTGACAGAACGGGTGCCGCTGTATCGTTCCGGACGCGAGGTAGCCGACAGGCTGGCGGCTTATCTGCCGCAGGGTGCCCGGGTGCTGGAGGCGGGTTGCGGTGATGGACGGCTGGCTATCCAGCTGGCGGCACTGCGCCCGGATTTGCACATACTTGCCCTGGAAAATGCCTGGGGCAGCTGCTTGCTGGCCTGCTTGCGCTGGTATTTTGCTGGTCGTCCGGCAGGGGTGCGGTTTGGCTGTCGCAGTTTCTGGCACGAGCACTGGGGTCAGCATGATGCTGTCTACGCTTTTCTGTCGCCGGCACCCATGCCACGTGTCTGGCACAAGTTTCTGACCGAAGGTGCTCCGGCCAGTGTGCTGGTAAGCAATACCTTCACGGTTCCCGATGTCCAACCTGATAGCCGGATTCCGCTTGGCGGTCCGCTGCAGAAAGAATTGCTGATCTGGTGCCACCCTCATGGATCTTGCTAACTGGTTTCAGTCTATCTCCGAGCGACGCTGGCCGATTCTCCCTGCCACCCTGGAAGGGGTGAGAGATGCCTGCGCGCGTCACAACGACCTGATCAGCTTTACTGATCTGGCCAATCTCTGCTTGTCTGATCCCTTGCTTCTGTTCGACCTGCTACGCGTGGTGGGCGGTTCGCGTGCCTTGCAGCGCAACGAGTCCATTCCTTCGGTCGAGCAGACATTGATGCTGATGGGACTGGAAGCGGTAGTTGGCCGTTTTGGCAAGCTAACAGCCATGCAGCCGCTGCCGGACAAACTGGATGCCGAGGTGGCGGAGGCCGTTGAAGACTGGCTGGGTCGCAGCCGGGTGGCGGCGCTGATCATCAAGGAGTGGCTGTCCATCACGGGTGAGCACAAGGTGGAGGACTGCTTTGTCGCTGCGCTGATCTACAATCTGCCGGCCTGTCTCTACCTGATCTATCGTAACCAGCTGCCGGAAAAGCCCTTGCTGCAGGAGGTTTCCGATCACTTCGGTACGGATTATTCCAAGCTGCTGGAGCAGTTTGTCCGTGCCATTCCCTTGCCTGGCGGTTTGCTTACCTTGCTTGGCAGCGGTGCGCCTTCCAAGCGCAAGCAGCTGCTGAAACTGGCCATGGCCACTGCCAATTCGCTGGAGCAGGGCTGGTGGCGGGCACCGTGGAATGTCGGACTGGATGTGGCAGCGAAATTGATAGGTGCTACCCCGCAGCAGGTGTATCTGGGGGTGGTGCAGGCTTGCCTTACGGTAGCGCGCCAGCCGCGTGCACCCGCCTATACCTATCCGGCCAGAGCCATCCTGTTTATCGAAGGCGAATACAAGCGACCGGAAATGAAGAAGGCCGCAAGCCTGGCTTCGCCGGATCAACTGGAGCAAGGCATACGCGAGTCCATCCGCCACCTGTCCAATGACTTGAAATACGAGCGCGTACTGTACTACCGCTACGACCACGACAGTCATAGCCTGCGGCTGAAGTACCAGGTAGGGCTGGCCGAGGGGCATGCACTGCGCAAGCTGGTGCTGGATCTGGAACCGGGAAGTTTCTTTGCCTTGCTCACCAGCAAAGCACAAAGCTTCCATGCACCGGAAACCGTGCGCAATCAGCTGGTACGCAAGTATGAGGATGACTTTTTCGAACATATCGGGGATAGCGAATTCGCTGTCATGAGCCTTTATCTTGGCCATCGTCTGGCCGGGGTGTTCTATGTGGATAATGGCCGCAGCGGACGGGCCATCGACGACACGAGCTATCACCGTTTCAAGGAACTGGTGGCCAGGCTGACGCCGCACCATTGATGCATGTTGTACACCGTTAAAACCATAAGCTCACCGCATAACGAAGAAATCAAGCAACTGGCACGGCTGGTGCAGAACAGCCGCGAGCGGCGCAAGCAGGGCCTGATGGTGCTGGAAGGGATTCACCTGACCGATGCCTGTCTGGAAACGGCGCAGCCGCCACACCGGCTGTATCTGAATGAAGCAGCCAGCCAGCAGGCAGAAGTGCAAGCCCTGCTGGCAAGGCTGCCGGCAGGTGTCACCGTCATCATGCTGCCAGAGGCCATCATGGCCAAGGTAAGCGCTCTGGCTACCCCACCCGAGCTGTTGGCACTGTGCGAACGCCCCCAGCCACCGTCACCCGCGCCGGATGCAGCACGCGTGGTGCTGGAAGACATCCAGGACCCGGGCAATCTGGGCACCATCCTGCGTTGTGCAGCTGCTTCCGGCGTGCGCGATGTATTGCTATCCAAGGGCTGTGTCGATGTTTACTCCCCCAAGGTGCTGCGTGCGGGCATGGGCGCTCATTTTGTGCTGAACATTCACGAGCAGGTGGATCTGCAAGCCGCATTGGCTGCTTTTGCTGGCCGCACTCTGGTGACCTATCTGGAAGGCAGCAGCTCGCTTTACAGTCAGGATCTCACCGGCCCGGTGGCACTGGTATTCGGTAACGAAGGAGCGGGTGTTAGCCAGGGTTTGCTGGCCTTGGCAGATGCCAGGGTGCGTATTCCCATGCCCGGGCATGCCGAATCGCTGAACGTGGCGATGGCGGCAACTGTCTGCCTGTTCGAACGGGTGAGACAGCTGGAGGTGCAGTCGCAATGCTGAGATGCCGGCTACTACTGGGCTGGCTGGCCGGTGTATTTGCGCTATCTGCTTGCGCAGCCGGGATACAGTCGGTGGCGGTGGATATCGGTCATTCCCTGCAGGCCTCCGGTGCGCGCAGCGCCAGCGGCCAGACCGAGTTCAGTTTCAATCGCCGTGCCGGCCTGCTGCTGGCAGAGCAGCTGCGTGAGCGTGGCCTGGAGGTGAGCGTGATCGGGGCTGAGGGCAATATTACGCAATTAAGCGAGCGCACCCGACTGGCACAAGGCCGCCAGCTCTTGCTGTCGGTGCACCATGACTCGGTACAGCCGCAATACCTGGGGGAAGCAGGGCGTTTCCATGGCTATTCACTATTTGTTTCCCGCAAAAATCCGTTTGCTGAGCTCAGCCTGGCTTGTGCCAGGCAGATTGCCTTGTCCTTGCAGGAAAGCGGTGAGCGTCCCACCCTGCATCACGCCGAGCCGATTGCCGGTGAAAACCGCCCGCTGGCCGATGCTGCGCTGGGAATTTACTGGTTTGACGATCTGGTGGTGCTGAAGACCGCCACCCAGCCCGCGGTGCTGATTGAGCACGGGGTCATCGTGAATGCGGCAGAAGAGCAAAGGTTGGCACGGCCCGCCGTCACGGTAATGCTGGCGCGTGCCATTGCCGCCGGTGCCGCCCGTTGTCAGGTAGCAGGCCAGCTGCCACCACCCTGAGGTGAGCTGGGTAGTGGCAAGCCGGGTTTATTGCAGCTTGCTGTTCATGCAGCCAGCGCTTTTGCATTCGCGCTTGCGGTCGTTGATGAACTGCAGGCGGTCGATGGTCGTGCGGGTGGCACAGTCCAGATTGACAAAAAAGCCGCGGTTGTCGCTGTAGCTGCAGTCGGCATTGCGCTGACGAATCCAGCCCAGCTGGCCGCTTTTAAGCAGTTTCTTGCCATCGGCGTCCAGCATTTTCGCCAGTTCACCATAGCTCTCGTTCAGGTCCTTGTCTGCCTGGCTATATACCTTGTTCAGGCAGTACAGGCCGTCAAAGTCGTTTTTCGGTTTGTCGCAGGCGGAGTTGGCCAGTGCGCTGGTACTCAGGGCCAGCAGAATCAGGCTCAGACAGATTTTCATTACGATTCTCCATGAGTGGGGCCGGCGCATTCTAGCACGTTGGCATCATGATTCCTGCTGTGTTTGCAGCTGCTGACGCACGTTGCGGATGGCTTCCGTACGAGCGACATCTACCTGAACCGGGATCTGGCGTGGGTCGGTGCAGCTTTTGGCAATGGCTCCGGCATCTACCTGCATGGCTGCTTGCAGCATTTGCTCCATCCATGCCACCTGCGGGTAGGCACAGTCTTCAAAATGCAGCCGGCCACGCGCATCGGCCAGAACGGCTGACAGCATCTGGCGAAAGCGCTCCGGGCGACGTAGCGCATCACAGTCGCGGAACAGGCGCAGGATGGTGGCCGGTTTCATCTGGGCGGTACCGTGGATCTTGGTATGGTTAAGCACGGTGATGCGTGCCAGATCGCGGCATTCTGCCGGCACCCGCAAGCGTTTGCACAGTGCCAGCAATGGTTTTTCGCCGCGGGCTTCATGGCCGATATGGCGCGGCAGCACAACTGCTGGTGTCAGTGCCTTGCCCAGATCGTGGGTGAGTGCGGCAAAGCGGACTGGTAACGGCTGTTGCATGCTGGCTGCCATGTCGATGACGCGCATCACATGATCGCCGGTGTCGATTTCCGGATGGTAGTCGGCACGTTGCGGCACGCCGAACAGGGCGTCGATCTCCGGCAGGATGCGCTGCAAGGCAGTGCATTCGCGTAGTACCAGAAAGAAACGCGATGGCTTGTCTTCCATCAGTGCCTTGGCCATTTCCTGCCATACGCGTTCGGCCACCAGTGCGTCAACTTCGCCAGCAGCCACCATGTCGCGCATCAGCTGCATGGTTTCGGGGGCAACGCTGAAGCCGAAGCGTGCAGCAAAGCGGGCCAGCCGCAGAATGCGTACCGGATCCTCGGCAAAGGACGGGCTGACATGGCGCAATACGCCAGCGCGCAGGTCTTGCTGGCCGTTGTAGGGGTCGATCAGGCGGCCTTGATCATCCTGGGCAATGGCATTGATGGTGAGATCACGACGGGCCAGGTCCTGTTCCAGCGTCACACTTTCGTCAGCATGAAAGGCAAAGCCGTGATAGCCCTTGCCGGTTTTGCGCTCGGTACGGGCCAAGGCGTATTCTTCGTGGCTGCGCGGATGCAGGAAAACCGGAAAGTCCTTGCCTACCGGCTTGAAACCCTGCTGCAGCATGCTCTGCACGCTGGCTCCCACCACCACCCAGTCTCTGTCTTTCACCGGCAGGCCCAGCAAGCGGTCACGCACGGCACCACCAACAATGTAAATCTGCATCAGCGTGCTGCGTCCCTGCGGTAATCGGCCAGGATGAGATTGACTTCATCCCGGCCCAGATATTGAGGTGCCACCACTTCCAGCGGTGTGGGTGCAAAGCCCAGCAGCTGGCTGGGGAAGGGGTGCGGGCTGACATTGTCCACGCTCAGCGAGCGCACATTGTCACGGCTCATCAGCGTGGGCCCTGGTAATAACTCCATCAGCCCGGCTTGCAACATGGCCAGCCCGGAGGGCAGGGGGACGATGGGGCGCTTTGTGCCGCGCAGGCGCCCCACATAAGTCACCAGTTCGGCCAGGCTGTAGCTGCGTGGTCCGGTCAGGTCCAGGCTTTGCCCAACGGTGTGGGGCTGGCCCAGGCAGGCGACGACTGCACGGGCCAGATCATCCGCCCATATCGGGGCAAAGCGGGTGTGAGCGCCGGCCAGCGGCAGCAGCGGCAGTTTGTCCAGCAAGCCGGCAAACAGGGTAAGAAAACTGTCGCCGCGCCCAAACACCACCGACGGGCGCAGGATGGTCCAGTCCAGTCCGCTGTCGCGCAAGTGCTGTTCGGCGATGCCCTTGGTCTGCTGGTAGTCGCTGGGGCCGTGCGGGTCCGCTCCCAGCGCGCTGATGTGCACGAGACGGCGGATGCCCTGTTTGCGGCAACTGTTGATGATCTTGTCCAGCAGCTCCACATGCGCCCGCTCGAAGTCCTTGCGGGCACCATGCAGAATGCCGACCATGCTGACCACAGCATCATGTCCGGCCAGCAGCTCCTGCAGTGCCAGCGGGTGATGGACATTGGTGGAAACCAGCTCGGTCTTGGGCAGTACGATAAGCGATGCCTTGTGACGGTCGCGGTTGCGGGTGGCAATGGTGAGCGAGGCTTCCTGTTTTGCCAGGTGCTCGGCGATATAGCTACCGATGAAGCCACTGCCACCAATCAGACAAATGCGTTGGTCATGCATTGCTTTCTCCTGTCCTGCCAAGCGGTCTAACGAGCCGGAATGGTGCCCATGCGGGTTTTCAGTGAAATATTGTCGTGTCCAAAGGTGCTGGCATAGTAGGCAGCATTGGCCATGACTTTCTGAACATAGTCGCGCGTTTCGCTAAATGGAATGGTCTCGGCATAAATGGTGCCATCCAGCGGGCGGCTATCCTGCCAGGCACGGGCGCGGCCAGGGCCTGCATTGTAGGCGGCGGTTGCCATGACCTCATTGCCGGACAGGCTGTCGCGTACATAGCGCAGATACCAGGTGCCCAGCTGGACATTGGTTTCGATATCGGTGACGGAATAACTGCCCAGGCCCATTTTCTTGGCCACCCACTTGGCGGTGGCCGGCATCAGCTGCATCAGTCCGGAGGCTCCAACACCGGAGCGGGCCGCAGTAATGAAGCGGCTTTCCTGACGTATCAGGCCATAGACCCAGGCATCGTCCACATTCAACTGGCGGGCGTAGCGCTGGGTGACATCCCGGTAGGGGGTCAGATAGCGCAATGAATAATCATGGTCTTCCTTGGTGCGCTCGGCGCTGTAGATGGCCATGTCGTAGAAGGCTTCACGACGGCCTATTTCGGCGGCGGCCAGCAGCTCCATGTCATTGCGGCCACGCATGGCCCAGCGCCATTCGCGCTGCGCATCGCTGCGCAGTTCGCCCCGGCCTTCGCTATTGCTGATGTCGAGTAGCATCAAGGCGCGCTGGATAGCCGGATTGCCACGCATGGCACTGATGTCTGCTGCGGTTGGGCCTGTCTTGCTGGCCGGCGTGGACAGGGCATTGCCCAGCTCTTCCAGCGACAGCAGGGCGTAGTAGTGGTGGCCGACGCTGGCGCGGGCAAACAGGGCAGGTGCTTCATTGCCCCGGCCCAGCTGCTTCAGGCTGCGGGCACGCCAGTATTGCCAGGCAGGCTTGCTGGCGACTGCCGCCGGCATGTTGCGGGTGACTTGTTCCAGCAGCGCCCATTGCTCGCCGCGCAGTGCGGCACGGGCCCACCATTCCCACTGTTCACCTGTCAGCTGCTGAGGGTCGGACTTTGTATACCATTGCAGCGCCTGGGACATCGATTGCTTGCGGGCCGACAGCAGGGCCAGCTGGCCCCAGGCAAAACCGCTGCGCTCCTTGCTGAGCGATTCTTCCACAGTGCTCAGGCGGCTGGCTGCGCCACTGATGTCATTTTTTGCCTTGCTGACAATACCGTAGACAATCGCTTCCTGACCGCCCGGGCTGCCGGCGTTTGCCGCTGCCGGATTGTTCAGAGCGGCATTGTCCAGTGGCAGATTGGTGGCATCAGCCAGCTGGCGTGCCTGGGAGACGAAGTTGCCGGCCAGCAGCAGGCGTTCACGCCGCCACAGCCAGTCCTGAGTCAGCAAGCCCTGGGCTGCTGCTGCCGTAATCAGCTGATTACAGCCGTCCGGTGTGGCACGCATCTCCAGAAAACGGTTGAGGTCATCCGGTTTACGGCCCTGGCGAACATCCAGCAACTGACCATAGCAGATGGATTCCTCATCCCTCGCTTCTACGGGCAGCTTTTTCCATTCGGCGGTAAAACTGCCCCAGTCTTCGCGCTTGCCCAGCTTCTTCAGCCATTCGTTGCGAATCTTCTCCGGCATCCAGCCTTCACGCACGCTGTTGAGAAAGCCGATGACCTGGCTGTCGTTGTCCTTGTCCAGTGCTTTCAGGGTCAGCCAGTAGGACGGGTAGTCACGCAGCGCATAGTTGGCGGGCATGCTGCCGGCAATGGCTGCCAACTTGCTCAGATTGTTGCTGCGGTAGGCGTCACGCGCAGCGATGAGGTCGTCGTTGTTACCTGCCAGTGCGGGCAGGCTGCTTGCAACAGTTAGGGCCAGGGTCAGGGTTCGAATGGTACTGAACAAACGGGTCATGTAAACAGATTCTCTTGAAGTCGGCCATGCTCTGCCCCGGCCTGTTGCAGGCGGCAGGGTGACAGTCGTGGGTGGGGGAGCGACCAGCTGATTATACCTGCATGCGCTTGCGAGGTGGCTGTCCGGGTCCTGAAAGCCCTCATTATGTTCCATTGAATCCCGGAAAAATCTGATTATCCGGCTACTGGCCGCTTGCTAGATTGATAGGGTTGTCTTGCGGTGAGCACCGCTTGTTTGCCGGCAACCCGGCTGATCCTGTCTGCATATACTGCCCGGCAGTGCTATCGGGGTCTGCGCGGAATTTTATTACAGGAGGCAGCGGTGACTGATGACTTTTACCGGGAGGCGCGCGATGTATAACCTGAATGATCTTTTCGTGATGGTGCAATTCCATCTGAATTACATATTGAAATGCATGCCCTATATCCTGGCGCATTTTGTAATTCTGTTTCTGCTGAGAAATATCCTGTTGAGATCATTCTCTACCCGTCAGCGGGGAGCCGGTTTCTCAGCTTTTGTCGCCACTGATTTGTACTATCCGTTTTGTCTCATCCTGCTGATGCTGCTGTTGTCGTGGATGGTGATGGCGGGTATGTATCTTTACCTGAATCTCGGCTTTTACCTTGGCGGGGATTTTGTTTTCCTGGCCGGTGTGCTGCTGGGCTGGCGCATGGGCTGGCCGGTGCTGCTTGTTCAGGTGTTGTTGATGGCAGCCTGGTTTTTCCAGATAGGGCGCAGTGGACTCCTGATTACCTACGTCATGTTTGATTCCGTCATCTATTTTGCGGTCGGCCTGTTTTCCGGTAGCCAGTTTGATGTGGAGGAGGGGGACTACGACACCAGCGATATCCTGCTGGTATGCGTAAATAAACTCATTGCAGCACTGATGTCGACGGTCTGCTGGATAATGCTGATGCGAGACTCCTGGATTTCCGGCATCAATATCCTGATCCATCGTCTGGTGGGGTGGCCGTTTGCCTCCTTGCCCATGATTTTCCTGGTGCTGTTCCTGATGAAGCAGGACGCCAGGCAACGAGACCTGCGTACTGCCCGAAAAGCAGAAAACCCCGCCTGAGCGGGGTTTTTGCTGACGGAGTATCAGGCATCCAGTCCGGCCTGGGCCAGCTCTGCCGCCCGCACGACCGCGCGCGCCTTGTTTTGTGTTTCCTGCCATTCGGATTCGGGCACCGAGTCGGCCACGATGCCGGCACCGGATTGCACGTAGAGCATGTCGTTCTTGATGACGGCAGTGCGAATGGCGATGGCCAGGTCCATGTCGCCATTGAAACCGAGATAGCCGACAGCACCACCGTAAACGCCACGCTTGGTGGGTTCGAACTCGTCAATGATTTCCATGGCGCGCACCTTGGGTGCGCCAGACAGCGTACCGGCGGGGAAGGTGGCCTTGAGAATGTCGATGTTGGAAACATCCGGCTTTACGTGGCCTTCTACGCTGGAGACGATGTGCATCACGTGGGAGTAACGCTCGATTACCATATTGTCGGTAATATTGACGCTGCCGGTGTTGGCAACCCGACCGATGTCATTGCGGCCAAGGTCCATCAGCATGACGTGTTCGGCAATTTCCTTGGGGTCGGCCAGCAGTTCTTCGGCCAGTGCTTCGTCTTCTTCGCGGTTCTTGCCACGCACGCGGGTGCCGGCAATCGGGCGTACGGTAACGGTTTCCTGTTCGCGGCGCACCAGGATTTCCGGCGAGGAGCCCACGACGTGGAAGTCGTCAAAATGGTAGAAGAACATATACGGTGACGGGTTCAGGCTGCGCAGGGCGCGGTACAGCGAAAGTGGTGAGTCGCTATAGGGCATTTGCATGCGCTGGGCTAGCACCACTTGCATGATGTCGCCATCGACGATGTAGCGCTTGCATTGCTGGACGGCCTGCTTGAACTCTTCCTGGCCGTATTCGGAGACGGCCTTGCTGATTTGCGACGGCAGCGATAGTGGAATCTCCATCGGCTCACGCAGTCGTGCCCGCAACTGGCCCAACCGGCTTTCTGCCTTGGCCAGCGCATTCGGCACGGCTGGGTCGGCATACACGATCAGGTAGAGCTTGCCGGACAGATTGTCTACCACGGCCAGCTCTTCGGACACCATCAGCAGAATGTCGGGCGTGCCGATAGGGTCGGGCTTGCGGGTGTTGGCCAGGCGCTTTTCCACGTAGCGGATGGTGTCATAGCCGAAGTAGCCCACCAGGCCACCAGTAAAGCGCGGTAGTCCGGCTACCGGGGGGGCGCAGAAGCGTTGCTGGAAGGTTTCGATAAAGGCCAGCGGATCGCCTTCGTACTGTTCGATTACCTTGTCGCCATACTCCACCTGCACTTTGTGTGCGTTGACACGCAGGCGTGTGGTGGCCGGCAGCCCGATGAAGGAGTAACGGCCAAAACGTTCACCCCCGACTACCGATTCCAGCAGATAGGAGTAGGGCTGGTTGGCCAGTTTGAGATAGACCGACAGCGGTGTGTCGAGATCGGCAAACAGTTCCAGCGTGACCGGGATGCGGTTGTAGCCGGCCGCAGCCAGCTGGTTGAATTCTTCATGCGTCATGAGTGCGCTACCTTGAAACCGGATTGAAAGCGAAAGGGTTGGACAGAATGTGGCTTAGCGTTGCCATCGCCAACTGGCCGGTGCGGGCAGGAAAGTCATGATGCAGGGTTGATCCATATGGAATGAAGTTGTGGGCCTTATTTTTTCATCAAATCGTACAGTTCGGCAAGGTTGTCGATTACCAGATCCGCCTGTAGCTGGCTGGCATCGGCATAGCCGTAATTGACCGCGATGGCCACGGCACCTGCAGCACGGGCGGACAGGATGTCGTTTTCCGAATCGCCAACCATCGCCAGTTCGCTGGTCTGTATGCCCAGCACATCGCAAACATGCTGTAAGGGCAGGGCGGAAGGTTTTTTCTCGGCCAGGGTGTCACCACCGATTACCAGGCTGAAGGCTTCACGCAAATCAAGTTGTTCCAGCAGGGGTACGGCCAGGTATTCCGATTTGTTGGTCACCACTGCCACTGGTAGCTGCAAGGCGCGCAGCAGGCCCAGGCCATCACGCACGCCCGGATAGACGCTGGTGTTGTCGGTGAGATGCGCATGATAGTAGCGAACAAAAAAGTTGAAGCCCTGTTCCCAGACAGCGGCATCGGCCTGACCGTGGCGTTCGTCGGTGATGGCGCGGTGCACCAGGCTGGCAATGCCGTCGCCAACATGTTCCTGGATGCGCATGTTTTCCAGGGCTGGCAGGCCCAGATGCTGGCGCATGGCATTGGCAGCGGCGGCGAGGTCGGGAATGGAGTCAACCAGGGTGCCATCCAGGTCGAAGGCAACGGCTTTGATATGTTTCAGATTCATGGGACAGGCAGTATTCAGTGTTGTGCGGTGTCCGGCAGTTGCCGGATGTCGATGACGGTTTCCATGCCGAATTCTGCACTGAGCAGATGATCGGCAATCTTGCGGGCGGCCTGTGGCGGGCTGCTGAGTCCGCCCTCACGCTTTAGGGCATCAAAGCGTTCGCGGTTGGGGAATTGTTGAGGATCGCTGCTGCGGATGCTGGCTTGCATGTCGGTATCGACAACACCGGGGTAGATGGCTGCGATGCGGGCCGGATTTGCACGGGCCAATTGCTCTTGGGCGACATGCCGGCAGAAGTGGTCCAGCCCGGCCTTGCTGCTGCCGTAAACACCCCAGCCCGGATATGCCTTGATGGCTGCGCCAGAGGAAATGCAGGCGATACGCAGCTCGCAATCCGGTTCGTCGTCAAGGCGCAGTAGGGCATCGGTCAGCAGCATGGGGGCCGTCAGGTTGATGGCAATGGCCTGGCTCAGTTCGGCTGCCGGGTAGAAGCCGGCGGTAGCAATCGGCGTGACGACACCGGCATTGTTGATCAGCAGCAATTGCCGCACGTCGTGCAGGGGAAGCAGTTGCAGCGACTCATCCATCAGGCCTTGCAGGGTTGCGCTGTCTGCCATGTCTGCCTGCAGGAAGTGCAGATGGCCTGCATGCTGTGCCGCCAGTTGCTGCAAGGCATCGCTGTGCTGTCGTGCCAGGCCGATCACCACGAAACCGCGTTGCAGTAGTTCGGCGCACAGCGCAAGACCCAGGCCGCGCGATGCGCCGGTAACAATGGCGGCCCGCATCAGGCTACCTTGGCCAGTTCGGTGCGCATGGCGGCAATCACGGCCTGATAGTCGGGCTGACCATAAATGGCCGAACCGGCGACGAAGGTATCGGCACCTGCGGCAGCTACGGCGGCGATATTGTCCACTTTTACGCCGCCATCCACTTCCAGCCAGATTTCTCCGCCATGCTTGGCGGTATACTCATCGATGCGCTGGCGCGCGGCGCGCACTTTCTCCAGCGCATGCGGAATGAAGGACTGGCCGCCAAAACCCGGATTCACCGACATGATCAGCACCATGTCGATCTTGTCCATCACGTGATCCAGATAGGACAGCGGGGTAGCCGGGTTGAATACCAGGCCAGCCTTGCAGCCGGATTCCTTGATCAGGCCAAGGGTACGGTCGATATGTTCGGAGGCTTCCGGATGGAAGGTGATGATATCGGCACCGGCCTTGGCAAACATCGGCACCAGGCTGTCCACCGGCTTGACCATCAGGTGTACGTCGATGGGGGCTTGCGTATGCGGGCGGATGGCTTCACATACCAGGGGGCCTACGGTCAGATTAGGGACATAATGGTTGTCCATGACATCAAAGTGAATGATGTCGGCTCCGGCGGCGATGACGTCGCGCACCTCCTGGCCCAGACAGGCAAAATCGGCGGATAGGAGGCTGGGGGCAATACGGAAGTCGCGCATGGTCTACCTTGCAAACACGGATGGAGTCATAAAATAGGCGCTTATTCTACCGCGCCAGCACGACCGAGCGCGATAAAATGCAGCACACCAGCACAAGGAAAACAGCATGGCAGACAAAATCTACCAGATTGAAGTAGAAGCCGAACCACACTACATCGCCGAACAATCCAATGTGGCGACCGACGTTTATGTGTTCGGTTATCGCATTCGTCTGACCAATACCGGTAACGAAGCCGCCCAACTGATCAGCCGTCACTGGATCATTGCCGATGCCAACAATCAGGAGCAGGAAGTGCGCGGCATGGGCGTGGTGGGTGAGCAGCCGCGGCTGGAGCCCGGCCAGACTTTCGAATACAGCAGCGCTACTCATCTGAAAACACCTTATGGCTCGATGCGGGGCAGTTACCAGATGCTGGCGGATGACGGCAAGCGTTTTGATGTCGCCATTCCGGAAATGACGCTGGTTGCACCGCGCGTATTGCATTAAGTGGTGCCAACCCGGCACTGCCACGCTCTCACCCCGCCAGTTCCGGTACGGTATGCGGGGTGTGCCCAATCTTGTGCTGGCTGCGGCTGGCCACCCGACAGGTAGTCTTCATGCGTTTTACCCATAGCGGCCCCGCGCCCGCAAACCGTAACGACCTGCAAACCCTCAGAACGCTGCTGCCGTATCTGTGGGCGTTCAAGGGCAGGGTGCTGCTGGCCCTGAGCTGCATGATTCTGGCCAAGGTGGCTGCGGTTACCGTACCACTTTATCTCAAGGATATTGTCGACCGCCTGTCTGTTCCGGCCACACTCCTGGCCGTGCCAGTGATGGCGCTGGTGGGGTATGGTGTGGCCCGGCTGACATCTAGCGTGCTGGGCGAATTGCGCGATGCTGTGTTTGCCCGCGTCATTCAGGGGGCGGTACGCAGCGTGGCGCGCGGCGTGTTCCAGCATCTGCTCCGCCTGTCGCTGCGTTTTCATCTGGACCGCCAGACCGGCGGCATGAGCCGGGATATCGAGCGCGGGACCAAGGGCATAGGCTTTCTGCTGAATTTCATGGTGTTCAATATTCTGCCGACACTACTGGAAATCGGCATGGTGTCGGTCATTTTGTTCAGTCGCTATGCCTGGGTGTTTGCTGCGGTCACGCTGGGCACCATTGCCATCTATATCGTGTTCACCCTGGTGGTGACCGAATGGCGTACGGTATTCCGTCGCAGCATGAATGATCTGGACTCGCGCGCCAATGCCAAGGCTATCGATGCGCTGATCAATTACGAAACCGTGAAGTACTTCAATAATGAGCAGTACGAGGCCGCCCGCTATGACCGCAACCTGGCGGCCTGGGAGGCTTCTGCCATCAAGAACCAGGTGTCCCTGTCCATGCTTAACGCCGGCCAGGGTGTCATCATTGCCAGCGGTGTCACCCTTATCATGGTGCTGGCAGCCAACAGCGTGGTGCAGCACAAAATGACGGTGGGTGATGTGGTGCTGGTGGCCACCTTCATCACCCAGCTTTATACCCCGCTGAATTTCCTTGGTTTTATCTATCGCGAAATCAAGCATTCGCTGGCAGATATCGAGCGCATGTTCGGTCTGCTTTCCACCCACCAGGAAGTGGACGACGCCGCCGGTGCTGTGGCACTGGATACCCGGCAGGCCGGAATCCGCTTTACCGATGTCGAATTTGCCTATGATGACAAACGCACCATTCTGCACGGGCTGGATTTCGAGATTCCTGCGGGTAGCTCTTTGGCTGTGGTTGGTGCCAGCGGGGCCGGCAAATCAACCCTGTCGCGCTTGTTGTTCCGCTTTTACGATGTGTCCCGTGGCAGCATCAGCATCAATGGCCGCGACATCCGCCAGCTTACCCAGGACAGTCTGCGCGCGCACATCGGCATCGTGCCGCAGGATACGGTGCTGTTCAATGACAGCATCTACTACAACATTGCGTATGGACGCCCAGGAGCCAGCCGGGACGAAGTCATGGAGGCTGCCCGTTCTGCACACATCCATGACTTTGTGATGAGTCTGCCCGATGGCTATGACACCCAGGTGGGGGAGCGTGGTCTGAAATTGTCTGGCGGTGAAAAGCAGCGGGTGGCGATTGCCCGTACCGTACTGAAAAATCCGCCCATCCTGGTTTTCGATGAAGCAACCAGTGCACTGGATTCCCGCACGGAAAAGGCGATTCAGCACGAGTTGGCAAGCATCTCGGCCAACCGGACCACACTGATTATTGCGCATCGGCTGTCCACCATTGTAGATGCCGACCAGATCATCGTGATGGATGCCGGCCACGTGCTGGAGCGTGGTACTCACCGTGCGTTGCTGGAGCAAGGTGGTCGCTATGCCGAGATGTGGCGGTTGCAGCAGGAGCAGCAGGACGGCGAGGAGGTGCAGGCCTGAACTGGGCTGGCGTGCGCCGGCGATGGACATATCCATGAACGCAAAGCTGCCGTTGGCAGCTTTTTTATTGCCAGCGGCAGTATCTGCAAATCAGCCGGTCAGCACTGGCAAAGAAGGCTATACCCAAAGAGCGATATGCCGAATGAAATTACTTTGGCATTGACAGTTTGTTTAATAGACATTCAAATAAGATTGATAGATGATCGCAATCACTTGATCGCGCAAGCTAACTGAAACCGGCTGTGCGGCCAGGGCTGGCGGCATTGTTGGTGCAGGGCCTGCTGTCAGTGAGGATCAGCTGTCATGGCAACCGCATACCTGGGAAAACATAGCAAGGGAGCTTAATGTCTGCGATGAGCGCGTATGGCAGCCGCAAGCTGATCCGGGTGGTCTGGCCCTTTGTAACGATTGTCGCGGCCTTGCTGCTGGTAAGTGTGTTCAGTCTGAATGTCCTGTCTACCATCCGCGCCTACGTGGGTGGTGAAGGGTTGTGGTCCAAGGCGCAGAAAGATGCCATCTACTATCTCTCGCGCTATGCCGCTAGTCGTTCCGAGCAGGATTTCCATGCTTACAAGTCAGCCATTGCCATCCAGTTGGGCGACCGTCAGGCGCGGCTGGCGCTGGATCGCGCATCACCCGATTTGGAACTGGCACGCGCCGGACTGCTGCAAGGGGGCAATCATCCGGATGATATCGACAATGTCATGGCGGCTTTCTTGTGGTTCCGGCACATCAGCTATCTGAGCCAGGCCATTCATTACTGGGAAATAGGCGACCGCTACGTGGCGGAAACATCAGCCATTGCCGAGCGGCTGCACAGCGGTTTCAATCATGGCTACATCAGCGACGATGAGCTTCAGGTGCTCAGGCGACGCATTGTCGAGATCAATGAGGAACTCAAGCCGCCGGCACGAGCATTTTCCGAAGTGCTGGGTGAGGGCTCGCGTTTTGCCACCACCTTGTTGCTGTGGCTGAATCTGCTGGCAGGCTCGGCCCTGTTGCTGCTGACGGTGCGACAAGTACGGGCGCTGCTGCGTCAGTCGGCCCGCTTTCAGGCTGAACTCAATGCTGAGAAGGACCGCGTGGAAACCACCCTTAATGCCATTGGCGATGCGGTGATTACCATCGATCTGTCCGGCCAGCTCGGTTACCTCAATGCAGTGGCCCAGCACCTGCTTGGCGGTGGCCAGCAAGTGTTGGGTCGCTATTTTGAAGATGTCTTCTCCATGATTGACCTGTCCGGCAGCAGTATGGATCTGGTCACCACCAGTCAGCTGCGTGCCCACTGCGAAAGCAAGCAGACTTTCCCCAGTTTGCGACTGCAAGGCATAGATGGCAGCAGCCATATGGTTTCGCTGGTGGCTTCGCCCATTCGTGATGCGCAGGGCGTAGTGGATGGCCTGGTACTGGTACTGCATGACAAGTCCATCGAGCAGCAATACATCAACCATCTTTCCTGGCAGGCCGCACACGATGCATTGACCGGGCTGTACAACCGGCGTGAGTTTGAACAGCGCGTAACGCGCGCCCTGAGCCGGCTGATGGTGACTGATACCTCGCATGCGTTGCTGTTTGTCGATCTGGACCAATTCAAACTGGTCAATGACACCAACGGCCATGCTGCAGGAGATGAGTTGCTGCGCCAGGTTTGCCGCGTGCTGCAGGAGCAGTTGGGCTTGTCCGATGTGTTGGCCAGGCTGGGTGGAGATGAGTTCGGGGTCTTGCTGGAGGACTGCCGTATCGATACTGCGCTGGACAAGGCCGATCGCCTGCGCCGTGCAGTACAACTGGCAGGTTTCCAGTGGGAGGGGATTCCCTTTTCCATCAGCACCAGTATTGGTCTGGTGTTTCTGGGCGAGCCGGGTGCTACGCTGGCCGAGGCCATGCAGGCAGCGGACATTGCCTGTTACATGGCAAAGGAAAAAGGCCGCAATCGCATTCAGTTATACAGTTCGAAAGATACTGAGCTGGCAGTCCGTTCGGTAGAAATGGCCTGGGTGCAGCGCTTGCGTTCAGCCATGGAGGAGGAGCGTTTCTGTCTGTACAGCCAGGACATCATCCCCTTGCTGCATGAAGGGAAAAAGAGCGGACGGCATGTCGAGGTGCTGCTGCGTTTACGGGATGAGGCCGATAGCATCATCCTGCCTGGTGCATTCATTCCCGCCGCCGAGCGCTTTGGCTTGATGCCCGACATCGACCGCATCGTGGTGCGTCTGGCGTTTGAAACTTTGTGGCAGCGTCAGGAGCAGGGCGATCATTCAATCTCGCTATGTGCCATCAACTTGTCCGGTGCCACGTTGTGCGATGACAATTTCCTTGATTTCATCCGTCGGCAGTTTGTCAGCTATGCCATTGCACCGGGGATGATCTGCTTTGAAGTCACGGAAACCAGTGCCATTTCCAATCTGCAGCAGGCCACACGTTTTATCAGCGAGCTCAAGGGCCTGGGCTGCCATTTTTCACTGGATGACTTTGGTGCCGGCATGTCCTCTTTTGTCTATCTCAAGCATCTGCCGGTGGATTACCTGAAAATTGATGGCAGTTTCGTCAAGGACATGGTGAATGATTCGGTGGACCGGGCCATGGTAGAAATGATCAACCATATCGGACATGTGACCGGAAAAAAGACGATTGCAGAGTTTGTCAGTGCCCCGGAAATACTTGCTGCATTGCAGGAGATCGGCGTGGATTATGCGCAGGGCTATTATATTGGCGAGCCGCAACCCTTTGTTTATCCTGCTCATGGCCAGTCAGAATCCGCCGTATACCGCTGGCCCGACCGCAATTGATACGGACCTTTTCAGGAAAGAATGAAAGCATGTCAGACCAGCAGCAATTTGTCCGCACCGGTCCGCTGATGGATGTTTGCAGTTATCCAGCCTGGACGCAGGAGTTGGTCCACTATTGCGACCGTTATAAAAGCGCGGTGGTGGAGCACGAATTGTTTACCCGGATGCAGGAAGCCCGACTTGATCATGTAACACACAAGGCCTTTCTGTCCGGTGGTTGGCCGGTGATTGAGCAGTTTCCGCAATACATGGCTATGAATCTGCTTAAAATCCGCTATGGCCAAGGGCTGGGGCAAGATATGGCACGCCGCTATCTGATCCGCAATATCCGGGTAGAACAGAACCATGCCGATCACTGGGTCAACTGGGCGGCTGAATCTGGGGTAGATGTTCCTGCCATGGTGCATGGCACACAGGCGCTGGAAACCCTGTGCCTGAGCCAGTGGTGCTGGCAGGTGTGCGACCGGGATACGCTGGCCGTGGCCATGGCAGCAACCAACTACGCCATCGAAGGGGCGACCGGTGAGTGGTCGGCCAGGGTGTGTGCCAAACCGCATTATGCAAACCAGTTTGGTGATGCGGTGCGCACCAAGGCCATGAAGTGGCTGAAGCTGCATGCCAGATATGACGATGCCCATCCCTGGGAGGCACTGGAAATCATCGTCACCCTGGTAGGACCACATCCATCGGTAGAAACCATCAGCCAGTTGCGCCATGCCATCTGCAAGAGCCATCAGTTCATGCGGATGCTGCTGGATCACTATATGCGCTCGGCTGTACCGCTGGTTAATGCCCCATTGCTGATGCCTGCCTGATTTGTAGCCAGTGGCAGGACAGCGCCTGGCTAGTGCAATGCCGCATGACCGGGCGGCGTGTGCATGATAAAGTCGATTGTGTACAAAACAGGGCTGTCATTGATAGTCTCTGCTACGCTCCATCGATGGCGGCGCAAAAGATGCCCGTCAGCATGTCATGTCAAAGGATATATTGTGGTTAACATCGCCGAGCTTCAGCCGCAGGCCGTTTGGGAGCATTTCCAGACCCTGTGCGACATTCCCCGTCCTTCCAAGCACGAACAGCAATTGCGCGACTATCTCAAGGGCTGGGCCGAGTTGCGCGGTTTGCAAACCGTGGTGGACGCCGCGGGCAACCTGATCGTACGCAAAGCGGCAACGCCCGGTCTGGAAGATCGCGTCGGCGTGGTATTGCAGGGGCATCTGGATATGGTATGTCAGGCCAATACCGGCACCGAGCACGATTTCTTCAAAGACCCGATCCGCCCGGTATTGCAGGATGGCTGGCTGGTGGCGGAGAACACCACCCTCGGTGCCGATAACGGTATCGGCGTTGCCATGGGCCTGGCCGTGCTGGCCAGCGACGATATTGCGCATGGCCCGGTGGAAGTGCTGATGACGCTGGACGAAGAGGCCGGCATGGGCGGTGCACTGGGTCTGGAGCCAGGGCTGTTGCAAGGCAGCATGATGATCAATATCGATACCGAAGAATGGGGCGAGTTTTACATGGGCTGTGCCGGTGGCGTGGATGTCAACGTCACACGCAGCTACGCTACCGTTGCGCTGCCAGCCGGCTATCAGGCGGTATCCCTGTTCATCCGTGGGCTGAAGGGCGGGCATTCCGGGGCTGACATTCATCTTGGCCGCGGCAATGCCAACAAGCTGCTGGTACGTTTGCTGCGTGAACTGGAAGCCGAAACCGATCTGCGCCTGGTGTCTTTTGTCGGCGGTACCGCCCGTAATGCCTTGTCGCGGGAAGCGGTTGCCGTAGTGGCCTATCCGGCCGCGGATGCAGACCTGCTGGCGGCCAAGCTGGATGCCTTCCAGTCCTTGCTGCGTTTCGAACTGGCCGGTGTGGACGAGGGTATCACCGTGGTGGCCGAGGTGTGCAGTGCCGATGTCGTGCTGGATGCTGCTGATCAGGCTGCCATCCTGGCGGCCTTGCATGCCGCCCCGCACGGGGTCAAACGCATGAGCCAGCGGGTCAGCGGTGTGGTGGAAACCTCGAACAATCTGGGCGTGGTGCGGGTGGAAAATGGCAAGGTATTTGCCAACCTGATGGTGCGTTCACTGCTGGATTCCGGCACCTGGATGCTGGCGCGGGAAGTTGAAAGCTTGTTTGGCCTGGCCGGTTTTGCCGTGGAAATGGAAGGCGGCTACCCGGGCTGGGCACCCAATCCGCAGTCGCCGTTGCTGGCCTTGTTCCAGCAGGTTTATACCCAGGAGTTCGGTGGCAAGTCCGGCGTGCAGGTGATTCATGCCGGACTGGAGTGCGGCATCATCGGTGCCAAATATCCCGCCATGGACATGGTTTCCTTCGGACCGACCATTCGTGGTGCCCATGCGCCGGGCGAGCGGGTGGAGCTGGCCTCGGTTGACAAGGCCTGGCAACTGCTCAAGGCCGTGCTGGCTGCAGTGCCACGCCGCGCTTGAGCGGGGTTGGGCATGTATACAACGGCGCCGGCAGCAGCCGGCGCTTTTTTGTTGCTGGCATCAGGTCGGGGTCAATCTTTCTTGCGGGCGCGGGGGTGGGCGGCATCGTACACCTTGGCCAGATGCTGGAAGTCCAGCGCGGTGTAGATCTGGGTGGTGGACAGATTAGCGTGCCCCAGTAGCTCTTGTACCGCCCGCAGGTCGCCGGATGATTGCAACAGGTGGGTAGCAAACGAGTGGCGCAGCATGTGCGGGTGGACATGCCTGTCCATGCCGGTGCGGATCGCCCATTCGGCTAGCCGTTTCTGTACCTGTCTGGCACCAAGACGCTTGCCGTGCTGACCGACAAATACCGCCTGGCAGCCTGTTTCGGCAGCTCTTTCCTGCAGCCATTGCTGCAGGTATTCCCGCGCAGTGCGGCCGATGGGGAGTAGCCGCGTTTTGTTGCCCTTGCCGTGTACCCGTACCAGTTGCTCGGACAAATCCATATCGGCCAGATTAAGTGCTACGGCTTCCGATAGACGCAGTCCAGAGGAATACATCAGCTCGAACAAGGCCCGGTCACGTAGACTGAGCATGTCTTCGGGTGGAATGTGTTCCAGCAGCGCTGCGGTGCCGTCAACGGGCAGTGCCTTGGGCAGTGGTTTGTCCTGCTTGGGGGCACGCAAGCCCAGGCAGGGGTTGGCATCAAGCTGTTGCTCGCGCAACAGCCAGTCGTAAAACTGACGCCAGGATGACAGCTTACGTGCCAGGCTGCGGCTGCCCATGCCGCGTGCGTGCAGGGTAGCCATGGCCTTGCGGATGTCGTCTGGCCTGACGTGCAGCCAGTCACGCTCACCCAGCAGGCTTTGCAGCCCTTGCAGGTCGCGCAGGTAAGCGTCCTGTGTGTGCGGGCTCTTGCCCTGCAAGCGCAGTTGGGCGGCAAAGCCTTGTAGCAGGTCGGATGTTTCAGCCACGGCGCAGTCTGGCCATATTGGCCAGTCGTTCGAACAAGGAGATGTCCTGCTCGTTTTTCAGCAATGCCCCGGCCAGAGGTGGCAGGCTGGCATTGCCGTGACCTTGTGCCAACTCATCGCTGTCTATGCCTTCGCTACCCAGTAGCTTTAGCCAGTCCAGCAGTTCCGAAGTAGTGGGTTTCTTTTTCAGCCCCGGCAATTCGCGGATGGCAAAGAATACTTCCAGTGCCTGCGCCACCAGTTGCTGTTGCAAGCCGGGGTAGTGCACGTCGATGATGGCCTGCATGGTTTCCCGCTCCGGGAAGCGGATGTAGTGGAAGAAGCAGCGGCGCAGAAAGGCGTCCGGCAGCTCCTTTTCATTGTTCGAGGTAATGATGATGATGGGGCGCTGTCTGGCGCGCACGAACTGCTGGGTTTCGTGCACGAAGAATTCCATCTGGTCCAGCTCGCGCAGCAGGTCGTTGGGGAATTCGATATCGGCCTTGTCGATTTCATCAATCAGCAGCACCGGTGCGGTATCCGCCTCGAATGCCTGCCACAACTGACCCTTGATGATGTAGTTGCTGATGTCATGGACTTTGGCATCGCCCAGTTGCGAATCGCGCAGGCGCGATACCGCATCGTATTCATACAGGCCGTGTTGGGCCTTGGTGGTGGACTTGATCGGCCAGATGATCAACTGGCGTCCCAGGCTGGCGGCGATTTCTTCGGCCAGCATGGTCTTGCCGGTACCGGGTTCGCCCTTGACCAGTAGCGGGCGCTGCAGGGTAATGGCGGCATTCACTGCCACCATCAGGTCGTCGGTGGCAACGTAGTGTGTGCTGCCGCTAAAGCGTGTGTTCATGTGGGTTAGCCCTGTTGTTATCAAATACTAAAGCCGCCGCGGGCAGCCGGGGCGGCTTTCATACTGCCGGGAGCATGGTTCACAGCCCTCGTGCCGTGAATCCGGAGCCTGTGGTTTTAGCGCACGAACTGGCGTTCCAGGTCTTCCAGGCTGATATTCCACTCTTTCATCATGTGGCGCAGCAGGACGATTTCCGGATCGCTGATAGTGCCATCGGACTTGCTGATATCCATGGCCAGCACGCAGGTGAGAATGCGTTTGTTCGGGTCGGTAACTTCCGCCAGCATGGCTTCGATGCGGTCGGTGTCCAGCAGATGGATGGTGCCATCCTGTTCTGCTTCATCCGAAATGTCGTCACAGTAGTCGACCAGGACCTGGGCAAACTGTTTGCGAGGCAGGTTGATGAGGTCGTAGACGTTGACGTCTTCCAGCAAGTCCAGCTCGCGCGGATCCATATTGCCATCGGAAATCATGAACATTGCCAGCAAACGGGCAATAGCCTGTGGACTGTTGATTGGATATGGACGCATCACGGAATCCCCTGTTGTTATTGATTGAGTCTTGTGACGAAGGCCGGTGGCATGACTGCCACCTGGCGGGTCTGGTAGTCGAAAAAGACGATTCCCGTCTTTAATCTTGCCACTTCTTTGCCGCTGTTGCCATCGATTGCCTGGTAGACGATATCCAGCCCATATTTGTTGGAGTCGCATACACCCAGCTTGAATAGCAGACTGTCGCCATGAAAGGCCTCGGCCCGGTACATTACCGCAGCATCTGCCATGATAATGCCAACACCCTCGACATCCAGTTCGCTGTAGCCCATGCTCTTGAGCCAGCGCAAGCGCGCTTCGTGTGCCAGCCGCAAAATGGCATCGTTGGCCATGTGGCCGCCGTAGTTGATATCGCCGATGCGGACGTCCATGCTGGTCTGATAGATGAACTGATCGGGAAGGGCAATCTTGATACGGGCCATGATTTCACCTGAATAAAATGACTTTCAGTCTAATCGACTGTCTTAATCTGTATCAACCGCTGGCAGGCATGGTTTGATAGACTGAATGCATAGTAGCAACACACACAAGGAGAGGGTTATGTACCAACGCATTTTCGTGCCGGTGGATGACAGCGACACTTCCAACCTTGCACTGGCTGAAGCATGTCGGCTGGCCAAGAGCATGAACAGCACCATCCGGCTGGTGCACGTGGTGGATCTGGCCCAGTTTGGCTGGGGCGGTACCGAATTCCTGGATGCGGCAGAACTGCAAAAGTCCATCAAGCAGGCTGGCGAGCAGGTGTTGGGACAGGCTCAGGCGCAGGCGGTGGCTGCGGGGCTGACTCCGGAAGTGAAGATTCTGGAAAGTTGGGGCGACAAGATTGCCTCGGTGCTGCTGGATGATGCCAATAGTTGGGGTGCGGACCTGGTGGTGATGGGAACCCACGGCTGGAGCGGTTTGATGCACATCCTGATGGGTAGTGTCGCCGAGGGACTGCTCAAGCAGGCAGATGTACCGGTGTTGCTGGTGCGTAACGCCGGCGAGTAAACCGGGTGGCCCGGTCTGTGCTGGCAGTCGGGCAGGTATGAGTAAAGGGCAGCAGCGCTCGCCATGCATGATGAGCGCTGCTGCCCTCAGGCCCACAAAAGGACAATCAGCTTGCGGTGGCTTCGCTGCTGCCTTCCTGGGCTTCCATCTTGGCACGTACTGCCTTGCGCAGGCTCTTGTACAGGTCAGGGTGGGTTTCCTTCAGATACTCGACGATTTCGAAGTCTTCGCGGCGTACCTTGGACAGGTCGATCTGCTCGACGTGAACCAGACGCAGCAGTTCGCGTACTGGCTTGGGCATGTTGCGACCGCTTTCATAGCGGGAGCCGCCAGACTGGGTTACGCCGATGCGGCTCCAGAATTCCTGCTGGTTGAGGCCGAGCTTGCGACGGATTTCACGCGGATTGGTGATTTTTTCAAAGAGTTTCATGGGTTGTTCCTCTTAAAAGGCTAAACAGTATTGTATTGAATTATTGTTTTGGCTTAGGACACTGCCCTATGTCCTAAAAATAGCAAAGAAAATCCATAAGGAATAATCAGATTTGAAAAAAATCATTAAGTTCCATGATGGATTACACACGCATGACTGCTATGTTAGCGTATTCTTATCTATGAATACAATGGAATGAACCCCATTTGGCCGAAAAATGGTAGCTGCAAGTAGTAAACATGTACACAGATGATGGAAAAGCTAAGAGGGGGGGGGGGGGGTGGCGAGCCTGACCCTCGGCACTTGCACTAAGTAAATATGGCTGCTTCCTTCCGGACCTGACCAGGTTTGCTACCGTACAATGCGAGGAGACCCGCCGTAGAAGAGTGCGAATAATAGCGGGTTTCATTCTGTTTGCCAAGCGGGATATGCCGGCATCGCCGTTCAGGCCCGATGAGGTACGTGCACCCGCATTTTTGTGTACGGCATATTGCCGTCTGCCAGGCAGTCGGGGCAGACTTCGCCTTATACCGCATTTGTCTACAGGATTGCGCCATGTCTTCTTCCTACCTTTCCCTGCTGCGTACGCTGGTGGCGTTCGATACCACCAGCCGCCATTCCAATCTGGAGCTGATCGACTGGGTCAAGCAGTACCTTGCTGCTTACGGCGTGTCATGCCAGCTCACGCTGAATGACGAAGGAAGCAAGGCCAATCTGTTTGCCCGTATCGGCTCTGCTGATCAGCCTCTGCTGTTGCTGTCGGGCCATACCGATGTGGTGCCGGTTGATGGCCAGGCGTGGACGTCGCCACCGTTCGAGCTGACCGACAAGGGTGATGGCCGCTGGTATGGACGGGGCTCTGCGGACATGAAGGGCTTTATTGCCTGCGTGTTGTCTCATGTGCCGCACTGGGTTGCGCTGGCGGGGCAGGGGCGTTTGCGACAGGGCTTAGGCATTGCGCTGTCTTATGATGAAGAAGTCGGCTGTCTGGGTGTGCCGCGCTTGATAGATGGCCTGCTGCAGGACAAGGTGGCTGTGGCTGGTTGCATTATCGGTGAGCCTACTTCGATGCGACCGGTGATTGCGCACAAGGGCATTGCCCACTATCACTGCCATGTACAGGGGCGGGCCGCGCATTCATCGCTGACGCCGCAAGGGGTCAATGCCATCGAATACGCCGCGCGGCTGATTACCCATGTGCGCAGGCTGGCGGATACCGAGGCTTCCTTCGGTCACCACCAGCCTTTATATGATGTGCCGTTTACCACGCTGCAAACCGGCACCATTCACGGCGGTACCGCCAACAATATCGTCCCCAAGGATTGCGAGTTCACTTTTGAATGCCGCTGGCTGCCCGGAGATGATCCGCAACGCTTTGTCGATTCGGTGCGGGATTATGCCGATAATCTGCTGCTGGAAATGCGCCAGGTGGCTGCCGAAGCCGATATCAGCATCGCCCCTCACGTGTACTGCCCGGCCTTTGAGGCCACGCCGGACAGCGAGGTACTGCATTATGTGGAAAAGCTGTGCGCCTGCCACGGCGGTGATGGTGTTGCCTACACCACGGAAGCCGGTGTCTTCCATGCTGCCGGAATACCTTGCGTGGTGCTGGGGCCGGGTTCTATCGAGCAGGCACATCGCCCGGATGAATTTATTGAGGAGAGTCAACTGCTTGCCTGTTTTGACTGGCTGGCCCGGCTGACTGACGAGTTGTGTCGCGTGCAGGATCCGGCCTGACAAATAATTTTGCATGGTCTGGCAAATCACTTCAGAATCGCCGCTCCGGTGACCCCGGAATCCGTGGCACCCGTTCAGGTTATCGCTTGAGTGGGCTTGAATTTTGTCGTGATGAGAGAGCAAATGAAACAGGACAGCAGATCCTCGGCCTCCGCAGGTGCCGGCAAGGCGCGTGACGGTTTTACCTCCAGCTTCGGTGTGCTGGCAGCAACGCTGGGCTCGGCCGTAGGCCTTGGCAATATCTGGAAGTTTCCCTACCTGACCGGTACCAATGGCGGTGCCGGTTTCCTTATCGTCTACGTTTGCGCCACCTTGCTGGTGGGCCTGCCGGTGATGATTTCCGAAATCATGCTGGGGCGTCGGGCCAAGTCCGACGCGGTGACGGCACTGAAGAAGCTGGCACCTGCCGGCCAGCCGTGGTGGCTGATCAGCGCTTTTGGCGTGTTGTCGGCTTTCCTGATCATGGCTTTCTATTCCGAAGTCGCTGCCTGGGTGTTCGCCTATGTGTTCAAGGCTATCGGTGGTGGAATTTTGTCCAGTAATCCGCAAGTAACCTCATCGGCATTTGGCAAACTGATTGCCGATCCAGTGCAGTCACTGCTGTGGCAATGGCTGGTATTGGCGCTGATTGGTGGCATTTTGCTGATGGGCGTGGCCAAGGGTATTGAGGCTGTTACCAAAAAGCTGATGCCGGTGCTGTTTTTGTTGCTGGTGGTGATTGGTGTGCGCAGCCTGATGCTGCCGGGTGCCATGCAGGGGGTGAGCTTCCTGTTTACCCCGGATTTTTCCAAGATTACCGCTGGTGTAGTGCTGACTGCTGTGGGCCTGGCATTTTTCAAGCTGTCCATTGGCATGGGCACCATGATGACTTATGGCAGTTACTTCCGCGATGATCAGAACATTCCGGCCACTACCCTGCGGGTGATGTGTGCCGACCTGTTTGTTTCCATGCTGGCCGGCATCGCCATCTTCCCGGCGGTGTTTGCCTTCGGTTTCAAGCCGGAAGCCGGCCCCTCGCTGTTGTTCATTACCATTCCGGCGGTATTTGCCAGCATGCCCATGGGGCAGCTGTTCATGGTGGCCTTCTTCATCTTGGCAGCCATTGCCTCTACCGGTGCCATGCTGTCGATTCTGGAAGTGCCGGTTTCGGTATTGAGCGAGCGCTTTGGTATCAGCCGCCCCAAGGCCACGGTGATCAATCTGCTGGTGCTGGCGCTGTTCGGGGCGACGTGTGCCTTGTCCAACAGCACCATGGCTGACTTCAAGCTGTTTGGCATGACCATGTTCGACCTGTTCGACTTCGTTACTTCCAACATCCTGATGCCGCTGGGTGGTATTTTCCTGTGCCTGTTCGTGGGCTGGGTGTGGGGCTTTGATCGCCTGAAGGCGGCCTTGTCCAATGAAGGCCAGCTGCACAACGAGGGCCTGGTGCGCGTGTTGCTGGTGGTGGTGCGCTTTGTGTCACCGCTGCTGATTCTGGTGGTGATGCTCAAGGGCTTGAAGTTGTTCTGAGCCTGCATCGGTCTGCCAGCTTTACGGCACGCAAAAGGACCATCCGTGACGGGTGGTCCTTTTTTATTGGCAGCGTTGCAGTTTTGCACGGACAGAAGTAAAAGATTTTTACGAATAGTCTTTTAACTGGATTTGATCAATAAAGCGTGAAATGATGGCTGCTCACCGTATACCCGTTCCGGGGAAAGGCTATACATGCCTCAGGTCAAGCCCCTGATTTTTACCTTACAGCAACTGGCCATGCCCGACCGGCTGCATGCCTTGTGCCGCGAACTGTCGGCACTGGTGCCGGATCGTCAGGAAGGGCCGTGGTCGGAAGAGGAGGTGCGCGAGCTGATTCATGGCTGGCGCATGATGGCATTCTGCCAGGAGGACGAGTTGGTAAGCGCCCACCCGTTTCATTCGGCTGATGGCCTGTTGCACACCGTGGTATTCGATACCTGTCAGGCCTGATTTCAGGCGGGCGTGTAGTGCGGGTGCTGGTGGCAGCCCTGCAGATGGTCGTTGATCACGCCGGTTGCCTGAAGATAGGCATAGATTACGGTGCTGCCGACAAAATTCATCCCTGCTTTTTTCAGTTCCCGACTGATGTTATCCGATAGTGCCGACGTGGCCGGGCATTCAGCAGGTGACTGCCAGTGATTCACCAGGCTGCAACCGTCAGTGTGCGACCATAGCCACTGGTCAAAGCTGCCATGCTGTTGCTGCAACTGCAGGAATACCTTGGCATTGCGGATGGCGCTGCGTATTTTCAGCCGGTTACGTACGATGCCGCTGTCCAGCATCAGGCGCTCCACGTCCTCCTCGCTCATCTGCGCCACTTTTACCGGATCAAAACCGTTAAAGGCTCGGCGATAGCCGTCCCGCTTGCGCAGGATGGTGATCCACGACAAGCCGGCTTGTGCGCCTTCCAGAATCAGCATCTCGAACAGCTTGTGCTCATCGTGCTGCGGGCGGCCCCACTCTTCATCGTGATAGGCAATATACAGCGGGTCGTCGCCGCACCAATGGCAGCGAGACAGGGGGGCTTGGGGCATGCGGCGCTCCAGAATGGCCCGGCAATGGCCGGGCCGGGCGGGATCAGGCGAGGTTGTGCATCAGGATGTCGCAGGACAGGCCGGTTTTTTGCAGGCCCTGACGGCTGGCCAGGTTGATGATCAGCGGGTTGCGGATATTGGCTTTCAGCTCACCCAATGCCGGATGGGATTCGGACTCGGATTGTTCCTGATACAGCAGTACCAGAATGACTGCGTCTTCCGGTTTGCTCAGTTCCAGCCGGGAAACTTCTTCATCGCTCAGTTCCACTTCGTAGCGCACACCCAGTTGGGCCGGGTGGGTCACACTCAGGGTGATGCCTGCATCGTTCAGCGACTGCATCCAGAATACCGATGGATTATCACTATCCGCATTATGGAACAGCTTGAACTGGGTGCAGTTTTCCAGGGCCGGGATGCCTTGGGCAAAATTGATGATGGTGCTTTCATCCACTTCTACGGTGCCGAGTTGGCTGGAATTAAACAGCATGATGTTCTCCCTGTGGCAGATGCCAGCATTATGCATCAAGCCTGCGTCGGCGACGATGCCGTTGTGCTGTACGCTTCATGCTTGCGGGAAGCGCCCTGCTGCTTGGTGGCATTCATATATTGCCCTCAATTGGGCACCGGATCGCCTGAAAGCGGTGCAAGCCGTTAGAATGCTGCACCATGATGAATCTTTCTTCCTTGTATCCGCAAATCGAAGCCGCACTGTGCAGCTGTGACGTGACTGCCAAGCTGGTGGCCGCCGAGGCCATTCATGCCGCCTGGCAGGGCGGTCAGCTGCAACGGCTGGATGCGCCTTTGTCACGTTTGCCGGTGGCGGGGCACCCGCCAAGGCCGGAACTGGTGCATGCCACCAAGGTGCCGCGGCGGCGTCCCGGCTCGCCACTGGGGCAGCCGGCCATGTTGCACGCCATTGCCCACATCGAATTCAATGCGGTCAATCTGGCCTTGGATGCCGCCTGGCGCTTCCGCGACATGCCGGATGCTTATGTGGGTGACTGGCTGCGCATTGCCGCAGAAGAGGCCCGGCACTTCCGGCTGTTACAGCAGCGTCTGCAGCAACTGGGCTACAACTATGGTGATTTCCCGGCGCATAACGGGCTGTGGGATATCTGCCACCATACCGATCACGATGTGCTGGTGCGCATGGCATTGGTGCCGCGTGTGCTGGAGGCGCGCGGGCTGGATGCCAGCCCGGAGCTCAAACGCAAGCTGGCGAATATTGGCGATCATGACAGCGTGGCCATTCTGGACATTATCCTGCAGGATGAAATAGGCCATGTGCAGGTGGGCAATCACTGGTTTCACTGGCTGTGCCGTGAGCGCCAGCTGGACCCGGTGGCCACCTTCAGTGATCTGCTGGCCAAGCATGACCTGACCGCCCATCGCGGCAGCTACAATCTGGATGCCCGGCGTTGCGCCGGATTTACCGAAGCCGAGCTGCTCTGGTTGCAGCAGGCCAAACCAGAACAGCCAAGCTCCCAACGCTAAGTGACGTTGGTGAGCGCAGCGGCGGCCTTGTGCCTGCGTGCTGCACCCTGCGCTGGCCATGGGTGGTGTACCTGGCCCTGGCGGTGTCATGTGCATTGATTGGCCATGCGCCGCTGATGGAAATAATGATGAGGGAGACCGACGATGTGGAATGTCATTCGCCGTATCCGTATGCGGCGCAAGCAAGCGGTGTTGTGCCTCTTGGCGGCTACCTTGGCCTTTGTGCTGAGCGCCGGGATGTTGAGCGGTCTGAGCTTTGCCCGGGACCCGTTGCTGACCGTGTGCTGGGCGGTGTTGATGGTGTGGTCGCTGCTGGTGCAGCTTCTGCTGCTGGCGATGCTGGCCAAAAAACCATGAAGCAAAAAATGGCATTGAAAACAGGGATTTAATGCAGGCTGCTCCTTGGGTTTAATGCTTGACGGTGCTGGTGCAGGCGGCGCATAATCGCGCCGCAACATATTAGAAAAGGCCCCTGATACGGCGGGGCCTTTTTGTTTTTACAGTTTTCGGAGACCCCGACTCATGGACTACCAGGCGTTTTTGCGTCAGTTGGAATCCAGTACGCTGCCTGCATCCGAGTTTACCCACCAGGCACATTTGTACGCTGCCTGGGCCTATCGCCGGCAATACCCGGCGGCAGAGGCTGCGGCACGCTGTGCGCGGGCATTGTCCCGTTATGCCATGGCACAAGGGGCGGCCGAGAAATACCACCACACCGTCACCATGTCGCTCTTGTCCATTTTGTACCACCGTGCCCAGCAAACGCCGGGGCTGGTAGAGGATTGGCCAGCCTTCCTGGTGCAGTGTGACGATGTCCTGCAGGACGCCCGCGCCGTTCTGCTCGAATACTATTCGGATGACAGGCTGAACCAGGATGCATCGCGCCGTGCTTTTGTGCCACCGGATCGCATGCCACTGCCCATTGCCTGTCTGTCTCATTAAGAAAGCCAAGCCACTATGTTAAAAGCCCCGGAATTGCTGCTGCCCGCCGGCACGCTGGACAAAATGCGTGCTGCCTACGATTTTGGTGCCGATGCGGTTTACGCCGGCCAGCCGCGCTATTCGCTGCGCGCACGTAACAACGACTTCAAGCTCGAAGAGCTGAAAACCGGCATCGACGAAGCCCATGCCCGGGGCAAGCTGTTTTTCGTGGCCAGCAACCTGCTGCCCCACAACAGCAAGATCAAGACCTATATGGCAGACATGGAGCCGGTGATTGCCATGAAGCCGGACGCGCTGATCATGGCCGACCCCGGCCTGATCATGATGGTGCGCGAGCGCTGGCCGGAGGTGCCGATCCACCTGTCGGTACAGGCCAATACCGTTAACTATATGGGCGTGAAGTTCTGGCAGAAGCTGGGTGTGTCACGCATCATCCTGTCACGCGAGCTGAGCCTGGACGAGATTGCCGAAATCCGCCAGGAATGCCCGGATATCGAGCTGGAAGTGTTTGTACATGGTGCCTTGTGCATTGCCTATTCCGGCCGTTGCCTGCTGTCGGGCTATTTCAATCACCGCGACCCCAACCAGGGCACCTGTACCAATGCCTGCCGCTGGGACTACAAGATGCACGATACCCAGGGTGATGACGCGGGCGATGTGCAAACCATCAAGCTGGACTTCAACAAGGCACTGGAAGAAGCCAACCAGAGTTTTGCCGCCTGTGGTGGCGCCGAACGTCACCCGTTGGCCGACAAGACCTACCTGATCGAAGAGGGCAGCCGTCCGGGTGAACTGATGCCCATCATCGAAGACGAGCATGGTACCTACATCATGAACTCCAAGGACCTGCGTGCGGTGGAGCAGGTGGAGAAGCTGGTGAAGATTGGTGTTGACTCGCTCAAGATCGAAGGGCGCACCAAGAGCCTGTACTACGTGGCGCGTACCGCACAGGTCTACCGTCAGGCCATCAACGACGCCGTGGCCGGACGTCCGTTTGACCTGGGCTTGCTGGCCGAGCTGGATGGCCTGGCCAATCGCGGTTATACCCCGGGCTTTCTTGAGCGTCACCAGACCCAGGATTACCAGAACTACCTGGATGGCCACTCCAAGGCCAAGCAGAGCCAGTATGTGGGTGATGTGCTGGAAGTGGATGCCGATGGCTGGGCGCTGGTCGAGGTGAAAAACCGCTTTGGCGTAGGTGACCGTATTGAGGTTATCCATCCGCGTGGCAACCGCATCGTACAGTTGGCACAGATGACGCGTAACGGCGTGGCCGTGGACGTGGCGGCGGGGAATGGCATGCAAGTGCGCATTCCTGATATGGCCGGTATGGAAAAAGCACTGCTGGCGCGATTGATCTGATCAAATGTAAGCCAGCACAAAGTCCTTGCTAAAACGTGAGCGGATTGCCTGTAGGGGCAATCCGCTTTTCTTTGCCCTGAAGACACGTCGGTAAGTAGTCAGATTTGATCTGTGGCAAATCTGCCTCATTTCACCGAGACAGGAGAAAAAACTTTTTTTGTCTACCGGACAGCAACTGGCTGCGTTGAATCGTTATCCCCTCGTGCATTCCTTGTCTTGCCGCTTCCCGGGCCAAGTGAGCGCGCCTGGATGCTAAACCCTTGAAACGCCAAGCGGGCTGTGGGTTTTGATCATATGTCTAGGGAATTTTGGCTGTATTTCCAGTCTTGCGGCTGATAAATGATCAGATGTGTGAGACGGCAAAGTTGCTGGCGCGTCAAGAGCCTGTCCAGCAGGTTTTTTTTGCGATGCGCAAAAAATTCATGTTGCGGCTGAATGTCTTTGTGGTTAAAAAGCTGTAACACCTCGCCACGAATTGTGGATTTTATTAAACATTACCGAGGTGGTATCTACAACGGAGGAGGCCAGGTCATGCTTGTCATGTCCTGCGCGGAAGAAGGAAGGGAGCGGGCGGATTTCTTTGCTGCCTACTCAACCGGCTTCCACGGGTTTCCTGCGATAACAATAAATGTGAAAGGCTGGCAGCCGTATGTTGCCTTGTCCTTCGTCTCTTGCCTGACTGATGTCACATTCATCTGGATTGGAAATAGCCAGAATGGATAGGATGGGGTTATAAATGTTGTGCACGAATATTGCTTTGCAAATAAGCGTGCCGCTTTTGCCCGGGTTTGGCACTGGCCGGATATGAGGGGGAATCCCCGACCGGTCAATATGAGGTGCAGTTCATCAGGTCCCTGACGTCCCCAGACAAAGGGAGTTTATGGTCTTGCAATACATTAGGAAGCCTGTAATGAAGAAGAAACTTGTCAAGAAAGTGCTGTGTTCGCTGCTTCTGCTGTTGCCAAGTGCTGGCGTTCTGGCAGAAGACAAGATACTGAATGTCTACAACTGGTCCGACTACATTGCCAAGAGCACCATTCCTGGCTTTGAAAAGCAGACCGGCGTGAAGGTCAAGTACGACGTTTACGACAGCGATGACACTCTGCAAGCCAAGATGCTGACCGGCCGAGCCGGCTACGACATCGTGGTTCCAACTTCCAACTTCATGGCCAAGCAGATCGAAGCTGGCATCTACCAGAAGCTGGACAAATCCAAGATCCCTAACCTGGCCAATCTGGACAAGGCGTTGATGGCCAAGATTCAGGATGCCGACCCGGGTAATGCCCACGGTGTACCGTGGGCTTATGGTACTGATGGCCTAGGTTACAACTTTACCAAGGTCAAGGCCATTCTGGGTGCCGGTGCACCGCTGGATAGCTGGGACATCCTGTTTGACCCGAAATACGTCTCCAAGCTGAAGGGCTGCGGGGTGTCGGTGCTGGACCAGGCCAATGACGTGTTCGCCGTAACGTTGCACCATCTGGGCAAGGATCCCAACAGCAAGAATCCTGCCGACTATCAGGCTGCCTTTGAACTGCTGAAGAAGATTCGCCCCTACATCACCCAGTTCAACTCTTCCGGCTACATCAATGACCTGGCCAACGGCGATATCTGCCTGGCGCTGGGCTGGTCCGGCGACGTCAACATTGCCAAGCATCGCGCTGCCGAAGCCAAACGTACCTACCAGCTGGGTTATGTGATTCCGAAATCCGGTGCGCCGATCTGGTTTGACGTGATGGTGATTCCGAAAGATGCCGGTCACGCTGATGCTGCTCACAAGTGGATCAACTACATCGAGAATCCGGAAGTCAATGCTGCGATTACCGACGAGGTGTTCTACCCGACTGCCAATGCGGCCGCTCGCAAGTACGTGAAGCCGGAAATCGCTAACGATCCTTCCATCTATCCGCCGGAATCGGTCATGAAGACCCTGTTCCTGCTCAAGCCGCTGCCGGCTGACATCATGCGTCTGCAGAACCGTCTGTGGACCCAGTTGAAGACTGGCCGCTAAACCGAGTCCTGGCCTGGTGGAGTATTGCTCCGCCAGGTCCCGACAGCACGGCCCGCCTTGCTCAGGTAACGGCAGGGCTGATGCAACGGCCGCTTGTTGCGGTATACCAGCCGTGGCGAACGGTTAGAAAAAAGTATGTGGAGTGAGGGTTGCAAACCGGTCCGACAGGGTCGGCTTGCAGTGAAACGTAAGTCATCACATCAGGGCGAGTCGTGACAGGGCCTTGATATGATGGCTGTAAAGATGGGCTTGGCAAGCCGGTCCCACCGGCCAAGTGGTGCTAAATCATGAAAAGTCTCAAATTCAGTCGATGGTTACCGTCCGGCAGGACAACCGTCATCGGTGTACCGTTTTTGTTCCTGTTTGTATTTTTCCTCCTACCTTTCCTGTTGGTAGTGGGTATCAGCTTCTCGCAGCAGCAACTGGGCATTCCGCCCTATACGCCGCTGACCAAGATGGAAGACGATGTCTTCACCCTGGTACTCAATATCGGCCACTACAAGTTCATGCTGGGTGACGACCTTTATTTCGCCACCTATATCAGTTCGGTGAAGATGGCGTTTGTCTCCACCTTACTGTGCCTGCTGATCGGCTATCCCATGGCCTATTACATCGCCCGTGCGTCCGAATCTGCCCGTGACACGCTGATGATGATGGTGATGCTGCCGTTCTGGACTTCCTATCTGATTCGTGTGTATGCCTGGATCGGCATCCTGAAGAACGACGGTTTCCTCAACCAGTTCCTGATGTGGCTGGGCGTCATCGACACGCCGCTGCGCCTGTATCACACCAACTGGGGCGTGTATATCGGCATGGTGTTTTCCTATCTGCCCTTCATGATCATGCCGCTGTATTCGCATCTGGTGAAAATGGACCTGCGTCTGCTGGAGGCTGCCTACGACCTGGGTGCCCGTCCGTGGAAGGCGTTTTTGCAGGTTACCCTGCCGCTGTCCAAGAACGGCATCATTGCCGGCAGTCTGCTGGTGTTCATTCCGGCGGTGGGCGAGTACGTGATTCCGGAACTGCTGGGTGGTTCGGATACGCTGATGATTGGTCGCGTGATGTGGGATGAGTTCTTCAACAATATGGACTGGCCGATGGCGGCTACCGTGACTTGCGCGATGGTACTGCTGCTGCTGGTGCCGATGGCCATGTTCCAGCATTACCAGGCAAAAGCGATGGAGGAAGTGAAATGAGCACCATGAAACCCAGCAAACCGCTGTCTTATGCGGTACTTGGCTTCGGCTACTCTTTCCTGTACCTGCCCATCCTGTTGCTTATCGTCTACTCGTTCAACGAGTCCAAGCTGGTGACGGTATGGTCCGGTTTTTCCACCAAGTGGTACTGGGCGCTGCTGGAGGATGACGAGCTGATCACGGCGGCCTTGCTCAGTATCAAGATTGCGCTGATGACGGCCACGGCATCTGTGGTGGTGGGGACCTGGGCCGGTTTCGTTCTGGCGCGCCTGAACCGCTTCCGCCTGTTTCCGCTGTTTGCCGGCATGGTTAACGCACCGCTGGTAATTCCCGAGGTGATTCAGGGTATTTCGCTGCTGCTGCTGTTTGTGGCCATGGAGCAGACCCTGGGCTGGCCGGAAGGTCGCGGTGTATTCACCATCTGGATTGGTCACGTGATGTTGTGCGTGTCTTATGTGGCAATCATCGTGCAATCGCGGGTGCGTGAACTCAACCGCTCGCTGGAAGAAGCCGCCATGGATCTGGGTGCGCGTCCGCTGAAGGTGTTCTTTGTGATCACCCTGCCGCTGATTTCCCAGGCACTGGTATCCGGCTGGCTGCTGTCCTTCACCCTGTCGCTGGACGACCTGGTGCTGACCGCCTTCCTGTCCGGCCCGGGTTCCACCACGCTGCCCATGGTGGTGTTCTCCCGCGTGCGTCTGGGGCTGAATCCGGAAATGAATGCCCTGGCCACGTTGTTCATCGTGGTGGTGTCGGTAGGTGTGGTCGCCGGCAACCTCTACATGCGTTCGGTGCAGCGCAAGCGCGATCGCGAGATGCAACTGGCTTTCAATCAGGCCTGAACTGGCGGGGAAGTCGTGTAATGACCGCGGGGTAGCAGGTGGGATGTCAGATTCCGGTTGCTGCCCCGTTCTTTATCCAAAGCGTAGGAGAAGTGCTGTTCATGCTGTAGTACAAGGGAGAAATGAAATGAAGAAATTGTTGATCAGCGCACTGATCGCAGGTCTTCCCGGTGTGGCCATGGCTGATGCCAAGGGAGACGAAATCGCCAAGCTCAAGGCCCAGTTAGAGGCCCTGCAGGCGCAAATGCAGCAACTGCAGCAGGCGGTGAATGCCGCCACGGCAGCCAAGGCACCGGAAGCGGATGACAACACCGAGCTGAAGCAGCGTGTGGCCGGCATGGAAATGAAGGTGGACAAGCTGACTACCGACGCCAGCGAAGGCCCGATTGCCGGTTTGAGCATTACCGGCTACATGGACCCGACCTATCTGGCCAGCCGGGTGGGCAAGAGCTCCGGCTTCCAGTTTGTCAATCACAGTAACCAGTACGCCTACACCAACAGTACCTTTGGTGATGTCTACCTGGACATCAAGAAAACCTTTGGTGTCGGCCCGATGGCCCCCAGTGCTGAAGTCAGCATCATGCCCAACCGTGGTTCCGGCAACAATTTGCTGACCAGCGGCGGCAACAGCAGTGTCGGCAACAATATCATCAACACTGCCATCATCAACTTCCCGCTGTCTGATACCACCCAGCTGGTAGGCGGCCTGATGAACAGCTTTGGTGGTTACGAAGTGCAGCAGTCCAACCAGATGAACACCATCACCCATGGCCTGCTGTATGACTTCAGCGATCCGGGCAGCTATGTTGGTGCCGGTTTCAACTGGTCGCACGGCTCATGGGCAACCAAGTTCATGATTGCCAACGAGCAGTTCCACACCAACCCCAATAGCGCGTCCGATGCCAACAGTCACACCCACAGCAACAGCACCCCGACGGTGACTGGCCGTGTCGACTACACCATGACCAGCAATCTGGACATCGGTGGCTCGATGAACGTGGGTCGCCAGAGTCTGTATGCCCATACCAATAGCACCACGGGTAATGCTGACGGCACCTATGGCTATCAGGGGACCTCCAGCAGTGCCTACAGCGGCTACTATTTTGGCGAACTGGACATGACGCTGACCGGTACTGACAGCGTCTATAACGCCGAAATCGACTATGGCCGCCAGAAACAGGCTGCCTGGAACGGTGGCGATGCCGTGTGGTGGGGCTTCTCCATGCTGGCGCACCAGAAGTGGAATTCCGACTGGTTCGGCCGCATGGGTGCCACCTTGCGCTATGACTACCTGAACGACAGCAAGAACGGCGGCGGTGGCGGCGGTATTGCCCTTTCGTCGGGAACGACGAACGGGGGCACTAACTACGGCGGTGTTGATGGCACCAATGGCTTTGGCATTTCGCAGGCCTGCTTCAACAGCAGCACAGCCAACGGCACCGACTGCTCTGGCGCTACCCGTCAGGCTCTGACAGCTGCACTGCTGTTCTACCCGACCGACCAACTGACCCTGAAGATGGAGATCCGTCATGACTGGGCCAATCGCGACGTGTTCTTGCGTAGCGATGGCAACTATCGCAAGAGCAACGACATTTTTGCGGCCCAGGCGGTATACAGCTTCTGATCGGCAACCTGCATCTTGCCCGCAATGGCCTCCTTTGGAGGCCATTTTTCATGCAGCCCCTTGCCAAATGAGCAGGTCGGCTGCATTTCTCCCACATTGCATTTGCGGAATATCCCATGCCTAGACGCCCAGACTGGATGGCCTCCATGTTCAGCCGGCTGCCTTATCAGGCCAGTCCGGCCAACCGCCATCATGGCGCAAGCGGCTATCGCAATCTTTACCCCTTTACCTTGCCATCGCTAGGCAGCCTGCTGTACTGGAAGCTGTCCGCCCTGTGGCGGCAAAGCCCGGACCACAGGCCGGAGATGATTCCGGTTTGCAGCGGCGACGCCCCTGCGCTACGGGCCAACCAGCAGCGGGCCAGCGTTACCTGGCTGGGGCATGCCAGCAGCTTCATCCAGCTGGCTGGGCTGAATATCCTGATTGATCCAGTGCTGTCGCCACGGGTGTCGCCATTCCGCCATCTGGGGCCAAAGCGGCAGGTGGCCTTGCCGCTGGATCTGCCTGATCTGCCGCGTATTGATCTGGTACTGCTGACCCATTTGCATTACGACCATCTGGATTTTCCCACCTTGCAACGGCTGGCTGCGCAGGAGGGCGAGGCACCGGATGTGATTGTGCCGCTGGGCATGTCGCGGGCAGTCAGGGCGGCAGGGATTCCCGCCGCAAAAATCACGGAACTGGATTGGTGGCAGGCGTGTGGGCATGGGTCAGTGCAGATATTGCTGACACCGGCCCATCACTGGAGCAACCGTGGCCCTTGGGGTGACATGAATCAGGCGCTATGGGGTGGCTTTCTGCTGGAGGGGGCGGGCTTGAAGGTGTGGTTTCCGGGTGATACCGGCTACCGTGCCGAACTGTTTCATGAAATCGGCCTGCATATCGGCCCGGTGGATTTTGCGCTGCTGCCCATCGGCGCTTACGAGCCACGCAAAATCATGCGGGCACAGCATGTAAACCCGGAAGAGGCGGTGCGTATTTTCAAGCATGTGGCGGCGCGCAAGGCCTGGGCAGTGCACTGGGGTACTTTCATCCTGACTGACGAGCCGATCCAGCAACCCATGGCTGAACTGGCCATGGCGCTGCGCGAACAGGATGTCAGCGCCACGGATTTCATGCTGCCTGCCATCGGCGAAACCATCTGGCTGTCACACTAGGAGCGCGCACTTGATCCTGATGGCGTCGGATTGCCCTGGATTGGCGCAGTTTGCGCTATTTTGCTGCAATGCAAACATTGCTCGTCAAGGCCGGGGGGCATACAATCGACACTGTTAATTTTTTCGAAAACGAAGGTTTTTTTTCGTTTTCACGGCAATATGGGGCGAGGCATGACAATTCTGCAGTTGATCAATGAACGGGTACAGGCAGCGCTGGCTGCTGCCGGTGCGCCGGATGCGCCGGCTGTGATCCAGCCGGCTTCCAAGCCGGAATTCGGTGACTATCAAGCCAATGGCGTCATGGGTGCAGCCAAGGCACTCAAGACCAATCCGCGCGAGCTGGCGCAGAAGGTTGTCGCCGCGCTCGACCTGCAAGGCATTGCCGACAAGGTGGAAATCGCCGGTCCGGGTTTCATCAATATTCATCTTGCCCCTGAATATCTGGCCCGCCGCAGCGAAGCTGCCTTGAAGGACGACAAGCTAGGCATCAGCCCGGTGGTGGCACAACGGGTGATGGTGGAGTACTCCTCACCCAATCTGGCCAAGGAAATGCACGTAGGCCACCTGCGCTCGTCCATCATTGGTGATGCGCTGGCGCGGGTAATGGAGTTTCTGGGGCACGATGTCGTGCGCGCCAACCATGTGGGCGACTGGGGAACCCAGTTCGGCATGCTGACCGCCTATCTGGTGGAAATCCGTCAGGCTGGTGACAATGCGCTGGAATTGTCCGATCTGGAAACCTTCTACCGCAACGCCAAGGTGCGCTTTGACGAAAGCGAAGAATTTGCCGACCGCGCCCGTGACTATGTAGTGCGTCTGCAGGGCGGTGACGAAGAAGTGCTCAAGCTGTGGGCGCAGTTTGTTGACATCTCGCTTAAGCATTGCGAAGCGGTGTATCAAAAGCTCAATGTCGGCCTCAAGCGCGAGCATGTGCGTGGCGAGTCAGCCTATAACGACGACCTGCCGGTGATCGTGGACGAACTGCGCGCGGCTGGCCTGCTTAGCGAGAGCGAAGGCGCGGAAGTGGTGTTCCTGGAGGAATTCCGCACCCAGGACGACGAGCCGATGGGTGTGATCATCCGCAAGAAGGATGGTGGCTTCCTGTACACCACTACCGATCTGGGTGCGGTGCGCTACCGTCACAAGGTGCTGAATCTGGACCGCGTGATTTACGTGGTGGATGCGCGTCAGAGCCAGCATTTTGCCCAGATGTTCAGCATCTGCCGCAAGGCCGGTTTTGCACCGGCAAGCATGCAGCTGGAGCACATCGGCTTTGGCGTGATGATGGGTGATGACGGCAAGCCGTTCAAGACTCGTTCCGGTGGCACCGTCAAGCTGATCGAGCTGCTGGACGAGGCGGAAGAGCGTGCCTACGCGCTGGTGTCGGAAAAGAACCCGGACCTGTCCGAGGCCGAAAAGCGCGAAATCGCCGCCACGGTGGGCATTGGTGCGGTGAAGTATGCCGATCTGTCCAAGAACCGCATGAGCGATTACATCTTCAATTGGGACACCATGCTGGCCTTTGAAGGCAATACCGCGCCTTATCTGCAGTACGCCTACACCCGCGTGCAGAGCGTGTTCCGCAAGGCCGGAAACGTGGATGCCAATGCGCCCATCGTGATTACCGAACCGGCGGAAAAGCAGCTGGCTGCGGCATTGTCCCAGTTTGAAGACACGTTGCTGTCGGTGGCTGATGGCTGCTACCCGCACTATCTGTCTACTTACCTGTATCAGATCGCCACGCTGTTCTCGCGCTTTTACGAAGCCTGCCCGATCCTGAAGAGTGAAGGCGAAGTACGTGCCAGCCGTCTGCAACTGGCAGCGCTCACTGCCAAGACCTTGCGTACCGGGCTGGATCTGCTGGGTATCAAGGTGCTGGAAACCATGTAAGCACCGCAGTCCGCGCAAGAACAAAAACGCCCTGGATTCCAGGGCGTTTTTTTGTGGCAGCCAAACGGGTTTCTATCAGATGGGCTTGGTAGCCTGCAGCAGCCAGTCACGGGCCGTGCCATCAACCAATGGCTGCAGGCGGCGTCGTACTTCGGCGTGATAGTGATTCAGCCAGTCCACTTCCTGCCGCGACAGCAGGGCGTGTTCGATGCAGCGGGTGTCGATCGGACACAGCGTGAGGGTTTCAAAGCGCAGGAAGTCGCCAAAACCGTTTTTCTGCGCCGCCACATTCAACACCAGGTTTTCGATGCGCACCCCCCACTGGCCGGGGCGATAGATGCCTGGTTCCACCGAGGTGATCATGCCTTCCTGCATCGCCATGCTGGCATCCGGCAGGCTGCGCGAGATGGTTTGCGGGCCTTCATGCACATTGAGGAAATAACCTACGCCATGGCCGGTGCCATGGCCGAAGTCGATATCGTGCTGCCACATCGGCGCGCGTGCCAGTGCATCCAGCATGGGAGATAGCGTGTCGCGCGGAAAATGGGCCATGGACAGATTGAGCGTACCCTTGAGCACCAGGGTAAAGTCACGCTTCTGTTCTGCGCTGGGGCTGCCCACTGCCACCACGCGGGTGATGTCAGTGGTGCCGCCGTGGTACTGGCCACCGGAGTCGATCAGCAACAGGCCGTTGCCGGCAATGCTGGCATGGGCCTCCGCCGTGGCACGGTAATGCGGCAGGGCGCCGTTGGCATTGAAACCGGCAATGGTGGCAAAGCTGGGCGAGACAAAACCGGGGCGGCGGGCGCGGGCGGCGGTGATCTGCTCATCGATGGTCAGTTCGGTGATGGCCTCACGGTTGACCACCTGTTCGAACCAGGCAAAGAACTCACACAGTGCAGCACCATCCTGCTCCATGGTTTTGCGGATCTGCACGGCTTCAGCCGCGGTCTTGCGTGCCTTCAGCAAGGTGCTGGGGTTGATGGCCTGCTGCCGTGGCATGGTGGCCGGAATGGCCTGATACAGTCCCAGCGTGATGCGGCGCGGGTCCAGCAGCATGGTGTTGCTGACGGGCAGGGCGGCAAGCGTTGCCTTGGCATGGTGGTAGTCGACCAGTTGCACGCCGTCGGCACTCAGTTCTGTCTGCAGCGCGGTGTCCAGTTTGTTGCTGTCCACAAACAGCGTGGCACTGTCCGGGCTCAGCAGCAGATGGCTGATGAACACCGGGTTGTAGTTCACATCTGCGCCACGCAGATTGAGCAGCCAGGCGATGTCGTCCAGCGTGGAAATGAAATGGTAATCGGCACCGGCTTGCTGCATGGCTTGCCGCACCGCAGCCAGTTTGTCCCGGCGGCTGGTGCTGGCAAACGGTGCCGGGTGCGGGTAGATGGCGGCCTGCGGCAGGGCGGGTCTGTCCTGCCAGATGGTTTGCAGTAGATCGATGTCGGTACGCAGCCGTACACCCTTGCTGTCCAGACGGCTTTGCAGTGCCTGGGCAGCGGCAAGGCCGATTACATCGCCATCCACCGCCAGAGTGTGGCCAGGCTGCAGGTGTTCTGCCAGCCAATCCAGATGCTGTGTACTGGCTGCGGTTTGTATTTTCATCAGTGTAATGCCACTGCCAGCGAGCTGCAGTTCTGCCTGCTCCCAATAGCGGCTGTCTGCCCACAGGCCAGCCTGCGCATGCGTGACGATCAGTGTACCCATTGAGCCTTTGAAGCCGGACAACCACTGCCGGGCCTGCCAGTGTGCGGGCAGGTATTCGGACAGATGCGGGTCGGAAGACGGGATCAGACAGGCATCAACATGTTGTTGTTGCATGGCCTGGCGCAGGGCGGTCAGGCGCTGGGGAATGGTGTGCAGGGTGGTCATGCGGTTTCCAGTGCAGAGTGTGCTGATATTCTGGTGCGCGCATGGCTGGCTGACAAGCGAGTTTATACCGGGGTTGGCATGCCTTTTTTGCATGCCAGCGCGCCGGTGTGCAATAAAAAAACAATCTGAAACTATTTCAACATGAGCAGCAGACTTTTGCTGCAAAACAGGAGGACTGGCTGAACACCAGTCCTGATCTGTCCTGGCTGGCGCTCATTGGCCTAGGGCTGGTGTGCGCGGCGGGATCATGCGCTTGCTGCCGGTGGCCTCGAATGCACTGGCAAAGCGCAGCAGCGCGTTGTCGTCATAAGCGCGCCCGGCAAAGGTCAGTCCCACCGGCATGCCGATATCGGCCATCACGCCCATCGGCACGGTCACCGTCGGTACGCCGAGATGGCGGATGGCGAGGTTGCCATTGGCCACCCACACCCCGTTGCTCCAGGCAATGTCGGCAGAAGCCGGGTTGACGTCGGCATCCGCCGGGCCAACGTCGGCCACGGTGGGAAACAGCACCGCGTCCAGCCTGAGATCATCCATCCAGTCTTCCAGGTCCATCTTGCGGATTTTCTCCAGGCCGCGCAGGCCGTCGGGCACGCTGGCAATCTGGTCGAAGGACTTCAGTCCGCGCTTGGCCATGTTGACGTACTCTTCCATGCCGGCTGCCAGATCGCCCTCGCGGTTGGGCAGGGTGCCGGGGTCGTGCGGGAAGATTTGCGGGCCATCCACGTCCGCCAGTTTGTTGAGCTTCGGGTCTCCGTTGGCGCGCAGGAATTCATCGAAGGCCCAGCCGGACAACGCCCATAATTCATCGTGCAGGAAGTCCGGCGGCAAGATGCCGCGATTGGCCACCGTGGGTGCGCCGGGCCGGTCGCCTTCACAGTTGGACACCAGCGGGAAATCCACCTCAATCACTTCTGCACCGGCGGCTTCCAGCGCCTGCCGCGTGGCTTGCCACAAGTCGATTACCGAGGCGCGGGTATGGATGCGCTGGCCGGTGGGGCCGCCGATGCCGGGTGCAGCGCTGGTGCCGGCCAGTTCGTCCTTGTTGATATACATGCGCGGCACGCCAAAGCGTTTGCCTTTGAGCGTTTCGGGCTGGGACAGCAGGGCCGGATAGGCTTCCGGTCGCACGCTGGAGGCTTTGGGAATCGCCACCCAGGGTTGCAGGCGCCACAAGTCACCACGGGTGACCGGGTCGTCGGCCACGATGATGTCCAGCACTTCCAGCAGGTCGGCCATGGTGCGGGCATAGGGCACGACAACATCCATGGTGGGGGTCAGCGGCCAGTTGCCACGTACCGAAATCACCCCGCGCGACGGGGTATAGGCGCACAGGCCGTTATTGGATGCTGGGCCGCGACCGCTAGACCAGGTTTCCTCCGCCATGCCGAAGGCCGCGAAGCTGGCCGCGGTGGCAGTACCGGCCCCATTGGAGGAGCCGGAGGCAAACGGCGCGGTCAGGTAGTTGGCGTTATAGGGGCTTTCGGCGCGGCCATAACAGCCACGCTGCATGCCGCCATTGGCCATCGGCGGCATATTGGTCTTGCCCAGGCAGATGGCACCGGCGGCGCGCAGGCGGGAAATAGTGAAGGCATCGTGCTGGGACACCAGCTCCTTGAAGGCCGGGCTGCCGGAAGCGGCGGTCAGCCCCTTCACCAGATAGCTGTCCTTGGCAGTGTAGGGAATGCCGTCCAGCGGGCCCAGCGTTTCGCCACGGGCGCGGCGCGCATCGGAGGCTTCGGCCTCACGCATGGCTTCTGGATTGGGCACCACCACGGCATTGAGCCTGGTCTCGGTAGAGGGGCCGTCGTAGGCCGCTATCCGTGCCAGATAGGCCTGGACCAGTTCTACCGCCGTGGTACGCCCGGATTCGAGCGCGGCACGCAGCTCGGCAATGGATAGCTCGGTAACCTCGATCATGCTTCTACCTCCACTTAAGAAGACGGGTTTCATTCCCATCACGCTGACAGCCTTGCACCAAGCGCAGGCATGGGCGATGACGCAATATGGCGGCTAATCTACAAGAGTCCGGCTCATGCGGGAAAATGATTCATTTTGATACACCCATTCATGCGATGAATACCGGGCCATATGCTGCATGCGGCTAGTCGGTGGATTCGATCAGGCTGCGCATCAAGGTACGCAGCCACAGCAGAGCCGGGTTGCTGTCCTGCACCGGATGCCAGATGCAGTTGAGGTGATAGCCGGGTAACTCCTCCGGCAGCGCCACCATCTTCAGCGGCCAGTAGCCTGCCATCATCGCTGCCACTTTCTTGGGCAGGATGAACAGGTGGTCGGTATGGCTGACAATAGCCGCCGCCGCCATATAGCTCTGGCTATGCACCGAAATCTTGCGCTGCAGGCCGCGCTCGGCCAGAAAGTCATCCATCGGCGAGCCCAGATTGCCCAGCGGCGCATGGAAGACATGTGGCAAGGCAATCAGGTCGGCCAGGGTCAGCCGGTCGCTGCAAAAAGGGTGGCCGGCACGCAAGATGCCGATCAAGGGCTCGTTCAGCCAGGTTTCCCGGCACAGATAGCCGGGAATCTTCATGTATTCGTCAAAACCCAGCAGAAAGTCGATTTCCCCGTCGGCCAGCGCCAGTTCCGGAATCTCCTCGCGCAGGATGGTGATGTCGATATGGACATTGGGCGCTTCCACTGCCAGTTTTTTCACCAGTGGCGGAATCAGCACGCATTCCACGTAATCCGTGGTGCACAGGGTGAAGCGGCGCGTCGAAGTAGCCGGGTCAAACGCTTCGGGCTGGCTGAAGTGGCTTTGCAACAGACTGAGCGCCTGATGCACACCCTGTTGCAGGTAGAGCGCCTTTTGCGTGGGCTGCATGCCGTGTGGCGAGCGCACCAGCAGCGGGTCGTTGAAGAATGCCCGCAAGCGGTTGAGCGAGTGACTCATCGCCGGCTGGCTGACAAACAGTTTCTCCGCCGCCCGAGTGACGCTGCGCAGGCTGACCAACGCATCCAGCGCCAGCAGCAGGTTCAGGTCCAGCTGATGCAATTTCACATCATTCACCGTATTTATGAAAGTATTCGTATTGTTCATTTGCTGAATAGTTTGCCTCTCCCTAGACTGCGTCTGTCAATCATTTCCTCGTGCATGGCAGACAAAACCGGCTGACTTGTCGCACCGCCGGACAGCGCTGCAGCTGCACGATGTCCTGAATACTTCCGATGGCATCAATCAATGCATGGTGATCTCAATGAACAGCACAACGCACACTAGCCTGCCTGCCGCCGACGGCTTTCACATGCCGGCCGAATGGGCCCCGCAACAAGCGGTATGGATGATCTGGCCGCAGCGCCCGGATAACTGGCGCCATGCTGGACGCGAAGCGCAACAAACCTTTGCTGCCATCGCCAGGGCCATTGCCGCAGCCACCCCGGTGTTCATGGCGGTGCCGCAGGAATGCATGGCCGCAGCCCGTGCCGTGATGCCCGCCGAAGTGACATTGGTGGAAATGAACAGCGATGACTGCTGGATGCGCGATAGCGGCCCGACCGTGGTCGTCAACCAGGCAGGCCAGGTGCGTGGCGTGGACTGGCAGTTCAATGCCTGGGGCGGTTTCAACGGTGGCCTGTATCACCCGTGGGACCAGGACAGTGCAGTGGCCAGCCAGGTATTGGCCCACCATGGCTTCGACCGCTATGCCGCGCCGCTGGTGCTGGAAGGCGGCTCGATCCATGTCGATGGCGAAGGTACGCTGATGACCACCGCCGAGTGCCTGCTCAACCCCAACCGCAATCCGCATTTGTCCAAACAGCAGATTGAAGCCTTGCTGTCCGAATACCTGAACGTCAGCCATTTCATCTGGCTGCCCGAAGGCGTGTTCATGGATGAAACCGACGGCCATATCGACAATATGTGCTGTTTTGCCCGCCCGGGTGAGGTGATCCTGCACTGGGTGGACGATGAAAACGACCCGCAATACCCGCGTTCGCAGGCCGCCTATGCAGTGCTGTCGCAAGCGCGCGATGCCAAGGGCCGCCAGTTGAAGATCCACAAGATGCTGTCGCCGGGCCCCTTGTACTACACCGCAGAAGAAACCGCCGGCGTGGTAGCCAGCGGTCAGGCCGTCCCGCGTGAAGTGGGCGAGCGCATGGCGGCTTCCTATGTGAATTTCCTGATCAGCAACGGCCAGATCATCTTCCCGCTGCTGGACGAGCGCACTGATGCCGCGGCCGCCAGCCGCCTGCAGGAAATCTTCCCGGAATACCGTATTGTCGGCGTACCGGCGCGTGAAGTGCTGCTTGGTGGCGGCAACATTCACTGCATTACCCAGCAGATTCCGGCTGGCAAAGCCAGCTAAGGCACTATTCCAAACGGCGGGTGTATTCCCGCCGTTTCTGTTTGCCATGCACATAAAAACCCACCACGCGCTTATTGATTTCCAGTCAGTAGCATGCAGGCTGCTGCAGCGGCCCAGCCAATCCCGGTCGTGTCTTCATTATTGCAGTCTTCCTCTGGCGCTTGTTTTTGTTTCACGGGATTGACCTATTTCAAGTCCGCCGGCCAGTAAAACAAATAGCATCTTGTCATGATTGGAAAATTGATGACAAACGTACGCAAAGGTTGCGGCGTTTGTTGCCTTGTTATTTTCCCAAATCAGCCCCTTATCGGAACAAGGTAGCAGCTTATGTTTTCCACAATCAGGAACCGTCTTGTCTTGTTGATACTGGTACCGCTTCTGGTGCTCAGCAGTTTTTCACTTATGCTGCTGTGGCAGAACTACAGCCAATATCAAAAAGCCCTGCATACCCGGAAGTTAATGGAGGTAGCCATTGCAACCGGCAATCTGATCCATTCCATTCAAATCGAAAGAGGGGCATCTGCTGGCTTCCTGCAATCGCATGGCAAGAACTTTGCTGAAAAAATGCCTGGCATTCGACAAACCACTGAAACCAGGTTGCAGGCTTACCAGTATGTGATAGCCAGTAATCATGAGTTGGCGGACAACGTGAACATCCGGAATGCCAATGCTGTGCTACAGCATCTGAGCGGGATGCGTGAGCAAATATCACGACAAAGCACCTTGCCTGCACAAAGCTCGGCTTATTTCACCCAGACCATTGCGACGCTCTTGAAGGGCATTTCGACTATCGGCCAGAGTAATGACCAAGCAGATATCGTGCGTCGTCTACAGGCGTATCTGGACCTGATCCAGGCCAAGGAAAATGCTGGACTCGAACGTGCGCTGTCGCTACCGGTATTCATTGCGGACAAGGTGGAGTGGCCGCAATACCGTGTGATCCTGGCAAAGATCGATAGTCAGGCAGAGTTGCTGCATCAGTTTGAAAGTGTTGCCCAGCCGGAAGAGGTGGCAGGGCTGAAGCGCGTGCTGGCAAGTGCGGAGTCCATGCGTGTGGAGCAGTTCCGCAGCGTGATGGAAAGCCGGCTTGCTCAGGGTGGGTTCAATGTGGCAGCTGATCAATGGTTTGACGCGATCACCAGCAAGATTAACGCGCTTTATGGTGTCGAACAGCAATTGACGGCCAGTATCGATGCGCAGACCCAGGCACAGGAAGACCAGGCATTGCGCAATCTGTGGATGGTGATTGTCATTGGTTTCACCACGGTACTGTTTAGCGCGGGAGTTGGCCTGTGGGTTGGGCGCAGCATTGGCCGCCCCTTGTTGCGCGTTGCCCGCTCCGTGGAGGAAACCGTAGAAACACGGGATCTGTCTTGCACCGTCAAGGCCGATGGCGTACTGGAAGCGCGGCAAATCGGCAGTGCCTTCAACAAGCTGCTGGAGGCTTTCTCACTGTTGATTCTGGATGTCCAGGGCTGTGGCCGGGACATGGGGTCGGTTGCGGAGCAACTGTCTTCCAGTAGCAATCAGGTCAAGCAGAGTGCTTCTGTGCAGTCGGAGGCAACAGCCTCGGTAGCTGCCGCAGTAGAGGAATCTGCTGTCAGCATGACAGAAATGGCCAGCAGCACCCGCTCGGTGATGGAGCAAGTGCAAACATCGCGGACCGAAACGGGCCAGGCGCTGACGGCCATGAAAGATACCGTGCAAAAGGTGAGTGAAATCGCCCGTCAGATTGAGGCCTCGGGTAAGGATATCCAACTGCTGAGCGCTAGCTCCCAACAGATAGGCGGGATTGTCGATGTCATCAGGGACATTGCCGATCAGACCAATCTGTTGGCGCTCAATGCCGCCATTGAAGCAGCACGTGCCGGAGAGATGGGGCGGGGTTTTGCCGTGGTCGCTGACGAGGTGCGCAATCTGGCTGCCCGCACCGGGACCGCCACTGAGGAAATCGCCGGACTAATCCGGGATGTGCAGAAACGAATCGATGCTTCGGTTGCCGGCATGGCTCAGGCGGATAAATTGTCACGACAGAGTCTGAGTTCGGTCAACTTCAGTGAACAAGGTTTGCAACTAGTCGATGAGGGTGCACGGCAGGTATTGCAGCGCATGCAGGGCATTGCCACCGCCATTGAGGAACAGGACCAGGCCATGCAGGTGATTAGCCAGAATATCGAACAGATCGCACAAATGACTGAAGAAAACAGCATCGTTGCCGTACACAACAACACGCAGGCGGAGAAACTTGACCAGTTGGCCGGGCACTTGTCCACTACCATCAGTCAATATCGTATCGCCATGGCCTGACGGCACTTGTTTTCAGCATGGGTCACGACAAAAGCCTGATTGATTTCGGGCTTTTGTCTTCTGGGCGTTGTCCGACCAGCTCATGATCGACCGCCTGGCTGGTGGCAGATTGGCCGAAGCTGACTTTCACGAGTATCTGAAATCCCTATCCCCTTGTTTTGCAACACCAACGTTGTGCCATCCCGTACAGTGCAGGCGCAGTTTTCTACTGCGGCTGTGGGGCCATTCAGGCAATGTGTATGAGCTTTACGACTTCAGTCAATTTTATATGAATTGAGATTAAATTGAGGGTGTTGCTATTCCCTGGTAAATACAGCATGCCGTAATTCTTTCTGTGTTCGTTTTCTGGAAGGCAAAAATGTATTGACCCGGATTGCTTTGTAGCGTAAAAAAGAAAAAGCAGGATTTTCAAGCGCCATACCTATCGATACCTCGTTGCCCTACAAGTGGGTCTTCCTTGTTTCTTTATTTATTCCTTGACTATCATGTTTTTCTGGAATTCAAACTGACACAAGGAGTACATTATGGAAACGGGTACCGTTAAATTTTTCAATGATGCAAAAGGTTTTGGCTTCATTACACCGGACAACGGCAGTGACGATCTTTTTGCTCATTTTTCCGAAATCCGTGCTGATGGTTTCAAGTCATTGCACGAAGGTCAGAAAGTCAGCTTTACCAGAGCAATGGGCCAGAAAGGCCCGGCAGCAACAGGCATTCAGCCACTTTAAGCCTTGCTGAAATGAAAAAGCCCCAAATGGGGCTTTTCATATTTGGACTACCTGAAAAATCCTGTCATAAGACAGGATTTTTTAATATCAAGAAGCGGTGATGTATGCATCACCCTGGTAACTTGCAGTCTCTATGCCAAACACGGAGCTGAAAGTAACCATAAACCGGCGGCCAATTTTCTTAATGGATACGACTTCAAGTGCAATAGTGAAATTGTCTACTTGCTGGGTGATGTAATCACCTTGTTTTAATTCATTTATTTTCAATTAATTTCCTTGTGACCATATTTTCATGCTTGGTCTTTAGCGTCTTGGCCTTCTTTGAGGCTGATGTGCTGGCTTGGCAGTCGGGTGGCGGAAATTGATACGTCCTTTGGTTAGGTCGTAGGGTGACATTTCAACAGTGACCCGGTCGCCTTGCAGTACGCGGATGCGGTGTATCTTCATCTTGCCTGAACCGTACGCGAGAATTTCCACATTATTATCGAGCCGGACACGGTAACGTGATTCCGGCAGCATCTCGATGACAACGCCTTCGAGCTCAATCATGTCTTCTTTGGACATGGTGTTTCCAATCTGAAAAAGTAAGCTGTCACACCGGTAAAAATACGGTGTGGCATGAGGATTGGCTTCGTGGACCTGGGCGGAAATTGCTGTAGCGAAACGGCAGCAGTTAAGGCAAGGCAGGTGATAAGAACATCACCTTTGGGAAGAGGTGACAGAACGATAAACTTATCTCATTGATTTGTCAATAATTATTCCCAGCCAGTACCGGCAGGGACATAGGATGGCATGCACTCCCGCGTATTCGGCCTTGCCGCACATGGGCAGGGCTTGCAGGCACTCGGGATGCACGACCTCACAATCTGCAGTTGCACGAGCGGCGGATCGATGCTTCTGCTGGTGTAGGAATCAAAGCATAAGGTCAAGCTTATAAACACAAGACTGTTTGGTGGACCTGACTATATGCAACACATTGTATCGTCACGCACAATCCTGGCTGGTGTGTTGCTGGCCTTAGCGCTTGTCCTGCCTTTGCTGCTTGGCCGACTTGGCGGTTGCGCCGCTGGTCAGATATCCAGAGGTAGCCGTGAATTGAACTTTATTTCCTTCAGTGCCAGGTTCGAATGGATTGAGCTGATTCCGGGGATGGCCCGCAGCGCTTCGATAAAATTGCTGTAATCGTCCAGATCATGAGCCAGTACTACCAGCAGGTAGTCCGCTTCGCCGGTGATTTTGTGACAGGACAGCACCTGTACATGGTCCTGAATGAGTGCTTCGAACCGGTTGGGCTGTTTGTCACCAACATTGCCAAAGCTCAGGCTGACAAAAGCCATGACGTCTAGTCCCAACTTGCGCCGGTCCAGATTAGCCTGATAGCCCAGGATATAGCCTTCTTCTTCCAATCGCTTAAGTCGTCGCCAGCAGGGCGTTACGCTCAGTGACAGCTGCTCAGCCAGCTTTGGAGTGGACATCGCGCCATCGCTCTGCAGATGTTTCAGGATGGTTAGATCTACAGCATCTAATGCTGCTATTGGTCTGTTCTTCTTCATATTTTGGTAAAAAGTGATTTTTCTTTTCTTATGTTGCCTAATTTTCGACAAGAAAAGCAAAAAAATTACTTACGCCAATCTGCATAATTTGCATCAGGACAACCGCCATGTGATGTCAAGATGCTTACATTCCACAACCCCGATCATCATCTGCACCATGCTTCCGAACTCAAGGATGGCAAGGTGTCTCCCTGTTTTGAACTCCCCCATCGCGCAGACACCATACTCGCCCGCGTACGTCAGACCGGCTTGGGTGGAATTGCCTTGCCTGCCTACTACGTCAACGAACGCTATGCCCGGGTTCATAGTGAGCGGTATGTACATTTCCTGGAAACGGCCTGGCAGGAGTGGACCGCACTGGGTCATCGGCACGATGCCTTGCCTCTGGTCTGGCCGGTACGTGATTTGCGCAGTGATATAGAGCCTGAGCATATCGACGGCAAGCTGGGTTTTTATGCCATGGATGCCGGTGTCGCCATTACTGCGGGGACTTGGCAGGCAGTACGTCGCAGTGCCGATACCGCGCTAAATGGCATGGACCACCTGCTTCAGGGCAATGGCAGTGCATTTGCACTCTGCCGCCCACCCGGCCATCACGCTGCTGCTGAATACATGGGGGGCTACTGTTACCTCAACAACGCCGCGATTGCTGCTCAATCCTGCCTGGATCAGGGCGGGAGGCGGGTGGCCATTCTAGATGTGGATTTCCATCACGGAAACGGTACGCAGAGCATTTTCTACGATCGCCCAGACGTGCTCTTCGTTTCATTGCATGGAGACCCGCGTTGCTCCTATCCCTATTTTTCCGGACACCGTGATGAGACCGGCAAAGGCGCAGGCCAAGGCTTCAATCTCAATTACCCCCTGCCGCACGGTACCGCCTGGGAAAGCTATGCGGTATCACTAAGTCATGCATGCCAGCGCATTCGCGATTACCAGCCTGATGCGCTCGTGATTTCCCTCGGGGTAGATACCTTTGAAAATGACCCGATCAGTCACTTCAGGCTGACGAGCCAGGACTATTTCAAGATGGGGGCGGCTATTGCTTCCATCGGAGCGCCGACGCTGTTTGTGATGGAAGGTGGGTATATGGTCGATGAAATTGGCATCAACGCGGTCAATGTGCTGCAAGGTTTCGAAGGAGAAAAATGAATGAGTGTTCGTACATCCGAACTCACGGCTCCAAGAATCTGGCAAGCCAATTTCAGACGCGCTATTCGATATTGCTGACATTCGCACCCTCCTGAGCCGGAAAGGCATGGAAAACGTATTGCTGGAGCTGGTGGCAGACATCGAATCAGCTTATCGCCGCGGGCAAAATTTTCAGAAGTAGGCCCGTGTAGCCAATCACTTGCAGGAAGGCGTCATTGAGCTGATGCCGGTGTCTGACAGCCAGTTGTATGGTTTCAAGTATGTAAAGACCATCCTGCCAACACCTTCCGGAACATGCTGACGGTGATGGTATTTGGTGCTCTTGCTGATGTTGCAAGCGGTTTTTCTTGGCGGCTGAGTGAATTCACCATCGTCACGGCCTTGCGTACGGTGGCTACTTCAGCCTGGGTTGCCGGTTCTGCCGGCCCCAAGCGCTCGATAACTGATAATCCGGGAAGGCTGTGCAGGGCAAAACAACAGACATTAAAGTATCTGGCAAATCAGTCGTAATTCAGCCATAAAACTATTTAGCAAACTAGTGGGGCCGCCAAGGGTTTTTTACCGTGCGAGACATGCCGTAAAAGTAGACATGGGGTTAGTCAGTCTAGGGATCGGGGGCAAGCAGATGAAATGGAAAGAGCATGGCAGTATGCGGGCCGGCTGGCTGTGCTGGTTCTTCCTGTTGCTGGCACCGATGGCGATGGCGGAGGAGGCGGGTATCGGTACCATCAAGACGGTAAGCGGCAATGTGCAGGTCAAGCGCGGCGCACAGATTGTGCCGGCGCAGCCCGGGCTGACACTGCAAGAGGCCGACCTGGTGCAGACCGGGGCTGCGAGCGCGGTGGGTATCATATTGCGCGACAAAACAATGCTGTCTGCAGGGGCGATGTCGGTGTTGCAACTCGATAAATTCAACTTCGACAACAAAACGCAGCAGGGAGCGCTGCAGGCCACGCTGAGGAAAGGCCGACTGGGAGTGATTTCCGGTGCTATTGCCAAGCATTCGCCCGAGGCGGTGCAGTTTCGCACCTCGACCATGACCCTGGGTGTGCGCGGCACCGAATTTATCATCGAAGCACAGGACCGGGGGGATACGCCATGAATGGGGTAATCCTGGTAGTGCTGACGGGCATAGCGGCCTTGGTATATCAGCCGACTTCGGATCGAGTGGTACTGTTGCCGGCACCGGATGGCAGCGTGGGCAAGGTGATTGTTCGTGCTGCCGGTGAAGAGAAGGAAATCGCACAGGCCTACGGCACGGCGGCGGTCAAGCCCGGTGGCAGCATGCAAAGCGGTAGCGAAACCGAGGCCGAGGTTGCTACCCATTATGCTGACGTACTGAAGGCGCAACCCCGACGCCCCGCCAGCTACCTGCTGTATTTCCAGAACGATAGCGACCAACTGACTGCTGCATCAGAGGCCACGCTATCGGCACTGAAGCAGGATGTGGCCAGCCGACCGGTGCCGGAAATCCTGGTGATCGGCCATACCGACCTGGTGGGCAGCAGCGAGTACAACGACACGCTGTCGCTGCAGCGGGCGCAGGTGATTGCCGGCATGCTGCAGCAGCTTGGGGTACAGCCCCGGTCGCTGGAGGTGACCGGCCGCGGCATGCGCGACCCGCTGGTGCCGACAGCCAGTGGCGTGGAGGAGCCGCGCAATCGCCGGGTGGAGGTCTCGGTGCGTTGACCCGTGGCCGATGCCCGTCACCGGCCGGCTGAGCTGACAAGTGGGGTGTCATGTCTTTTCCCTTGCGTTCACAAAACATGCTGCGTCGCCTGCTGGTAGGGGGGCGTGGGCGGCCGATGGCTGCCTTGCTGCTGGCGATGCTGTTGCTGTTGCAGCTTGCAACCCAGCTGCCGTCCGTCTGGCTTCAGCAACTGCCGCCTCAGCTTGCGGTAGGGCTGGCTGTAGCGGGTGCACCGCTGGAGGGGGCCCGTAGCTGGCTGTTCGACAGCTTCCAGAAGCTAATGCCGCGCAAGGTACATAGCCAGCCGGTGACCATTGTCGCCATCGACGAGAAAAGCCTGCGGCAAGTGGGGCAATGGCCATGGCCGCGTGACAGGCTGGCAGCATTGATCGGCAGCATCCAACAGCGCCAGCCGGCGGTGTTGGGGCTGGACATCTATATGCCGGAGGCGGATCAAAGCTCACCGGATCTGCTGGCGGCACGCCTGCCCGCCAGTCAGCAGGCGCTGGCAGGCCAGTTGCGTGCCCTGCCCAGCAATGACCGTTTGCTCGCCCAGGCGCTGGCGGCAGCACCAACGGTGCTGGGCGCTGCCGGTTTCGATTTTCGGGCCTACACCACCACCAGCGGCATGCGCAGCGTGCCGGTACGGGTGATGGGGGATGACCCGCGTCCCTTCGTGCATCACTATCCGCAGGTGCTGGCCAGCCTGCCGCAGCTGCAGGCCGCAGCCAGCGGCCAGGCATTGCTGAGCGTGGACGCGCAGAGTGGCGGTGTGCGGCGTATCGCCATGATCGCCACGGTAGACGAGCAACTGGTGCCGGGGCTGGCACTGGAAATGTTCCGCGTCGGCACCGGTGACGATGCGATCCGGGTGACTACCAACGCACACGGCGTGGCATCAGTGCGGGTGGCCGAGCTGGATGTGCCCACCCAGAGCAATGGCGACATCTACCTGCACTTTGCCCGCCAGGCGGACGGTATGGCGCGCTACGTTTCGGCGGTGGATGTAATGCAGGGCCGGGCGGATGCCTCGATGCTGGCTGGCAAGCTGGTGTTGGTGGGGCTGACCGGCTCCGGACTCAACGATATGCGCTACACCGCACTGCAGGAGCTGGTGCCGGGCATCGAGATCCAGGCACAAGTGATGGAGGCGCTGTACGACGGTGCCTTCCTGCAGCGGCCTTGGTGGTTTCTGTGGGCAGAGCTGGCAGCAGGACTGCTGTTGGGCATCAATCTGCTATGGCACATACCGCGTGGTGATAGCGGCCCGGCTCGCTGGCTCAGGCAGCGGCCACAGCGTGCGGTGTGGCTGAGCCTGGTGCTGGTGCTGCTGGCCTATGCGCTGGGGCTGGCGCTGTTCCAGTATCGCGGCCTGTTGCTGGATGTCAGCGCCATCGTGATCGAGCTGCTGCTGCTGTTGGCGGTGCTGTTGGGTAGCAGCATCCTGGCCAGCCTGACCGATGCCCGTATCAAGCTGGCGGGTCTGGTGGAAAGCGGCCTGGCGCTGGGGCGGCTGCAGCAGCGTGACCTACTGTTGCAAACCACGCTGCAAGCGGCATGCGACATGGCCTATTGCGAAGGCGCGGCGGTGCTGCTGCTGGGCGACGACAACATCTTGCGCTACGTGCTGCATACCTATCCGGGTGCGCTGCCGGCAGACACCCGCTGGCAGAACAGCCTGCCGGGACAGGTGCTGACCAGCGGCAAATCGTGCCAGGTTACCGGGCTGGCCGCCAGTGATGACAAGCTGGAGGCCAATACTTACGAGTTGCTGCGGCAGATTGGCATCGAGGCGGACTCGTTGCTGGTACTGCCGATGAAAGCACACGAAAACGCCGTGGTCGGGGTGATGCTGCTGTGCAATGCCCGCGACGACTACAGCAAGGCGCAGATTCCCTTCGACCCCAAACTGCTTCCCTTCATGGAAGCGCTGGCTGCGCAGGCGGCAGTGGCGATGGAAAACCTGGCACTGGCAGAAGCACAGAAGGCGCTGATGGAGGCGATGATCCGCGTCCTGGCCGGTGCCATCGACGCCAAGAGTCCGTATACCGGTGGCCACTGCGAGCGAGTGCCGGAGCTGGCTTTCATGCTGGCCGAGGCCGCCTGTGCAGCAGAGCAGGGGCCGCTGGCCGATTTTTCCTTCCGCAACGAGGACGAGTGGCGCGAGTTCCGCATCGGTGCCTGGCTGCACGACTGCGGTAAGGTCACCACCCCGGAATACGTGGTGGACAAGGCCACCAAGCTGGAAACCATCTACAACCGCCTGCACGAGGTGCGTACCCGCTTCGAGGTGCTGCTGCGTGACGCGCGCATCGCCAGGCTGGAGGCCATTTACCTGCACGGCGCAGACCCGGTGCTGGAGGATGCAAGCTTGGCCGCACGCGAGGCCGAGCTGCAGGACGACTTCGCCTTTGTGGCAAGCTGCAACCTAGGTGGTGAATTCATGGCACCGGAGCGCATCGAGCGCTTGCAGCATATTGCCGCACAAAGCTGGTGGCGCCATTTCGACGACCGGCTGGGGCTGTCGCAGGAGGAGGAGATGCGTTGCGCCAGCATGGCAGCAGCTGCGTTGCCCGCCAAGGAACAGCTGCTGGCCGACAAGGTGCAGCACCTGTTCGAGCGCCCGCCCAGCAAGGCGCTGGACCCGAAATACGGCTTCCGTCTGCAGGTGCCGCATTATCTGTACAACCAGGGCGAACTTTACAATCTCAGCATTGGGCGCGGCACGCTGACCGAGGAAGAGCGTTTCAAGATCAACGAGCACATTATCCAGACCATCGTGATGCTGGATCAGATGCCACTGCCCAAGTCGCTGCACCGGGTACCGGAATACGCCGGCACCCACCACGAAACGCTGACCGGCAGCGGCTACCCGCGCAAATTGACTGCCGACGTGCTGTCGATACCGGCGCGCATCATGGCTATTGCCGACATCTTCGAGGCGCTGACTGCCTCCGACCGGCCGTACAAGCGCGGCAAGACCTTGTCCGAGTCGGTCGCCATCCTGTACCGCTTCAAGCAGGACAAGCACATCGACCCGGTACTGTTCGACCTGTTCCTCACCTCTGGTATTTACCGCCGTTACGGTGAGCGCTACCTGCGCCCGGCACAGCTGGATGAAGTGGATATATGCCGCTATCTGGGGTATTGAAGCAGCGGGATTTCTCTTGGTTTGTTCATTTGTACTTATTTCTGTTTTCTCTACAGGTGAATGCCTGCCATTTCTTCGTCAGTTAACGCCAGGATGCTGGCTGTTCTTCTTGTTTCCAGCCCGGCTTCCCCAATCGGCGACATTAGGTTTTGGCAAGCGTTTGCCAGCCAATTGACGTGCGAATTGAAAGTCATATTAGGTATTTTTACAAGTAAAAATCCGTTAGGAAAATTCAATTTCGTACATTATGCTTTTTGTATTAATGCGCAAAAAATGGCGAGTTGCATCGCTGTTTTTTCTTCTATCTTGGTCATTGCCTTCCTTTCTGTACTCAGAGTGCGGTCGGAGCGGATCGGGATACCAAGCTAGAAATAAATCCGGGAGAGCAAGATGGGTTGGTGGAAATCAGCGCAGCACGCGAAAGCCAGCGATAAAAAAAACAATGAATCCAAACCCTCCCGCGTGCTCTTGCAGGCGCTGGAACCACGTTTGATGTTCGATGGGGCTGCAGCGTCCACGGTGGCTGCAGCGGCACATGTGGACATACCACACCCCGCCGAACGCAGCTTGCCTGCATCACCGAGCCCGGATAGCCCGCATCCTGGCAACGATCGTTCCACAGAGAAAATGCCCGCGCTGCTGGAGGCGGCGCAGGCAGCCAAGCAAGTCGTATTCATTGAGTCCAATGTCAGCAATTACCAAAGCCTGATCGCCCAACTGCCTGCGGGCATGGAAGTGGTCATTCTGGATGCCAGCAAAGACGGCTTGAGCCAGATTGCCACCTGGGCAGCAACCCATCATGGCTATGCCGCGATTCATATTATTTCGCATGGTGAGAGTGCTGATCTGATGCTGGGCAGCAATGAACTGACCACCGCCAAGCTGGATAGCCGTCAGGCAGACCTGAACACCATAGGCCAATCCCTGCGCTCCGGGGGAGATATCCTGCTGTATGGCTGCGACATCGCAGCCGGCAGCGGCGGCGCCGCCTTCGTCAGCGCCTTGTCGCGCTATACCCACGCCGATGTGGCGGCTTCCACCGATGCCACCGGCGCGGCAAGACTGGGCGGCGACTGGACGCTGGAGCGCAGCAGCGGCCATATTGACGTGGACGCGCTGCATTTCAGCTACGACGCGCTGCTGGCGCGGCCCACGACGGGCACTACCGATTTCACCGCCTCGGATGGCAACTCGTACAACCCTTCCGGCAGCGTGGTCAATGCCAGCCCTGTCCAAGGCTGGGATTTCTCGCTGCAACTGGGCTCCATCAATAACGGTGGCCAGACGATTATTGTCGAAAAACCCGGATCGGTGACCACGGAAACGGTGGACGGCTACAGCGACGGCACCATCCCCATCTCTTATTTCAGCGTCAAGTCCAACGACAACAGCCGCTTCACGCTGAATTCCATCGGCGTGGTGCTGAACGGCTACGATTCCGGCACCACCGGCGGCAATTTGCAGTTGGTCGGCTATATCAACGGCGTGGCGGTCAGCGGCGCGACGCTGACGCTGAATGTGGGCGACGCCTTGCAGGGCAGCGGCGGCCTGGTGACCTTCACTGTGTCCGGCAACAGCGCTTTCCAGGGCATCGATTCCTTCCGGGTTCTGGCGGCCAACGGCCATACGGTGACCGGCATGATAGGCATCGGTGCCATCAATGCCATTAATTTCGGCTTTGCGCCGACGCTGACCACCAGTGGCGGCTCCAGCGCCTACAGCAGCGGCAGCGGCAGCGCGGTGGTGGTGGACAGCGGCATCACGCTATCCGACTCCGACAGCAGCACCCAGGCCAGTGCCACGGTGTCCGTCACCGGCAACTTCCACAGCGGCGAGGACGTGCTGGCCTTTACCAACAACGGCAGCACCATGGGCAATATCAGCGCCAGCTACAACAGCGGCACCGGGGTGCTGACGCTGACGTCCAGCGGGGCGACGGCGACGCTGGCGCAATGGCAGGCGGCCTTGCGCGCGGTGACCTATTCCGACAGTTCGCTGACCCCGAACACCAGCAGCCGCACCATCAGCTTCCAGATCAACGACGGTGCGATCAACAGCAGCGCGGTGACCAAGACGGTGACGGTAGCTGCGGACTCAGCGCCGGTGATAAGCAACCTTAACGGCGACAATCCCACATTCACCGAAAAAGGCGGTGCGGTGAAGCTGGATGTGGGCACTGCGGTGACGGTGACGGACAGCGACACCTCCAATTTCAACAGCGGGAATCTGACCGTACATATCTCCGCCAATGGTCAAAGCGGCCAGGATGTGCTGGGCGTGGATACCAGCGGCACAGTGTCCTTGTCCAGCGGCACCAGCGTGGGCAGCGTGGTGACGGTGGGCGGGGTATCCATCGGCGTGATCGCCAGTAATGGCGACGGCGTCAGTGGTCATGATCTGATTGTCACATTCAACAGCAACGCCACCGCGTCGCGGGTGAGCACGCTGGTGGCGGCGCTGACTTACAACAACACCAGCAACGATCCCAATACCGCCACCCGTACCGTCAATGTCAGCGTCAACGATGGCCGCGGCGGCACCGGGTCCAGCAATGTGACGGTGGCGGTGGCGGCGGTCAATGACGCGCCCACCGGCAGTGCCAGCGCCAGTAACCCCACCTTCGCCATGGGCGGTTCCGCGGTGACGGTGTTCAGTGGAGCCAGCATCAGTGCGGTGGAGTCCAGCCAGAACATCATTTTTCTGACATTGACCGTATCCGGTCTGCATGACGGCAGTAGTGAAATCCTGTCCATCGATGGCAGCAATGTGGCGCTGACCAACGGCAACTCAGTTACCACCAGTGGTAACGGTCTGGGCATCACCGTGTCGCTCAGCAGCGGCACCGCCACCGTATCCATCAGTAGCAGCGGCATTTCCTCCAGCACCGCGGCCAGCGTGATCAACGGCATCAGCTACCGCGATAGCAGCGGCAGCCCCACCGCCGGCAATCGCGTGGTGACGCTGACCAGCGTCCAGGACAACGGCGGCACCAGCAACGGCGGCGTGGACACCACCACGCTGGCCGTGGCCTCCACCGTCAATGTGGCGGTGGTGCCGGTGGTGACCCCCAGCGGCGGCAGCGCCGCCTTTACTGCTGGTGACAACACCGCATCAACGCCAGTGGCGGTGGACGGCAATATTAGCGTGACCGACAACGCCAGCAGCACGCTGGTCAGTGGCACGGTATCCATCACCGGTAACTTCCACAGTGCCGAGGACGTGCTGGCTTTTACCAACGATGGCAGCAGCATGGGCAATATCGTTGCCAGCTACAACGCAGGCACCGGGGTGCTGACGCTGAGCTCCAGCGGTGGTAGCGCCACCTTGGCGCAATGGCAGGCTGCTTTACGCGCGGTGACCTACACCGATACCGCAGTGACGCCCAACTCAGCCTCCCGTACGGTCAGCTTCCAGGTGAACGATGGCAGCTCCAGCAGTGGTGTGGCCACGCGCACGGTGACGGTAGCTGCCACCGATCAGACGCCCATCGCCACCGCCAGCGGCGGCAGTGCAGCGTTCACCGCGGGTGACAATACCGTGTCAACGCCAGTAGCCGTGGATTCGGGCTTTACGGTCAGTGATCTGGACAACACCACATTGGCCAGCGGCACAGTGTCGATTACGGGCAATTTCCATAGCGGCGAAGATGTGCTGAGCTTTACCAATACCAGCGCGGTTACTTATGGCAACATCGTCGCCAGCTATAACAGCGGCACCGGGGTGCTGACGTTGACATCTAGCGGCGCAACGGCAAGCCTCGCCCAGTGGCAGGCAGCCATGCGCGCGGTGAAGTACACCGATAGCGCGGTCACGCCCAACACCGCCACTCGCACCATCAGTTTCAGTGTCAACGACGGCAGCAAGAGCAGTGCGGCGACAACCAGGACGGTAACGGTAACCAGCACAGATCAAACACCCATCGTTTCCGCCAGTGGCGGCAGCGCAGCATTCACCGCCGGCGATAATGTCACCTCGACACCGGTGGCGGTAGACAGTGGCATTACCGTATCAGACCTGGACAACACCACGCTGGCATCTGCCACGGTATCCATCTCCGGCAATTTTCATAGCAGTGAAGATGTACTGGCCTTCACCAATAATGGCAGTACCATGGGCAATATTGCCGCCAGCTACAACAGCGGCACCGGCGTACTGACGCTGACGTCCAGCGGTGCTACGGCCACGCTGGCGCAGTGGCAAGCTGCTTTGCGCGCCGTAACTTATACCGACAGCGCCATCACACCCAACAACGCCACGCGTACCATCAGTTTCAGTATTAACGATGGCAGCAAGGACAGTGCTGTGGCGACGCGGTCGGTAACGGTGTCGGCTACAGATCAAACGCCCATTGTCACCACGACAAGCAGCAACGGCAGCTACACACTCAGCAGCACGCCGACCCCGGTGGCGGTAGACAGCGGCATTACTGTATCGGACCTGGACAACACCACACTGGCATCCGCCATGGTATCCATCTCCGGCAATTTCCATAGTAGTGAAGATGTGTTGGCCTTCACCAATAATGGCAGCACGATGGGCAACATTACCGCCAGCTACAATAGCGGCACCGGCGTACTGACGCTGACTTCCAGCGGCGCAACGGCCGCATTGGCGCAATGGCAGGCTGCACTCCAGTCGGTGACTTACAATGACACCTCGAGCACCGCCAGTACCGCCACCCGCACCATCAGTTTCGTAGTCAGTGACGGAACGACAAACAGTACTGTCGCAACCCGCAGCATAGCCATCCAGCTGCCGGCCCCAACTGTCAGCGGTTTGACCACTGCAACCGATACGGGTAGCAGCCACACGGACGGCATTACCGGCAACAACACCCCCACCGTAACCGGTACCGCACTGGCCAGCAGTACGGTGACGGTATACGTCGATGGCGTCAGCGTTGGCACTACCACGGCTGATGGCAGCGGTGCCTGGAGCTACAATTTGGCCTCCAGCCTGGTCGATGGCAGTCATGCCATTACCGCGATGGCGAGCAGTGGCGGGGTGAACAGCAACGTGTCCTCCAGTTATTCCATCGCGATTGACACCAGTGCCCCCAGTGCGCCGACCAGCCTGGCGCTGACCACGGCAACCGATACCGGCAGCAGCCATAGTGATGGCATTACCAACGACAATACCCCCACCGTACAAGGCAGTGCCGAGGCCAATAGCACGGTGACGGTATACGTTGATGGCACCGCGGTAGGCACAGCTACCGCCAATGGCAGCGGGGCGTGGAGCTACACATTGCCTTCTGCACTGGCTGACGGCAGCCACAGCATCCGTGCCACTGCAACCGATACTGCTGGTAATGCCGGCGCGTTGGCTACGGCATACAACATCACGGTGGATACCGCGGCACCACAGGTTCAATCGATAACACAGCTGGATCCTGCTTCAACCAGTTCCAGCAGCGCCCGCTATGATGTTGTATTCAACAAGGCAATCAGTGGCCTGACTGCAGATGCATTCAGCCTGATAAGCAGCGGCAGTGCTCATGGCGTGATCGCCTCGGTTACGGCCATAAGCGATAGCCACTACATCGTAACCCTTGCCAGCCTGGGAGGAGATGGTTCATTGGCACTGGCAGTCAGGCAGAATGGTGCCAGTGATGTGGCGGGCAATAGCAATGGCCAGCAGTTTGTCGCACAGGCTTATCAACTGCTTGCACCGGTGGTGATCTCTCCTTCGGTACCCAGCCCGGCACCGGTTACCGTGCCGGACAGTACTGCCACCATCATCAATGTTGGCACCATCACGCCGAATATCGTGCTGGCTGCGGTCAGCGGTACCGGCCATCCAGTCAGTACGGGAAGTGTGATGCCGGCAATCACAGGTGATCCGGGCATTGTTGGGCAAACAGCAGGCCAGATCCAGTTTGGTCAGGACCACTTTGTCCCGTCGTCGCTTGAGCCCTTTGGCACCGGTCATGCCAATCCGTCCTTTGTTTCAAATCTGACAGGCAGCACCGGCCCCGCTTTGCAGGTGATGCCGGACCTGGGTACCCAGCAGCTGCAGGCCGGACAAGGCTTCACTTTCAACTTGCCGCACAGTACGGTGATCACGCAGGGCTCGGACATCGTGCTGAATGTCCAGGTCCGCCAGAGTAATGGTCAGCCATTGCCAGCCTGGCTGAAATTTGATCCGCAGACCGGGCGTTTTAGCGGCACACCACCTGCCGGCTGGGACAAGTCTTTGTCTCTGGAGATTACCTTCCGTGATCAGCACGGCCATCGTGGCGTGAGTCATATCAAGTTGCAAACTCGCCAGGGACAGCAAGCTGCTACGGTGAGCGACAAAGTGGCAATGGCCGGCAAGCCTGCCTTGCATGAGCAGTTCCGCCAGCACGGCAAGTTGTCTTTTGACGAGCAGGTGGCTGAATGGCTGCAGCAGGAAAATATAGTCTGAAACGTCCAGGACGGACGTAAATCAACAATGTGCAATTCAAGCAGCAGTTTTAGGGGGACACTATGACTCGACCGACCAAACGGCATGCATCCCGGGCTTTTCCGGTTCTGGCAACGCTTACCATGCTGGCCTTGACAGGTTGCGCCGTCAGCCCGGCACCAATGAGCCTGGGTGACAGACAAGCCACACTGCAGGCAGACCGCCAGAACATGTTTGGCCATCAAGAGCCGCTGAGCGGGCCTGTCAGCTTGCAAGAAGCCATGGCGCGTGCACTGAAGTACAACCTGGACTACCGGGTCAAGTTGATGGAAGAGGCCATGGCGCAGCGCCAGCTGGATTTGTCCAGCCTGGACATGCTGCCCAAGCTGGCTGTGGCTGCTGGCTACACTGCCCGCAACAAGGATAATGCGTCCTCATCGCAAAATGTTGTCACCGGCGAACAATCCCTGGTGCCGTCTATTTCCTCCGAAAAGCGTAGCAGTACGGCAGATCTCAGTCTTAGCTGGAATGTGCTGGACTTTGGCGTCAGCTATTACACCGCGCAGCAACAATCTGATCGCGTTCTGATCCTGCAACAGCGCAAGCGCAAAGTTGCACAACAGTTGATACAGCAAGTCCGTGAAGCATGGTGGCAAGCGGTAGGTGCGCAGCAGCTGGAAGATCGCATTGATACATTGCTGGCCGAAACCAACCGTGCCCTTGAAGATGCACGCCAGGTGGAGAAACTCAAATTACGCGCTCCACTGGAAATGCTGAACTACCGTCGCCAGCTGCTGGATGTCATTCGCCAGATGGGCATGGTTCGCAACGCGCTGGCCCAGGCCAAGCCAAGACTGGCCTCCATCATGAATGTCCCGCCGGGTACCGATTTCAAAGTGGCTGTTCCCAAAGACCTGCCCAGTCCGGAATTGGGCATCAAGCTTGAGCAGATGGAAGAAATGGCGCTGCTTGGCCGCCCCGAGCTGAATGAAGCGCGCTACAACGAGCGTATCAATGTCATCGAAACCCGCAAGGCTATTGCCAAGCTGCTGCCGGGTCTGGAATTCAGCATTGGTCAGCACTACGACAGCAACAAATTCCTGGTCAACAATTCCTGGAGTGATGCCGGTTTGCGTGTCAGCTGGAACCTGTTGAACCTGTTCAGCGCCGGGCCCATCACCAAGGCAGCCGATGCCCAGTTGCAAGTAGCCCAGGCTCAGCGCATGGCCCTGAACATGGCGGTACTCACCCAGGTGCACGTGGCCTACCTGGACTTGCAGGGCAAGTCCCGTCAGTTTGCTCAGGAACAAGAGCTAAACGATGTTGAGCAACGCATCTATCAGCAAAACCGCAATGCCACCGATAGTGGAGTGCAAGGCCGCTTGCCTGCGATTCTGGCTGATGCCAACGCGGTATTCTCCACCTTGCGCCTGTATCAGAGTTACGGTGACCTGCAAAACGCCTATGGCCAGATGGCCTCCAGCCTGGGCCTGGATGCATTGCCGGAAAGAACCAGCAGTTATGAACTGCCTGCCTTGACCGCCGCTTTCCAAGGGGCGGAAACACACTGGCAAAGCCAGGTTTCCGGGAGCAAGCAATGACACGGGCGGCAAGCCATGCTTTGGCTTGCTTGCTGATTTCGGCAAGTACTCTGGCGGCAACGCCACCATCCAAGCCACTGGTCACGCCAGCGGGCAATATCAGTGACGGTCGTATTCGCGTGCAGTTGATTGCACGCAACGCCGTTACCTTGTCTGGCGAAATAGCAGCCAAGATTGCGGCCCTGCCCGTACCAGAGGGCGGTAGCTTCAGCAAGGGCCAGGCATTGGTGCAATTTGACTGTGGCAGTTATCGGGCCCAGCTGCATAAGGCCCAGGCCTCGCTGGAAGCAGCCACCCAACTGCTCAAGGTCAACAACCAGTTGGCCAAACTTAACTCGGCAGGTGCGCTGGACATTGCCCAGGCAGAGGGAAAAGCCAAGGAAGCCGCTGCCGACACCAGCTATATGCAAACCCTGGTGGGCAAATGCGTTATCAATGCGCCGTTCAATGGCAGGGTGGCACGCCGCATTGCAGCCGTACACCAGTATGTCAGCCCGGGCAACCCGGTACTGGATATCGTCGATTCCGGTGCCCTGGAGCTGCGCATGCTACTCCCTTCCAAATGGCTGACCACTCTCAAGCCCGGCAAGAAATTTACCGTGAGTGTGGACGAGCTGGGCAGCAGTTTCCCTGCCCGGATTGAACGACTGGGAGCGCAAATCGACCCGGTAAGCCAGTCCATTCTTGCAATAGGCGTCATCGAAGGCAATGGGTCCAGCCTGCTGCCAGGGATGAGTGGCTGGGCCAGCTTCAAGTAGGACATTTATGGGTCATGCGGATAGAAGCCGGGAATTAGCCGGCCTGTTACAACTGTTGCACCGTGCGCGGGATGCCATCAGCGCAGAGCAGTTGGGATTCATCATTGTCAACGAAAGCCAGCAACTGTTGCCTTACCGGCAGGCAGCATTTTGGCGGGAAGGCACCCTCCGCCACGTTGCGGCACTGTCCGGCCTGGCCGAGCTGGACCCCACCGCACCGTATATGCAGTGGCTGTCCCGGTTGTTCCGGCATTTGGCAGCCACGCCAGCGGCCGACGGTAGCAAGCCGGACAGCCTGCGGGTGGATACCCATGCGCTTCCGCCTGCATTGGCCGAGGAGTGGCAGTCCTGGCTGCCAGCCCATGCACTATGGTTGCGGCTGGGCGAGCAGGGTGCCTGCCTGTTGGTCCGGGACATTCCCTGGAACGACTACGAATGCAAGCTGGCGGAAGAGTTGGCGCATGGCTACGGACATGCGCTGCTGCGTTTTGCCCCGCGCCACAACTGGAGAGAGCAGGCAGGCCAATGGTTGCGCCCCGGACGCAAGCAACGGCGTGTGTTGCTGGTTCTGCTTCTGCTGGCCTGCATGCCGATACGGCTTAGCGTACTGGCCCGCGGTGAAGTCACACCACAAGATCCGGTATTGCTGCGTGCACCGCTTAGCGGCGTCATCGACCGGATTCAGGTTCAGCCCAATCAGCAGGTAAAAGCGGGGGATGCCTTGTTCGACCTGGACGCTACTGCGCTGGCCGGTCAATTTGCCATGGCCGCCGGTGAGCGTGATGCCGCGCAGGAAAGCTTTCGTGCCAGCGCCCAATTGGCAGTGACCGACGACAAGGGCAAGCTGGCCATGGCGCAGGACCGTGCCAGGCTGGAAGAAAAAAGCATCGCCGCAGAGTACACCGGTCTGGAGCTGCAAAGACTGCACGTTACCGCACCCAGTGCAGGGGTCGTGGTATTTTCCGACCGCAATGACTGGCAGGGCAAAGCCGTAACCCTTGGTGAAAAAGTCATGACCCTGGCCGATCCTGCTCATGTAGAGCTGGCCGCCTGGCTACCCGCAGCCGAAGCCATCGATGTGGCACCCGGAGACAAGATCACCCTCTACCCCAATGCCTCGCCCACCGAGTCTTATGATGCTGAAATCACCCGCGTCGCCTACAAGGCAGAAGCCGTGGAAAACGGCTTGCTGGCCTATCGCTTGCAAGCGCGCTTCGTCAATGGCAGCACGCCAAGACTCGGCCAGATGGGAACCGCCCGGGTTTACGGCAATTGGGTGCCACTCATTTATTACGCTTTGCGCCGGCCACTGACCGCAGCACGACAATGGCTGGGATGGTGAACATGAAAACCACCGTCCTGCCGGCACTGCGCCAGGAGCTTACCCTGTACCCGGGCCCTACACAGTCCGATGGCTCACCCAGCTGGACGCTGCACGATCCGAGTGCCAACCGCTTTTACCAGCTGGGCTGGGCCAGTTTTGAAATTCTGTCGCGGTGGTCGCTTGGCAATGCCGCCGACGTACTGCAGGCGGTCAATCAGGAAACCACGCTGCAACTGGGTAGCGAAGACCTTGATGCCGTATTGCTGTTCCTGTCGCGCCATCAGCTATTGCAAACAACGACGGCCGAGCAAAGCAACTGGCTGTGGCAGCTTCACCAAGCCAACCGTCCCAGCCATGCCATGTGGCTACTGAAGAACTACCTGTTTTTCCGGATTCCGCTGGTACGACCAGAAGCCCTGCTTAACCGCTTGCTACCGTGGACCGCATGGTTGTTTCACCCCCGCTTCTGGTTGGGCATGGGCGGTGTATTGTTGCTGGCGCTGGCCTTGGTATCGCGACGTTGGGACGAATTCACCCACACATTTTCCGGTTATGGCGGTGTTGGCGCAGCAATTGGCATTGGCCTGTCACTCAGCTTGGCCAAAATCCTGCACGAAATGGGGCATGCACTGGCGGCACGCCACTTTGGTTGCCGGGTTCCAGCCATGGGTGTTGCCTTCCTGGTGATGATGCCCGTGCTGTACACCGATACCAATGACGCCTGGAAACTCGACAAGCGGCGCCAGCGCCTGTTGATTGGTGGAGCCGGCATGCTGGCAGAACTGCTGCTGGCGGCCTGGGCCACATTGTTATGGAGTTTTTTGCCGGATGGCCCACTGCGTGCTGGTGTGTTTCTGCTGGCCACCACCACCTGGCTTGCCACGCTGGCCATAAATGCCAGTCCCTTCATGCGTTTTGACGGCTACTTCCTGCTCGCCGATTACCTGGGGCTGCCCAATTTGCACAGTCGTGCCTTTGCGCTGGCACGCTGGCAGCTACGCAAGACCTTGCTGGGACTGGACGACCCGGTACCAGAACACTTTCCCAAATTGCGCCAACAGGGTCTGATCCTGTTTGCCTGGGCAACCTGGCTCTATCGGCTGGTACTGTTCCTGTCGATTGCCTTCCTGGTTTACCACCTGTTTTTCAAGGCAGTTGGCTTGCTGTTGCTGGCTGTGGAGCTGGGGTGGTTTATTGCCCGTCCCATCGTCAGCGAGCTGAAAATCTGGTGGCAACGCCGTAAGGAATTGCACTGGTGCAGGCAAGTCCGCCGCAGTACAGCACTCTTGCTGTCACTGCTATTGGTCCTGATATTACCCTGGCAACAGGAAGTGGCCAGCCCGGCCGTGCTGGGTGCCCTGCAATCACAAGGCTTGTACGCGCCGGCCTCCGGGGTGGTGGCGGAAACGCTGGTGCGCGATGGCCAGCAAGTCAGGGCAGGCCAGGTGCTGGCTCGCTTGCGATCGTCAACACTGGAAGCGCAGCTGGCGCTGGCCAATGCCCGCGAGCGTGACCTGGCCTGGCAAGTCTCACAACAAGCCTTTGATCCCGAGTTGCAGCGGCGTGGCCCGGTATTGCAAAAGCAATGGCAGGTTGCGCAGGAACAAGTGAATACCTTGCGCCAACAACAGGCCAGGCTGACACTGAGCGCACCTTTTGCTGGCCGTGCCGTGGATATCAGTGAAGCACTGCATGCCAAAACCATTGTTGCAGAGGGCGAGCATCTGCTGGATGTGGTAGGTCCTCATGGTGTCAAAGGCGAGGCCTTTGTTGATGAAGCTGCCTTGTCTGGTCTCAAACCCGGCTATATCGCCCGTTTTGTTGCTGATGGGGGAGAATTCCGCAGCGTACGGTGTCGTCTGGGGGCAATTGACCGGCTTAATCTGCCACTGCTGGATCAGCCGCTGCTGGCTTCCAGTTATGGAGGTCCCATTCCCACCGAGCAGCACGAACATGGGCTAAAGCCCTTGTCCGCCATTTTCCGTGTCCGGTTAGAGCAGTGTGAGCATCAGGATGCTCCACTAAGAGAGCTTGCCGGGCTGGCAAGACTACAAACAGAGCGTTACAGCTTGCTGGAGCGTGGTATGCGGCAATTACTCGCCATACTGCGTAAAGAAGCCGGATTATAGAAACCGCTGTTTACTTGTTTACTGTTAGCCGACCGGCGATTGCGTTTAACGCTATCGTCCACAGGATTAACCTGTATCAAGATTCAGGCGAGCCAAGGGCTGGAAATGGTGTCAATCACGGGTGAAATAAGATGGACGGTGGGCTGGGTGCCGGTTTTGCGATCCGTCTGGACCGTGCTGGCGCGGCCCATCACTTTGTATTTGCCGCAAGGTTAGCCCTGGTTCTGTGATGCGCTGATTTTGGCCTGCGGCAACAGCGGCTTTTCGCCACGCATCTTGCATGAGGTGCGTTCGGTGGCTGCGAAAATTGCCTTTGTCGGCTGCAAGCAAGGGCTGGCTTTGGTGTCTGACTCCTTGCAGATGATGGCGTCACCCGGCGTGGGGATCCGTCCGCTGGGCGACCGGCTGCATGTGGGTGCCACTGCCATGGCATGGCGCAGTAAACGTAAGAATCCCCTGGGCGACATTGTCATCGATACCGTAGGGGAAATTTATTCGCAGCAGGTAGCTGCTGGATGGCAGGAAGAATTGGCAGGAAGAATAAGTGTGCTTGCCTGAATCAGGCTTTTGCTTGTGCAATCAGCATGCTGGTTGCTGCTGACGGCTGGCCGACTGGGCGCTTGTCATCGCTTCATCTCAATGCGGCTGACATAAAAAAACTACCGCTTCCTGGTGTAGAAGCGGTAGTTTTGATGAGACTGATCTAAACAGCCTGGTGCTTAGTCGGCGCGCTGAGTGCTGCGCTGGCCTTGGCCGCTGCCGGCAGAGCGGGGGCCGCGACGGTCGTAGCTGCCGCTACCGCTGCCGCCAGTGCCACGGCCATAGCCGCCTTCGCGACGATCGCGGCCATAGCCGTTACCGTTACCATTGCCGCTACCACCACGACGTTGACCCTGGGCACCATAGCCACCCGGCTTGCCATTGCGACGCGGGCCTTTCGGCGGACGACGGGTCGGCTCCATGCCTTCGATCACGCCTTCGGTGATCTGACGCTTCAGGTATTGCTCGATGCGGCGTACCTTGTGGAATTCTTTCGATTCCGCCAGGGTGATGGCAGTGCCGTCACGACCGGCACGACCGGTACGACCGATACGGTGAACATAGTCTTCAGCCTGTTTCGGCAGGTCGAAGTTCACCACGTGGGTGATGGTGGGGACGTCGATACCGCGTGCAGCTACATCGGTAGCCACCAGAATCTTGATACGACCGCGACGCAGGTCGTTCAGGGTACGGTTACGCCAGCTTTGCGGCATGTCGCCATGCAGGCAGGCGGCGGAGTAGCCCTGGTCGGACAGCTTGTCGGCCAGTTCTTCGCTGTAAGCCTTGGTAGCGGAGAAGATCACGCACTGGTCAAAACCGGATTCTTTCAGGATGTGATCCAGCAGGCGATGCTTGTGGTTCAGGTCATCCGCGTACAGCAGGTGTTCTTCGATGGTGCCGCCCGAAGTTTCGGTACGGGCAATTTCGATGCGCTGCGGTTCGCGGGTGATCTTTTCAGCCATGCGGCCCACAGTGCCATCCAGCGTAGCGGAGAACAGCACGGTCTGGCGGCTTTCCGGAGTGGCCTTGACGATGGTTTCGATGTCTTCGATGAAGCCCATGTCCAGCATGCGGTCGGCTTCGTCCAGCACCAGCATTTCCAGGCGGGAGAAGTCAACACGGCCGGAACGCATGTGGTCCATCAGGCGGCCCGGGGTGGCCACGATCAGGTCGATCGGGCGAGACAGGGCGCGGGTCTGGTAGCCGAAGGAAGCGCCGCCAACCAGGCAGGCGGTTTTCATCCAGCGCAGATCCTTGCCGTATTCCAGGGCGTTCTTTTCCACCTGTTGAGCCAGTTCGCGGGTCGGGCACAGCACCAGAACGCGCGGGCCTTGGCCCTTGCCGGTGGAACGTTCGGACAGCTTGGTCAGGGCCGGCAGCAGGAAGGCTGCGGTCTTGCCGCTACCGGTTTGGGCGGAAACCAGCAGGTCGCGGCCAGCAATGGCAGCAGGAATGGCTTCGGCTTGTACGCCGGTAGGGGTGTCGTAACCAGCAGTTTCGAGTGCGCGCAGAATGGTCGGGGCTACGCCCAGGTCGGAGAAATGCATAATGTCCTTTCAAACCGGAATAGAGCCGGTGTCGCTTGGCCAGGAGATGTGGCGGTTAGCAGCCTCGTTCAGAGGCTGTCGGTCATCGGCACCAACCTGTGCAAGCGGCGAACAGCAGTCCAGTCAAAAGAGACACTACGTGGACGAAGCCTGGAATATCGGTCAGGGACGATGAAGCATCACGCCGGCAGTTGCTGCATTACTGCTGCTGAATCTGCCGGTGGAAATTGGAAATCAGAAGGGTTCGCACTCTACGGTAAAAAATAGCGCTTTGCAAGCATTTTCTGCAAAATGGCCGGCTAAGTGATTGATTCCCTGTCAGGAGATGTGGCAAAAAATCAAAAATTGCAGCCGGCTGCAAGTTTCAGTCCCGCAGTGCAGCACCAACCTGCTGGGCATGCAGCGGGGCCAGCCAGCCCATGTCGCCGTTATTGTCACGGTATTCTGCGCCGCTCCAGAAGGCATAGGGCAGGGCCTTGATTTGACTGAACAAGCTGGCAAAGTCCAGCGAGCCGCTGCCCGGAGCGCCACGGCCGGGGTAGTCGGCAAACTGCAAATGGCCAATGCGCGGCCAGTGTTCAGTCAGCAGGCTCGCCAGGGGTTGCTCCATGCGCGCCATATGGTAAAGGTCGATTTGCCAGAAAAGATTGGGGTGATCGGGTAGTTGCTGCAACTCATCTACCGTACTGATCAGAAAACCTGGCATGTCATGGCGGTTGATCGCCTCCACTGTGCAGCGGATATGCTGTTCGGCCAGCGCGGTGGCAGCCAGTTGCAGGTTGCCGTGCAGGGTGTCCAGTGCCTGCTGGCGGCTGCTGCCTTCGGTCAGGCGTCCGGGCAGGATGTTGACCGCCTCCACACCCAGTTGCCGGGCGTAATGCAGGCATTGCTGCAGGCCGCTGGCAAATTCCGCCTCCTTGCCGGGAGTGCCGGCCAGCCCTGTGCCTCCTTGCATCAGGTCCCCGGCCGGGGCGTTGATCAGTACCAGCTTCAACTGATGCTGACTCAGCCATTCCTGCAGCTGTTCCACCGTGTGTTCATAGGGAAACTGGATTTCCACTGCGGCAAAACCGGCGGCGCGGGCGGCGGCAAAGCGGTCCGGCCACGGCAGGTGGCTGAACAGCATGCTGAGGTTGGCGCAGAGCTTCAACATGGTCTGGTTTCCTGGTCCTGGTACAGATTGATGACGCTGCTGAGGTCGGCCGTGGCATGGCCTTGTGCTGCATGCAGGCGCATCAGCTGGCTGGCCAGCGCGGCCAGCGGCGTGGCCGACTGGCTTTGTTTTGATAGCTGACCGGCGTTGTCCAGATCCTTCAGCAAGGTAGCCACTTTCCATTGCACCGGCTCGGCCTGACGCGCCGCCATGCGCGGGGCCAGGATTTGCAGCGGCAGCGAATCGGCAAAGCCACCGGCCAGCGCCGGTGCCAGCAGGCTGGCATCCACGCCGTTGTTTTCGGCCAGTGCCACCGCTTCGGCAATCAGCATGGCATTGGCGGCCACAATCAGTTGATTGCAGATCTTGGTGACCTGACCGCTGCCGACATCGCCCATGCGGGTAATGCGCTGCGACAAGGCTTGCAAGGGCAGGCTGGCGCGCTGGATGTCCGCCTCGCTGCCACCGGCCATGATCACCAATGTGCCTTGCTCCGCACCCTTGACGCCGCCGGACACAGGGGCATCCACCCAGCTGGCACCCTGTTGCCTGACCTGCTCTGCACAGCGGCGGGTGGTGTCAGGGTCGATGCTGGATAGATCGATGAGGAGTTGCCCGGCACGCAAGGCGGGCTGTAACTGGGCGACGACGCTTTGCACCGCGGCGGCATCGGCAATGCAGAGCATCAGGATGTCGCTGGCAGTAGCCAGTTCCACCAGCGAGGTGGTAGCTGACATGCCCTCGGCACGGGCTTCGGCCAGTTTGCCGGCCGAGCGGTTCCAGACAGTGAGCGGGAAGCCTGCAGCCTGCAGCCGGCGGCACATGGGCAGGCCCATCAGGCCCAGGCCGATAAAACCGATTCTTTCCATGATGCTAGCCTTTGTCACAAAGCGGGATGGCGAAATTCTAGTGGCATGCTCACCGCAGCGTCGAGTCTTGGGCGATGGCATGAAAAAAGCGACCCGGTCGCGTGTGCAAGCGGGTCGCCTTGGCGCTGCCCGATCAAGGGCAGTGCGGGCTTAGGCCTGCCATTCGATCAGCGCGTAGTTTTTCTTGCCGCGCTTGAGCAGGCTGAAGCGGCCAAACAGGCGGTCAGCGGCAGTAAAGCGATGCTCGATGCTGTCTGCCTTGTTGCCATTGATGCTGACCGCGCCGCTCTGGATAAAGGTGCGCGCCTCGCTCTTGGACTTGGCCAGACCGCCATTGGCCACCGCGTCGATCAGGCTGTCGTCGGCGCTGTTCAGCACAAAGTGCGGCAGGCCGTCCTGCGCCAGCTGGGCGAAGTCGTCTTCGGTCAGGCTGGACAAATCATTGCTGAACAGGCTGTGGGTGATGCGCTGGGCGGCGGCCAGCGCAGCCTTGCCGTGTACCAGCTCGGTCACTTGTTCGGCCAGGATGCGCTGGGCTTCCGGCTTGCCCTCGCGTGCCTTGTCTGCCTCTTCGATGGCGGCGATTTCGGCTACCGACAGGAAGCTGAAGTAGCGCAGGAACTTGTACACGTCGGCATCTGCGGTGCCCAGCCAGAACTGGTAGAAGGCGTAAGGCGAGGTTTTGCGCGCATCCAGCCAGATGGTGCCGGATTCGGTTTTGCCGAACTTGGTGCCGTCCGATTTGGTGACCAGCGGCATGGTCAGGCCAAAAACCTGCTGCTGGTTGAGGCGGCGGGTAAGGTCGGTGCCGGCGGTGATGTTGCCCCACTGGTCGGAACCGCCAATCTGCAGCTTGCAGCCCAAGCGACGGTTCAGCTCGGAAAAGTCATAACCCTGCAGCAGGCTGTAGGAGAACTCGGTATAGGAAATGCCCTGGTCGTCGCGGCTGATGCGCTGCTGTACCGCTTCCTTCTTGATCATGGCGTTGACCGAGAAATGCTTGCCGATATCGCGCAGGAATTCCAGTGCGCCCATGCCGCCAAACCAGTCGTAGTTGTTGGCCATGATGGCGGCGTTATCACCGTCAAAAGACAGGAAGGGTGATACCTGGGCGCGGATTTTTTCCACCCAGCCTTCGATGATGTCCGGGGTGTTCAGCTTGCGCTCGGTGGCCTTGAAGCTGGGGTCGCCGATCATGCCGGTGGCACCGCCAACCAGGGCAATGGGGCGGTGGCCGGCTTGCTGGAAGCGCTTGAGCATCAGGATGGGAACCAGGCTGCCGATGTGCAGGCTGTCAGCGGTCGGGTCGAATCCGCAATACAGGGTAACCTGTTCCTTGGCCAGTAGTTCGGACAAGGCGGCGGCGTCTGTGGTTTGCGCGATCAGGCCGCGGGCCTCCAGATCCTCGATCAGTGAAGCTTGGGTCATTACTTTCTCCAACTCAATGCGTGAAAACAGTGCCACATGGGGCTGTCAGTGCGTTGGCCGTCTGCCGTTCTCATCCGGGCAGGCCGGAAAGGAAGGGGCGGCGAAAGGGCTGATTCTACCCGAAAACGGCATTTTCAGAATCCAAAACCGGCATTCTCCCGTGATTACCCCTGTCCTTGGCGGGGGGACACAGTCTTTAACCAGACTGCAGTAGGCAGTCTTGCTGCCGCTGGTTACACTCTGGCCTTTGAATGTGCTGCCTGGTGAGTGTGAGCATGGAAAAGATGATCAAGGTGTGGGATGCGCCAACCCGGCTGTTTCACTGGAGCCTGGTGCTGTTGTTTGCTGGCATGTGGTTTACCGGTGAGCAGGGCGGGGACTGGCTGCACTACCACGTATGGTGTGGCGAGGCGATTGCTGCTTTGCTGCTGTTCCGGCTGATCTGGGGCGTAGTGGGCAGTGAAACCGCGCGTTTCCGCCAGTTTGTCAAAGGCCCGGCTACCATCCGTCGCTATCTGCGTGGCGGACAGGCAGAACAGCCCGGCCATAATCCGCTGGGTGGCCTGATGGTGGTGGCGTTGCTGCTGGTGTTGCTGGTGCAAGTGGGCAGTGGCCTGTTTTCCAGTGATGTCGACAGCTACACCTTTGACGGGCCGCTGGCCAAGCTGATTGCCAGTGGGCTGTCGGAAGCGGTTACCGGCTTTCACAAGCTGTTTTTCAACATCATCCTGCTGCTGGTGGCCATGCATGTGGCTGCCATCATCGCTTACCGCGTGCTGAAAAAGCAGAATCTGGTGCGGCCGATGCTGACTGGCTACCAGCCGGTGCAAGGCAAGGTGTCGCCGCTGTACTTCCGTGGCTGGCCAGTAGCGCTGCTCACCCTGTTGCTGTCCTGTGGTGGTGTCTGGCTGCTGCTCACCCGCCTGTAGCTAATACAGCTAGTTGCAATGAAAAAGCCCTGAATCATCAGGGCTTTTCAGGCTGCTGATAAGGTAATCTGGTGCGATTGTACTGGACCCGGCAAAGCCGGGTCTTCCGACTCAGTGATAGATTGCGCAGCCTTCTCATCCTATTCCCAATCCCCCCGCCCTTGCCCTGCAAGGGAGTCTCGTTTTCTTTTCAGAACGCGAGAGTGGTTTGTCAATAAACAGAAAAGCCCTGAGTTACCAGGGCTTTTCTGTTTTCTGCCGTGTGCAGATCATTTTTCCGGGCCGCGGAAGCTGTCATGACAGGCCTTGCAGCTTTGTGCCACCACGCCGTAGCTCTTCTTGATGCTGGCCAGGTCGCCATTGTGGGCGGTGTTGTCCAAGTCATTCACCGACTTGAGGAAGGTGTCGCGCGCAGCCTGGAACTTGGCCGGCTGGCTCCAGATTTCCGGCTTGGCGCGGCTCTTGCCGTCAATGCTGCCCGCAGGGAAGTGGTTGAACGGTTCGGCGGCAATCTGCTTCAGGCCGTCTGCCATGGCAATGAACTTGGTCTTGTTGTAAGGGTCGCGCTCACGCACCACCATGCCCATCGGCTCGAAGGCGCGCAGGATTTTCTTGAAGCTCTGAGTGCGGATGTCGGCCGGGGAGTCGGCCATGGCGGCGGGAATGGCCAGTGCTGCAAGCAGCAGGGCGGTGATGGTCTGTTTCATAAGCGGCTAGGGTGTGTTGGCTGTGGGGTGTGAGGAGGTTTCCCGGAAGAAGTTCAGCAAAAATCATGAGCTTCTTCAGGGTAATCAAAAATTCTATCAGTCTTTGCGGAAGGCGTCGTGACAGCTTTTACAGGATTTCTGCACCGCGCCAAACTGGTTCTTGATGCTGGCTGCATCGCCGTTGGCTGCCACTTGCTTCAGCTTGCCGGTTTCTGTCTTGAAGTTATCGACGGCCTTGTTCCAGTCGGCGGATTTGCTCCAGATTTCCGCTTTGGCATCGGTTTCGTGGCTGGTCTTGCCGCTGGCGGTGCCGGCCGGGAAGTGCTGCCACGGCTGCTGGGCAATGGCGTCCAGATGCATGGCCAGCTTGCTGAATTCGTCCTTGCTGAAGTTATCAGCTTTCACCAGCTTGCCCATGGCGGCGGCGTCTTTCTTGAACTGCTTGAAAATCGCCTGGCGTGCCGTGACCGGATCGTCGGCGGCAAAGGCCGGGCTGGCCAGCAGGGCGCAAAGGCTGAGCATGAGGGTGGTTTTCATGAAGTCTCCTTCAGGTGGTTGCAGTCTGCTTACAGGGGATAACGCAGGCTAGCACGGATGGATGACAGCCAATACCCATTGAGTGTTAATGGTTGTGTTAGTGTGATGTTATACAGTAACATTCACTTCATCTGACAGGAGCAGTCTATGGACAGCAATCATTATTTGCAGGCGGCTGAGGCGCATTGCGAGCGTCGTGGCTGCAAGCTGACGGCCCTGCGTAAACAGGTGCTGGAGCTGGTGCTGCGCCACCAGGGTGTGGTCAAGGCTTACCAGGTGCTGGCCGATCTGCAAAAAGAGCGCGGCATCGCGGCACCGCCTACGGTGTATCGCGCGCTGGATTTTCTGGTAGAGCAGGGTTTGCTGCATCGGGTTGATGCACTGAACGGCTTTATTGTTTGTGACCATTTCGAGTGTCAGCACGAAAGCATGATTCTGGTGTGTGAAACCTGCGGCAAGGTGCAGGAAGTCGACGTGATGGCGGCACTGGCCGGCCTGCGTGATGTGGCTGCGGCCGCCGACTTCTCCCTGAGTAGCCAGAACCTGATGCTGACCGGACTTTGCAAGGCATGTCGCGTATGAAAAAAACCATCGTCAATCTGTTTACCGGCTTTTTGGGCGTGGGCAAGACCACGGCATTGCGCCATCTGATTGCCACCCGCCCGGCCAGTGAAAAATGGGCGGTCATTGTCAATGAATTCGGCGAAGTGGGCATCGACGGTGCCGCGTTGATGAACGACGACCTGCCGGTAGCGGAAATCGCCGGTGGCTGCCTGTGCTGCGTGGCCGGCCCGCAGATGACCGCCACCGTGGCCACCCTGCTGCGGCGCGAGCGCCCGGACCGTCTGCTGATCGAGGCCAGTGGCCTGGCCCATGCTGCCGGGGTGATTGACGAGTTGCGTGCCAAGCCCTTGGGCGACGCACTGGAAGTGGGTGCCGTGCTGACCCTGGTGGACCCGCGCCAGTTCGTCAGCCCGGATTATCTGCGCCAACCGCTGTACCGTGATCAGGTGGCCATTGCCGATGTACTGGTGGCCAACAAGATCGATATGGCGGATGTAGAAACCATGGATGCCTTCCGCGTGCAGGCCGGCAAGCTGTTTCCGCCCAAGTCAGTCATCGCCGAGGTGCGTGACGGCCTGGTGAATGTGCAGTGGCTGGATGCCGCCGTCACCATCAAGCCACGCTACCGTCCGGCCATTCCGGCGGAGAGCGGCAATGGCTGGGATTCCGCCGGCTGGACCTTCCCGCCGGAGCAGTCCTTCAGCGGCGAAAAACTCACCGACTTCTTTGACGATTTGCCCAAGCTGCTGCCCGGACTGGTACGCGCCAAGGGCGTGTTCAAGGTGCTGGACAGCTGGGTATGGCTGAACTGGGCCGAAGGCCAGTGGGGTGCCAGCCAGGTGTCCTGGCGGCGTGACAGCCGTTTCGAGCTGATTGCCCCGGCACTGGATAACGCCGCGATAGAGGCTGCCCTGCAAGCCTGCTTTGAGTAAGCAAATACATGAAACATCAACATTCTTCGTCTGGTGATCAGCATGCGCATTCACATGGCCATGATCACGCGGCCGCGCCGCATCAGCATCTGACTGCGGCCAATCTGCGCCCACCGGTCAGCCTGCTGGCGATGTCTGCCTGGCAGCGGCTGGTGCTGGCCCTGCTGCTGCTGGCTTTGCTGTGGGGCGTGGTGCTGTGGGCATTGCAGGAGGTGGCATGAAGGTCGAACTGGATAACCTCACCGTGTCCTATCAGCGTCATCCGGCGGTGCATCACGTCAGCGGCAGCTTTGCCAGTGGGGACGCCACCGCCATCTTCGGCCCCAATGGTGCGGGCAAGAGCACCTTGCTCAAGGCCATGATAGGCGCGCTCAAGCCCGATTCCGGTCAGGCTCGGCTGGACGGCTTTGCCCGCCAGGACATTGCCTACTTGCCACAGCAATCCGAGATCGACCGCTCGCTGCCGGTCAGCGTGCTGGATCTGGTTGCCACCGGTCTGTGGCATCGCACTGGTCCGTTTGGCATGGTCGGCCGCGCCGGCCTTGGCCAGGCAATGGATGCACTGGAGCAGGTGGGCCTGGCCGACTTTGCCCCGCGTTCCATTTCGGCCTTGTCCAGCGGTCAATTCCAGCGGGTGCTGTTTGCCCGCATCCTGTTGCAGGATGCGCGGCTGATCCTGCTGGACGAGCCGTTTACCGCCATGGATGCCAAAACCACCTTCGACCTGCTGGAACTGGTACGGCGCTGGAAGGAAGAGGGCCGCACCATCATCGCCGTGCTGCACGATTACGAGCAGGTGCGCGCCTATTTCCCGCATACCCTGCTGTTGGCGCGGGAGGTGGTGGCCTGGGGACGCACCGAGCAGGTGCTGACGGATGCCAATCTGAAACGGGCGGTGGAAACCGCCGCCCACTGGCAGGACCGCGCCGCGGTGTGTCAGGTTGACGGGATCAATGCCTGATGCAACACCTATACGATTTACTGATCGCTCCCTTTGTGGACTTTGCCTTCATGCGCCGGGCGCTGGCCGGTTGCCTGGCGCTGTCGCTGGGCAGCGGCCCCATCGGCCTGTTTCTGGTTATGCGCCGCATGAGCCTGATGGGTGATGCCATGAGCCATGCCGTGCTGCCCGGCGCTGCCGTCGGCTTCATGCTGGCCGGCCTCAGCCTGCCGGCCATGAGTCTGGGTGGCTTTGTTGCCGGTGTGCTGGTGGCGGTGCTGGCGGGCCTTGCCACGCGCTTTGCCGGTATCAAGGAAGATGCCAGCTTTGCGGCGTTCTACCTGTTGTCACTGGCCATCGGCGTGCTGCTGGTGTCGAAGAGCGGCAGCAATGTGGACCTGATGCACATCCTGTTCGGTTCGGTGCTGGCGGTGGACGACGCTGCCTTGTATCTGGTGGGCGGTGTGGCGTCGGTCACCCTGATTACCCTGGCCTTCATCTATCGCCCGATGTTGCTGGAAAGCCTGGACCCGGTGTTCCTGCGTTCGGTTGGTGCCCGTGGCGGGCTGTGGCATATGGCTTTCCTGATGCTGGTGGTGCTGAACCTGGTATCCGGCTTTCAGGCGCTGGGTACGCTGATGGCCGTAGGCCTGATGATGCTGCCGGCCATTACCGCCCGCCTGTGGTCGGAAACCGTGGAAGGCATGCTGGTGATGGCGGTGAGTGTGGCCTTTGGCAGCGGGCTGGCTGGCCTCTTGCTGTCCTATCACTTTGAGCTGCCCTCCGGCCCCGCCATCATCCTGGTGGCCGGCCTGTTCTACCTGTTTTCGCTGCTGTTCGCTCCGGCGGGCGGTGCCTTGCCGCGCTATATCCGTGCGCGGCATTTTGAATCCTGAGGAGAAGGCATGAAAAAGCGTCTATTGAGCCTGCTGTTGCTGAGTTTGCCGATCACGGCCATGGCAGCCAAATTGCCGGTGGTGGCCAGTTTCAGCATTGTGGGTGACATGACCCGTGAAATCGGTGGCGACCGGGTGGACGTGGTGTCGCTGGTCGGTCCTGATCAGGATGCCCATGTGTTTCAGCCGGCCCCGGCTGATGTGAAGCGCCTGTCGGCTTCTCGCCTGTTTGTCACCAACGGTCTGGGTCTGGAAGGCTGGATGGGCCGTCTGACCAAGGCTTCCGGCTACAAGGGGGTGATGGTGGAGGCGGGTAAGGGCATCAAGACGCGCATGGCGCCGGCAGAGGAAGGTGAGGGTCATGGTCACGATGTGGTGGACCCGCATGCCTGGCATGATCCGCAACGGGTGCAGGTGTATATCCGCAATATCACCGCCGGACTGATCAAGGCCGACCCGCAAGGCAAGGATGAGTACAATCGCCGTGCTGCCGATTTTTCCGCCCGGCTCAAGCAGGAAGATGACTGGGCTGCCAAGCAGTTTGCTGCCATTCCAGTAGCCAAACGCAAGATGCTGACCTCGCACGATGCCTTCGGTTATTTTGGCGAGCGTTATGGCATCAGGATGCTGGCCATCCAGGGTGTAAGCACCGAGGCAGAAGCCTCGGCCAAGGGGGTGGCGCAGTTGGTGAAGCAGGTACGGCAGGAAAAGGTGAGCGCGGTGTTCATGGAAAACATGACCGACAAGCGCCTGATGGAACAGCTTACCCGCGAAGCCAAGGTAAAGATTGGCGGCGAATTGTATGCAGATGCCCTGTCCAAGCCCAATGGCCCGGCGGCCAGCTATCTCAAGCTGTTCCATTACAATGTGGAAACCGTTTTGCAGTCGCTGCGCTGAAGACCTTTGTTGGCACAGCCAGAGTCTGAAAGCCGCCTGCTCCTGCCGGGGCGGCTTTTTTAGTGGCTGGATGCCAGCAACAGCAGCCGGGCCAGCCCCATGCCGGCAACCAGCAGGCCCGCCAGCAGCCGTACCGGCTTTTGCTGGATAAACTGGCGCAGCGTGTCGGCAAACACCCCCATCAGCAACAAATTGGGCAGCGTGCCCAAGCCGAAGGCCAGCATCAGCAGGCCGCCTTGCAGTGCCTTGCCGCTGGCCAGGGCCGACAGCGTGGCACTGTATACCAGTCCGCAGGGCAGCCAGCCCCATAGCATGCCTGCCAGTAGTGCTGTCCGCGGACGGCGGATGGGCAGCAGCCGCGACAGCAGAGGTTGCAGCCTTGCCCACACAGGTCGCCCCAGTTTTTCCAGGGAGATGATGGCAGTGGAGAATCCGGCTAGGTACAGGCCCATGGCAATCAGCATCAGATTGGCTACTACCAGCAGAGCCAGTTGTGCCGGTCTTGCGCTAAGCAAAGTAAGGCCGGCTTCGGCCAGGCCACCCAGCAAGACCCCGGCCATCACATAGCTGAGAATACGTCCGGTGTTGTAGGACAGCATGATCTGCCAGCGTTGCTGACCGGCAGGCAGATTCAGCGTCAGTGCGGTCACAATCCCGCCGCACATGCCCATGCAATGGCCGCCGCCAAGCAGGCCAGCAAGAAAGATCACCCAGAAACCTGTTTCTAACATGCGACAACCTGTTGCTTAAATCCCTATTCTACCAGAGGGCATAATATGCCGGCTTGCCTGATTTTTAAGCAAAATGTGACATTGTAATTGTAAAATATTTCTAAATTCTGTTTGGCATTACTGTGTGTGGACAGCTAGAAAAAAAGTAGGGGGGAAAGGAAATCCGCGCTGGAAAAAGGCGGGCTCTGCCCTGAGAATGCTCATTCTTTCCTGTCAGTGATCGGGGATGGCCTGAATAACAAGGCCAAGCTGGCAGGAGCTGCAATGTGTAACGACCCAACAGAGAAACTGAGGAAACTACATGGCCAAGTATTTGACGCTCGAACATCTGGGCCAGTCTGCAATCATCACCATCAATAATCCTCCCGCCAATGTGTGGACCATCGCCAGCCTGCGCGAACTGGCAGCGCTGATGAACGATCTGCAAGCTGATAGCGCAGTACGTGCCGTCGTGATTACCGGAGCGGGCGACGCCTTCTTCTGTGCCGGCGCGGATTTGAACCTGTTCAGCAATGGCAGCAAGCAGGAAGTGGCAGATTTGCTGGATGCCTTTGCTACGGCTTTTGCTGCGCTGCGCAATTATTCCGGCGTTACCGTAGCGGCCATCAACGGTTATGCATTGGGTGGCGGGCTGGAATGCGCGCTGATGTGTGACTACATGGTGGTGGAGCGCGGTGCCAGGCTGGGTTTGCCTGAGACCAGGGTGGGTTTGCTGCCGGCAGGTGGTGGCAGCAAGACGCTTGCCGACAAGGTGGGGGTGTCCTGGGCCAAGCGCATCCTGCTGGGAGGCGAAATCCTGAATGCAGAAAAAGCCTATGAAATCGGCCTGGTGGAGGAAATTGTCGATCCGGGTTTTGCCAAGATCATGGCGGTAAGCCTGGCCGGCAAGGTGGCTAATCAGGCCCCGCAGGCGGTAGCGCGTGCGCGCCAGCTGATTGAATCCAGTGTTGGCACAACGCTGGAGGAGCACCTGCAACAAGAACGTGCAGCCCTGTTGTCCCTGATTGGTGAGGCCGAGCAGCTGGAGGGCGTATCAGCCTTTCTGGGCAAGCGTGCACCAAGCTGGGCGGACGAGGACTGAAACTGATCTGCCAACGGGATTGGACCATAAAACAGCCGGGCGAGTCCCGGCTGTTTTATTGCCCGGAGCAACTGGTGAAGTGCAGTGCTGTGCCTGGGCTGGAGTATCTGCCAAGCAGGTTGTGATTCACAATTTGCTAATTTTTAGGGAAGAAAACTGGAACTTGGGCCAGTACCGTCTGATTTTCATGTTGATGATAATTATTATCAATCAAAACGTAAGTATTGATTGTTTTTTTAATAGATCAATGAAGCCAGAATCCCATGCAAAGCAAAAAACCTGTCTTTTCCCGTGGCTATCTGTATAAAACCATTGTCCTGAGCACCAGTCAGCTTGTGCTGGCTGGCTGCAGCAACACCATGTCGGCCAAGCAGACTGACCCGGCAGCGACCCGGCCTGCTTATGAAAAGGTGGCGGACCATTATGTGCTGAATACCAGCTTTACCGCCCAGGGCCAGGATGAGCGCATCCGATTTGTCATCCTGCATTACACGGCGCTGAATCAGGCGGACTCCCTGGCCATGCTGACCGGCCCGCAGGTCAGCACACATTATCTGGTGCCGGAAAACCCGCAATGGCGTGGTGGAGAGCCAGTCATCATGCAATTGGTGCCGGAAAGCAAGCGTGCCTGGCATGCCGGCCTCAGTAGCTGGGGCGGCTGGCGTGCGCTGAATGCGTCTTCGGTGGGCGTGGAAATGGTCAACCGCGGCTACACCGAATTACCTACTGGCTGGCGTCAGTGGTATCCGTATACGCCTCAGCAGATCAAGGCCGTGTCGATTTTGCTCAAGGATGTGATTGCCCGGAACCAGGTCCAGCCCTATAACGTGCTGGGTCACAGCGACGTGGCGCCCTTGCGCAAGTCCGACCCTGGCCCCTTGTTTCCCTGGGAGCAATTGGCCGGCTTGGGGATCGGCGCCTGGCCGGACCCGCAAACGGTGGAAAAACATCTTGCTGGACGCGCGCCCAAACAGGCTGCCGTGATATTGGAAGTGCAAAAAAGCCTGAAACGCTATGGTTATGACCAAATTCCGCAAAGCGGTGAGCTGGATGAAGATACCCGCAAAACCATCAGTGCATTCCAGATGCACTTTCGCCCGTCAGACTACAGCGGCAATGCCGATGCGCAAACCGAGGCCATTGCCAAAGCCTTGCTGGAAAAATACCGCCAGTAAGCCGGCTGATGTCCGCACGGCCCACGACGCTGCCCGGCACCGGGGTGCCAGACGAAAAAAAGCCACGACAAGTCGTGGCTTTTTGTTTGGCAGGACCGGCAATGTTAGCCGCCGATTTTTTCCTTGCCGCCCATATAGGGGCGCAGCACGGCCGGAATGGTCACGCTGCCATCGGCGTTCTGGTAGTTTTCCAGTACGGCCACCAGGGTACGGCCTACAGCCAGACCGGAACCGTTCAGGGTATGCACCAGCTGGTTCTTGCCGTTTTCGTCCTTGAAGCGGGCCAGCATGCGGCGCGACTGGAAGGCTTCACAGTTGGAGCAGCTGGAAATTTCGCGATAGGTGTTCTGTGCCGGCAGCCATACTTCCAGGTCGTAAGTCTTGGCCGCACCAAAGCCCATGTCGCCGGTGCACAGGGTAATCACGCGGTAGGGCAGTTCCAGCGCCTTCAGGATGTTCTCGGCATGGCCAACCATTTCTTCCAGTGCGGCATAGGAGTGGTCCGGGTGCTCGATACGCACCATTTCCACCTTGTCGAACTGGTGCTGGCGGATCATGCCGCGGGTGTCACGACCATAGCTGCCCGCTTCGGAGCGGAAGCAAGGCGAGTGGGCAGTCAGCTTCAGCGGCAGCTCTTCCATTTTCATGATGCTGTTGCTCACGGTATTGGTCAGGGTGATTTCCGAGGTGGAAATCAGGTACTGGTCCACCGTGCCTTCTTCACCGCCCTTGGTCACCTTGAACATGTCTTCGGCAAACTTCGGCAGCTGACCGGTGCCCAGCAGGGCGCTGTCGTTGACGATGTACGGGGTGTAGTGCTCGGTATAGCCATGCTCGCCGGTGTGGGTGTTGAGCATGAACTGCGCCAGCGCGCGGTGCAGGCGGGCAATGTCGCCCTTCAGCACGGTAAAGCGCGCACCGGACAGCTTGGCACCCGTGTCGAAGTCCAGACCCAGCGGTGTGCCGATATCGACATGGTCTTTTACTTCAAAGTCGAATTGGCGCGGTACGCCAATACGGCGCACTTCCACATTGTCGTTCTCGTCCTTGCCTGCCGGTACCGATTCGTTCGGCAGGTTGGGAATGCTCATCAGCAGGGCGTCCAGCTTGGCTTGCACGGCTTCGAAGGCGGCTTCGGCTGCTTTCAGCTCATCGCCCAGGTTTGCCACTTCGGCCATGATGGCGGAAACATCCTCACCCTTGCGCTTGGCTTCGCCAATTTGCTTGGAGGTGGCATTGCGGCGCGATTGCAGTTCCTGCATGCGGGTTTGCAGTGCCTTGCGGTCGGCTTCCATTTCGGTGAAAGCGGCGGTGTCCAGGGTGTAGCCACGGCTGGCCAGGCGGGCAGCAACAGCGTCCAGATCGTTACGGAGCAATTGAATGTCTAGCATGGAAAATCCTGATGGTATTGAAGTGTCTTGCTGGTAGCGGGCTGTGCAACAGCATCAGCCCTTTACTGAATCCTGCATGCGGAGGGAAAGCAACCGCTGTGTGATGCTGCACTGCCTGCCTGAGGCTTGCAGCACCAACCTGTTCTCTAAAAACACAAGTGTAACGGCAACCGGCAGGCTTTGTCCTGCCTGTTGCAGGCAAAACCAGCATTATAAGCAATGCTGGCGGGCTTGTAGATGCTGGCAGACGACGTCCAGTTGGCCTGCGGTCGATGCCAGTCAGCCATGGGTCAGCCCGTGATTGGAGCGGCAGCTTTATTTCTTGCCGGCTTCTTCATCCCACTTCTTCAGCTGTGCAAGTTTTTCACCAATCTTGATTTCCAGCCCGCGCGGCACCGGCTGATACCAACCCGGTTCTTCTATCCCGTCAGGAAGATAGGTTTCACCGGCAGCGTAGGCATTCGGTTCGTCATGGGCATAGCGGTATTCATGGCCATAGCCCAGCTCTTTCATCAGCTTGGTGGGCGCATTGCGCAGGTGTACCGGCACCGGGCGGCTCTTGTCCTGCTTGATGAAGGCGCGTGCCTGGTTGTAGGCCATGTAGCCGGCATTGCTCTTTGCCGCCACGGCCAGGTAAATGGCAGCCTGCGCCAGTGCCAGTTCGCCTTCCGGGCTGCCCAGCCGCTCGTAGGTGGCGGCGGCGTCGTTGGCAATCTGCATGGCGCGCGGGTCGGCGAGGCCAATGTCTTCCCAGGCCATGCGCACCAGGCGGCGCGCCAGATAGCGTGGGTCCGCTCCACCATCCAGCATGCGGGTGAGCCAGTACAGTGCGGCATCGGGGTTGGAGCCGCGCACCGATTTGTGCAGGGCGGAAATCTGGTCGTAGAAGGCATCGCCGCCCTTGTCGAAGCGGCGGGCGTTGACGCTGAGCACTTCGGCCAGAAAATCCTGCGTGATCTGGCCGGTTTTGCGTGCCAGCGCGGCGGTGCGGGTTTGCTCCAGCAGATTGAGAAAGCGCCGTGCATCGCCATCGGCATAGCCGGTGAGGGCAGCGATGGCCTGCTCGTCGAATTCCAGCCCGTCCAGTACGCCCTTGTCGCGTGCGCGCTGGAACAACAACACCAGTTCGTCTTCACCCAGACTGTTCAGTACATAGACCTGCGCCCGCGACAGCAGGGCGGAGTTCACCTCGAAGGACGGGTTTTCCGTGGTGGCACCAATAAAGGTGAGCAGGCCGGATTCAACAAAAGGCAAAAACGCATCCTGCTGGCTTTTGTTGAAGCGGTGGACTTCATCGACAAACAAAATGGTGTGACGGCCAGAGCGTTGCAGCGCGGCATGCGCCTGTTCCACCGCGTCGCGAATGTCCTTCACCCCGGAGAACACGGCAGAGAGCGGAATGAACTCGGCATCGAAACTGCCCGCCAGAATGCGCGCCAGCGTGGTTTTACCCACGCCGGGCGGGCCCCACAGAATCATCGAGTGCAAGGTGCCGGATTCCACTGCCAGTCGCAGCGGCTTGCCGGGGCCGATCAGGTGCTGCTGGCCAATCACCTCATCCAGCGCGGCGGGGCGTAGCGCCTCGGCCAGCGGTTTTTTGGCTTCCTGGGCAAACAGATCATTCATGGCGGCTAATATGGCAGGAGAAACGGCCTGCTAGTATATCAGCTGAACAATGCGCACCGCAGCGGCTGGCACGAGGATTGAGTGATGAAGAAATACATTGTTTTGCTATTGCTGGCCCTGGCTTTCCCGGCTGTGGGCGGGCCATTGCGGGATTGGCTGCAGCAACGCACGGCCAGTCACGATGGCTTGGCAGAGGAGGATGCCGCCAGTCGCCGCAGCCTGCCATCCGGAGTGCGCAAGCTGGCTGACCTGGCATATGGCCCGGATGTGCGGCAACGACTGGATGTCTATCTGCCTGCGGGCGAAGGGCAGGGCCGGCCATTAATGGTAATGGTGCACGGCGGTGCCTGGCGCATGGGCAGCAAGCAGGCGGCCAATGTGGTGGATAACAAGCTGGCGCACTGGCTGCCTGCCGGGGTGGTGCTGGTGTCGCTGGATTATCGCCTGCTGCCGCAGGCTCCGGTGGAGGAGCAGGCAGAGGACGTAGCCAGTGCCGTGGCCTGGGTGCAGGCGCATGCCGCCGAATGGGGGGCAAACAAGCGGCAGCTGGTCTTGATGGGGCATTCGGCCGGTGCGCATCTGGCGGGTTTGCTGAGTACCGATGCCGCGCTGCGCCAGCGCCATGGCGTGCAGCCATGGCTGGCAACCGTGCTGCTGGATAGTGCGGCACTGGAGGTGGCAGGCATCATGCGCGGCCCGCATTTTCCCTTGTATGAAAAGGCTTTTGGTAGCGATGCCGCGCGCTGGGACCGTTTGTCGCCCACTAGCTTGCTGAGCGCGGGCACGCCGCCGCTATTGGCGGTGTGCTCCTTGCAGCGGGTGGAGTCCTGCACGCAGGCGCACGGGCTGGCTGACAAAGGCAGGCAAGCCGGGGTGGTGGTGCAGGTGTTGCCGCAGGACCTGAGCCACGGTCAGATCAACCAGCAGCTGGGCGCGGCGGGCGACTATACCCGGCAGGTTGACCGCTTTTTGCAGCAGTCCGGCTGGATGGTGTCACCCTGATCCTGTGCGGGCAAGTCCTTTGCCGGATGCTCAGTCGCCGCTGACGACATCCACCCCCTTGGGCGGGGTGAAACTGAAATGGCTGGTGGCCAGGGCCGGGTTTTTCTGCTGGTTGGCAAAACGGATGCGGGTGTTATTGCCAAAGCTGTCGGTCAGCTCCATTTCCACCAGCATCTTGTTGCTAAAGCCCATGCGGATGGCGTTGAAGGTGTTGTCCTGTTTTTTCGGGCTGGCGCTCAGCCACTCTACATCGCCCTGTTTACCTGCTTCTTTCAGGATGTAGTCGCGTTCGATGGCATTGTTGCCGGCCAGCAGCGCGGCCGGGCTGCTGCCCAGTGCGCCATCCAGGTTCTTGCGGGTGACCTGGGCCAGGTCCTTGTCGTAAATCCACAGCGTTTTGCCATCACCGACAATCAGCTGCTCGTAAGGCTTGTTGTAACTCCAACGGAATTTGCCGGGGCGGGAGATTTCCAGCTGACCGGCGACTTCTTCTTTCTTGTTCTTGGCGCTTACCACCTGGGTAAAGCTGGCGGACAGGGTTTTGGTGTCATTGACAAAGGCCTTGAGCTGGGCAATGGCGGCAGCCTGTACCGGCAAGGTCAGCACGGTGGCCAGCATGGCCAGGGCAAATTTTTTCATCTGGGGTCCTTGAGGCAGTTGCAGGTGACTGTCATGACAGTGCGGCCTGCTGCCGGATGGCAAACGCCGCCCCTGTCATGCCTCACCTTGCAGGGCAGCAAAGTGTGACAGCAAGTGGGGGCGGCGGTTCGGATCATGCTGTTAAGGAGTGTTGGCGGCGATTACTTGGTCAGGTCCTGCAGCCATTGCGGCTTAGGCAGCTTGTCGTAGTCCACGATATCCGCTGCTGCGGGCTGATAGGCAAACACCGGCTTGCCGTGATTGCTGTAGCGCATGTGGAGATAGGCCAGGCCGCGCAGCTGCGGGGTGTCCAGCGTGATTTCCTGATTCATCCCCAGCAGCTGGCCCTGACGGTTGGCATACAGGTGCGACACGGTGCGACTGGCTTGCATGTCGGCAGCCGAGCGTTGGGTCAGTGCCCGTATCAGTTGCGAGGCAGAGGCCGCCTGCTTGCCATCCTCCGGGCGACCCTGGCGTTCGGCTTCCTGTTGAATCACCTTGACCAGGCCATCCACGATATGTACCACCACCTGGCTTTCCTGCAGCGGATTCATGGCAATGCGCAACTGGTAGCTGGCACCCAGCTGGCGGGCGGTGTCATCCAGCGGCTCCAGTGCAAATACCTGCTTGTCCACCGTGCCGTAACCTTCATCCACCAGGCCGGGCAGGGCTTTTATCATGGCATCCAGCGGAATTCTGGCGGCGATGTCGCTGGGTAGCTTGAAGCGGACAAAACGTGTTTGCTCGCTATACAGCTCCGGCACGAATAGGTCGAAGGCGGAAGGGTCCACCAGCAGCGAGAAATCCTGCAGGTTCAGTTGCAGGGGCAGGGTGATGCTGGCCTGCATATTACGCCGTTCAAAGCGGAAGGACGGAATCAGCTCCATGCGCTTGCTGGACTGGTCCAGTGCGCCATTGATGGCCACCTTGGTGGAACGCGCTACCTGGTTGATGGTATAGGCCAGTTGTGGCTTGGCGTCGTCGGCGCTGCTGCCGTGCAGCGAGGTAAAGCCCAACTCGCCGCTGAAGTTGTAACTGGCATGTTGCAGGTTGTCACGCAGTACCTGACGGGTGGCGAGGTCTGCCGGTTTGCCGGCCAGCGGGCTGGCGCAGCCGGTAAGCAACAAGGCGGCAAGCGGAAGAGCGGCGAGTGCAGGGCGAAGGTTCATGGTGATCCCGGAGTCATTTGTTATGTTATGGAGGTGTGTGCGGGCTGCATGGCTGAGCAGCCCGCCAGACTTCAGCTGAACTTGTTGGTGATGGGGTAGCGCCAGTCCTTGCCAAAACCGCGCTGGGTGACGCGAGGGCCAACCGGTGCCTGGCGGCGCTTGTACTCGTTGATCTTCAGCAGGCGCACCACCTTGCGCACATCGGCTTCGGCAAAGCCATCGGCGATGATCTGTTCGGCCGACAGGTTTTCTTCCACATAGCGCGCCATGATGGCATCCAGCACGTCGTAAGGTGGCAGGCTGTCCTGGTCTTTCTGGTCCGGGCGCAGCTCGGCTGAAGGCGGACGGGTGATGATGCGCTCCGGAATGATTTCACCCTGGGTGTTACGCCAGCGGCACAGGGCAAACACCAGCGTCTTGGCCACATCCTTCAGCACGGCAAAGCCGCCGGCCATGTCACCGTACAGCGTGCAGTAGCCGGTGGTCATTTCCGACTTGTTGCCGGTGGTCAGCACCAACTTGCCGGTTTTGTTGGACAGCGCCATCAGTAAGGTGCCGCGAATGCGCGCCTGCAGGTTTTCTTCGGTGGTGTCTTCGGCAAGGCCGTTGAAGTTGGCCGCCAGCGCATTCATGAAGCTTTCGTACATTGGCCAGATTTCAATTTCGTCGTACTTCACGCCCACGCGGCCAATCATGTCGCGCGAATCAATGACGGAAATATCGGCGGTATAACGCGACGGCATCATCACCGCATGCACCTTGTCCGCTCCCAGTGCATCCACGGCAACGGCCAGGGTGAGGGCGGAGTCGATGCCGCCGGACAGGCCCAGCAGCACGCCGGGGAAGCCGTTTTTGTTGATGTAGTCGCGCACGCCCACCACCAGCGCGCGGTACACGCTTTCCAGCGGGTCGGGCAGGGCTGCCTTTGCGGGAGCGGCTTGCAGATCGCCCGCGGCAAAGTCCACCAGCAGCAATTCGTCATCATAGGCGGCGGCCTGTGCGACGACCTCGCCCGCCTTGTTGACGGCAAAGGACGCGCCATCAAATACCAGCTCGTCCTGACCGCCCACCAGATTGACATAGGCAAACGGCAGGCCGGTTTCCTCGCTGCGGTAGCGCAGCACTTCATGACGGGTTTCAATCTTGTTGCGATGGAAAGGCGAGGCATTGAGCACCACCACCACATCGGCCCCTGCGTCGGCGGCCTCGGCAGCAGGGTCTACCGACCACACATCCTCGCAAATCAGCACGCCCACCTTGTGCTCACCCTGCTGGAATACCAGCGGCATGGCACCAGGAGTAAAGTAACGGCACTCGTCAAACACTTCGTTATTGGGCAGCAGCATCTTGTGATACTGGCCCAGGCGGTTGCCGTCGCGCAGCACGGTGGCGGCATTGAAACGTTCATGACCCAGCTTGACCGGATGGCCAATCACCAGCGTAATGCCATCGAGCTCCAGCAACTGGTCCATGGCGGCCGAACAGGCCTGATAGAAGCTGTCGCGCAGCAACAGGTCTTCCGGGCTGTAGCCGGTGAGCGCCAGTTCCGGCGTCACCAGTACATCCGCCCCCTGGGCGATGGCGACCTGGGCCAGATCGAGAATTTTTCGGGTATTGCCGGCAATATCGCCAACAACGGGGTTGAACTGAGCGAGCGCAATACGCATGTTGAATACAACCATGGGTTTGGATAGTGTCGATTTTACCCCAAGAATGGCGGCTTGCCCGAAAGGAAACCACGTGAATCTGCAACTGGCCGATCAACTCAATGCCCTGGATGCGGCAGAATGGGACCGCCTTGCCGCAAATGCCGGCCTGTTCATGCAGCGGCAATGGTTGACCGCACTGCATGACAGCGGCTGTGCCACCGCGGCCACCGGCTGGCAGCCCTTGCCCATCTGGAGCGAGCAGCACGGCCAGCTGCAAGGCCTGGCACCCGCCTGGCTCAAAAGCCATTCACGCGGCGAATACGTGTTTGACTGGGCCTGGGCCGAAGCCTGGCAACGCGCCGGGCTGGACTACTACCCCAAGCTGCTGCTGGCCTCACCCTTCACCCCGGTTACCGGCCAGCGCCTGCTGGGGGAGGCCCCGGTGCGGGCCGCGCTGCTGCAAGGCCTGCAACAGGTAGTGGCAAATCATCAACTCTCCTCCGCTCACATCTTGTTTCCGGCCGAGGACGAACTGGCACTCATGCAGGATGCCGGCTGGCTGCTGCGCGAAGCCGTGCAGTTTCATTGGCAAAATCAGGGCTATGCCGATTTCGACGCTTTTCTGGCCGCCCTGTCGCAAGCCAAGCGCAAGAAAATCCGCCAGGAACGGCGCAAGGTACGCGATGCCGGCATTGTCGTGCAGGCGCTGAAAGGCGCAGAAATCACCGATCAGCACTGGCAGTTTTTCGAACGCTGCTACCGCCAGACTTACCTGGAACACCGCTCGCCACCTTACCTCGACCTGGACTTTTTCCGCATGGCAGGCCGCTTGCTGCCCAGCCACTGCATCCTGTTTGTCGCCAGCCGCGGCGACCAGCCCATTGCAGCCAGCTGGTGCCTGCAAGACGGCAGCACACTGTATGGCCGTTACTGGGGTGCGCTGGAATCGGTGGATTGCCTGCATTTCGAGTTGTGCTATTACAGCGGAATCGAATACGCCATCCAGCATGGACTGCAATGCTTCGAAGGCGGCGCGCAAGGTGAACACAAACTGGCCCGTGGATTTACCCCGGTCATCACCCACTCGGCACACTGGATCGCCCATCCGCAATTCCGCCGTGCCATTGCCGATTGGCTGGCGCGCGAGCGTGAAGCCATCCGCGATTACCGCGCCACGCTTTTTTTGCATGCCGCTTACAAAAAGCCTTGCACAGCTGCTTAAGGGCTTATATACTGCGCAGCCTCTGAGGCCGAAACGCAGTAAAGACAGCCTCAGCAGCCATCTGGAGAGGTGGATGAGTGGTTTAAGTCGCACGCCTGGAAAGCGTGTTTAGGGTAATACCCTAACGGGGGTTCGAATCCCCCCCTCTCCGCCAAACATCCCTAAAGTGTTGTTTTTACAGTAAATTAAGGTTCTACAAGGCTTTTTTGCCCCTGAGTTCTACACAACACTCCTACACATTGGCGGTAATAAGTTCAGTTTTCTTCCTGGTTCCCTATACTCTGGATCGGAACACCATGAACCATGCCAATGTTACCCACAGGCCTGCAGCGCCACCCCCAATCCGGCACCTACTATCTTCGTCGTCGCATCCCGACTGACGTTCTTGTTTGCTATCCCGGCAAAAAAGAAATCACGTTTTCGCTACGCACCAAAGACTACCGCACGGCTGTTGAGCGCCATCGCGCCGAAGAAGCCCGCCTGACCTCCGAGTGGGAGGAAAAACGACAGCGGCAGGCGGAGCGTTACGCGCGTACGCAACTCGCCGCTATCACTCACATCGACGCACTCACCCCTGAAGCCATTGACGCTATCTGCCTGCATGCCGAGTCGGTTAGTCTGGCCGGGGATGAAGCACGCCGCGAAAACGGCCACTACACGCTGGACGAAATCGAGGAATACCAGACCGGCTATACCGAGGCCAATCGCATCCTGAAAGGCGCCGTGGCCATTGGCGATTACGAACTATTGCGTCGACCGCTGGAACAGTTCCTGCGGCTGTACCGCTACCAGCTCAAAGCCACTGAACCCGAAATGCGCCGACTGGCACTGGCCTATGGCCGCATGGCCATCCGCACCAACGAAAAGCTGCTCAGCCGCTATGACGGCAAGGAAGTGCCGACACCGGTCATGGCACAGCGGCTGGAAACACCGATGCTGTCAGAAGTCACCCAAAGCTATCTGGCCTACTACCAGAAGCTGGACAAGGTGGCGATGCTGCGCAAGGTGACTGCCGTGATGCCGCTGCTGGTGGATATCATCGGCGACAAGCCCATCGGCCTGCTCAAGCAAACCGACCTTGAGGCTTACTTCGAAGCGGTGCAAACCCTGCCACCACGCTGGAAAGACATCTGCCGTCAGGAAAAACTGCGGCCACTGGAGCTGGCCAAACAGCAACGCGGCGAGATGAGCAAGGGGACCTTCGACGGCACCTACCTCGCAGTGATGACCCCGTTCATCAAATACTGCCGCCGCAAGTGGCAGGACCACGGCTGGCCGATGACGCTGACCACCGATGGGGTGCAATACCTCGGCTCGCGCCGTGACCCCGAAGGCGGGCAACGGGCCTTTGAATCGGCAGAACTGAAGCGTCTGTTCGAAGGCCCGGAAATGGCACGTTTTGCCCGACGACCAGCAATGGCACACAAGTACTGGCTTCCCCATCTGGGCCTGTTCACCGGGGCGCGGGTCAATGAATTGTGCCAACTGAACCCGCAAGTCGATATCACGCAGGATGCCCAGACTGGTACCTGGTATATGGACATTACCGACGAATCCGAAGGTGATGTCCGCATCGACAAGTCAGTCAAAACCGGCGGCTCCAAACGCAAGCTGCCCATCCATCCCAAACTGATTGAGCTGGGCTTCCTCGACTATGTGGCGGCAGCCAAGAAGCGCGGTGACACCTTGCTGTTCCAGGCCTTCCCGACCGCCGCAGGCCGCGCCTCGCCCAAAGCGATGAAGTGGTTCACCGAATTCCTGCTGGAAATCGGGCTGCGCGATGAAACCCCGAATGCCCGCATCGTCGGCATGCACGCCTTCCGCTCCACCTTCCTGCACCGGGCGATGGTGCTGGGCGTGGTCAGTGCCGAAACTATCACCGGCCATGCCAGCAATATCACCAGCATCGAAACCATTCAAAACGGACAAGTGAACCAGGAAGCGTCAGCGGTGGTGAAGAAATACCGAGGCGAACTACCGGTCGACAAGAAGCTGGAAATCCTGTCGCGCATCACCTTCCCAGAGGTGGAGTTTATTTGGGTGGATAAGCTGTAAGGGAGGTGTCCCTGGTAAGACCTTGAAGGCGCGTATGATGACTCTGCTGGGTAGCAGGCAATCAGTGCTTGCAGCGAGTTCAGTGTCGCCAATGTGGTGGCGAAACGCGTGTGGCAAACATGGGTGCGCTCATTCGGCACCAGCACCTCGACCTGCTGCTGCACATAGCGTTTGAAACTGCCATGGCATTGGCCGACCAACTGAAAGTCCGCCAGTCTGGTCGGCTGCAGTTCGGCCTAAGCGGCCAATCAGCATGTGGGATTGCAACGTCTGCTTTACATGACAGACCGGATCAACTCCTACGAAGAGCCCAGTCGCTCGCGCAGAAACTCAATGAACCGTTGTGTCTTGGCCGGAATCAGCCGGGTCTCGGTGATGGCATAGACCGGAAGCGGTGTGCCATACCAGTCAGGCAAGATGCGACGTAGCTTGCCAGATGCAACATCGTCGGTAACGATAGCCTCAGGCATCAGGATAATCCCCATGTCCAGCGTGGCCAGGCGGCGGATCATGCCGACGCTGTTGAGGGAGAAGCGTCCGCCCACACTGACCGTTTGCATTTCGCCATCCCGTCCCAAGGTCCATGAACCCGCGCCGGACTTGAGCATGCTCAGACACTCGTGCTTGGACAAATCGGCGGGACTTTCAGGCTCTCCACTTTGCGCAAGATAAGCCGGTGATGCATATAACTGTGCACGTAGTGATGCCAGTGGGCGTGCGATAAGCTGGGAGTTTTCTGGCTCCCCCATGCGGATGGCTACGTCAAACGGTTCACTGACCAGATCGGAACGCCGGGGGGTCAGGTCGAAATCAAACGTCAGCCCAGGATACCGTCGCGCAAATTCTGCAATCAGCGGTGCCAGATAGGTGACCGAAAAGTCCACTGGCAGTGATGCCCGCAGTACCCCACTCGGTTGCGCCAGCATCTCGCCCAGTTGCTCATGGGCAATCCGTGCCTCTTCCACAATGCGCCGGCAGCGTTCGTAGTAAATCTGTCCCGCTTCTGTCAGCTCGACTTTCCGCGTAGTACGGTGCAGCAGCCGCAAGCCAATCGCTTTTTCCAGCGCACTGATGCGCCGGGATAGGGTCGAGTTGGGCACGCCGCTGGCTTCTGCCGCCCCTCGGAATCCCTTGGCCTTCACGACCTCGACGAACAAGGCCATGTCATTGAGGAACTCCATCTCATTGCCTTATTTTTGGATCAATCATTTCCAAAATACCATATTTATCCCGATATGAAATAAGACGATGATCACCTCCATCAGGAACACGAGGTAAGTCAGATGGCGTTGGACAAGAAAGTGGCTTGGCGAGCGAAGCCAGTAGCAGCAGGAGCACTGCAGGGCAAACAAGTTGCCATCATCGGAGGAACGGGCGGACTGGGAAGAGCGCTAAGCCGCGAGCTGGCTGCTGCAGGTGCAAGGGTGACTGTTGTTGGCCAGACCTTCCGCGACGGCAACATCGCCAATATTCACTTCATTCAGGCAGACCTGAGCCTGATGAAGGAAGCACAGCGGGTTGCGGCTTTGCTGCCTGCGGAAGAGCTCGACCTGCTGGTTTTCACCACCGGCATTTTTGCCGCACCTCAGCGCCAGGAAACGGCGGAAGGTATCGAGCGAGACCTGGCGGTCAGCTATTTGAATCGCCTGCTGATGCTGCAACAGTTGGCACCCCGTCTTGGCATCCTGCGCCAACAAGCGGCATTGAAGCCGCGTGTATTCCTTATGGGCTATCCCGGTAGTGGCCAAAAGGGTGTGTATGCCGACTTGAATGCCGAGCAGTCCTACAGCGCGATGGCTGCCCACATGAATACCGTAGCGGGCAATGAAATGCTGGTGCTCGATGGGGCCAGACGCTACCCCCATGTGACTTTCTTCGGCCTCAATCCCGGACTCATCAAAACCGGTATCCGTGACAATTTCTTTGGCAAAGGCAGCCTCAAGTCTCGTGTCATGGAAACACTGATTGGCTGGCTAACGCCGACGCCGGAACAATACGCACAGCGGATGCTGCCACTGTTGCTCAGCCCGGATCTGGAATGGTATAGCGGTTCGTTCTTCAACCGTAAAGCGCAGGCCATTCTTCCCTCGCCCGGGCTGGATGCACAGCACATCCAGCAGTTCATGGCCGCTTCAGAACATCTGCTGGCAAAAACCGGTGTGTATGAAACAACACAAACCGGAAGCCACTCCCCTGCAACACACCCCATTCGATAACAAAGGATTTCCACATGAAACAGATCTTCACCCCGACCACACTTGGCCGTTACACCCTGAAAAACCGTGTTGCCATGGCTCCGATGACACGTAGTCGTGCAGAATTTGTTGGCACCCCCGGCAAACTGACTGCTGAGTATTATGCCCAGCGCGCCGAAGTAGGCCTGATCATTGCCGAGGGCACCCAGCCTTCTGATGATGGCCAGGGTTATCTGATGACCCCGGGCATCTATACCGATGCACATGTTGCCGGCTGGAAGCACGTCTCCGATGCCGTACACGCCAAAGGCAGCCGTTTGTTCATTCAGTTGATGCATGCTGGCCGTATGTCGCACCCCGACAATACGCCGCATCATCGCCAAGGCGTTGCTCCTTCTGCCATCGCACCGGGTGCACAAATGTTTACGCCGACCGGCATGCAGGATGCACCCGTTCCCCGTGCTCTTAGTACTGAGGAAGTGCACCAGACCATCCAGGACTTCCGTATTGCAGCGCGCCGTGCCATTGAGGCGGGTGCCGATGGCGTGGAAATTCACGGGGCTAACGCCTACCTCATTCACCAGTTCCTGGCACCCAGTGCCAACACCCGTACCGATGAATATGGCGGCGCAATCGAAAACCGTGCCCGCTTTGCCATCGAAGTTGCTGCCGCCATCGCTGCAGAAATCGGCGCTGACCGCACGGCAATCCGCCTGTCCCCGGGCATGAACATGTGGGGCATTGATGAGGGTGAAAACGGCCCCGCGCTTTACCGTTACCTGGTTGCCGAACTGAACAAGCTGGGCCTGGCCTATTTGCACCTGATGCACCTTGGTCACGAAGACCTGCTGCAAGACATCCGCATCCTGTGGAAACAAAGCCTGATCCTGAACCGCCCAGGCAAGCCGCGCGAGCAAATCGGGGACGATGTGGCTGCCGGACTGGCGGACCTGGAGTCCTACGGGCAAATGATTCTGGCGAACCCGGACTTCATCACAAGACTGGAAGCCAACGCGCCATTCAACGAGGCCGACCGTAGCACTTACTTTGGCGGCACGGAAAAGGGCTTTACTGACTATCCGGCACTCAGCACCACGCACTAAACGGAAACCAATATGCCAGTTATTGCTCCTTTGCAGCGGATGAATCACGGTGGTCATTTCAGAGCCTATACCCTGCGTGCCGAAGGCAACGTACTCGCTCCTTTCCTTGGTGTTGACCACGCCTGGATGAGCGGGCCGACCTTCCCGTCGCACCGACATGCCGGATTCTGTGCCGTGTCCTATGTCTTTCTGGATTCGGAGACCGGTATCGACAACCGGGACTCTCTTGGCACCCACAATCTCATTCGCCCCGGTGGGCTGCATTGGGCAACAGCTGGCAGCGGGATCATCCACCAGGAAGACCCTGCCGAAGAAGGCAAGACCGTGCACTCCTTGCAGATCTTTGTGAGTCTGCCGCCGGAGCTCGAACAGACGGCACCTTCTGCACTCAGTCTTGAGCCAGAAAACATCCCGATGCTGCGGGTGCCGGGCAGCAAGATTCGTGTGGTGCTGGGATCGCTGTCTGGGGTGACGTCACCGTTAAAGCCGCCAACCAATGTGACTTTGCTGGACATCTCGCTGGAGGACAGTGCGGAACTGGATATCCCGGTCCCCGCCGGGATGAACATGTTTGCGATGCCTATTTTTGGCGAGACCAATATTAACGGTGAAGCCTTCTTCCTTGATGGCCATGGGCTTCCTGTCTACACGGCAAGCGAACACCCACGAGAAGTACGCTTAAAAGCAGAGTCTGGCCCCGCCAAAGTGGTGATGTTCTGGGGCGATTCACGGTAAGGCATGTTCTACACTCCGTGCAAACCAGCCGTTGTCCAGCAGCCTGTGGAAGGTCCGCTTTGGCCGATGAGGGCACCGTTGGCTGCGAATGTCCGCTGCCAACTTCCTTGTGGCTACCTAGATTTCAATCGGCTCTGAAATTTCCAGAGCATCATCGACTTCGATACCTAGGTACCGAACCGTGCTCTCCAGCTTGGTGTGGCCAAGTAAGATTTGTACAGCACGCAGATTTTTTGTCTTTTTGTAGATCAATGTTGCCTTGGTCCGACGTAATGAGTGTGTGCCATAAATGGATGAGTCCAGCCCAGTTGTCGAGACCCACCTATGCACTATCCGTGCGTATTGGCGAGTCGATAGGTGTGGAGAGTCCGCCAGCCGACTAGGAAACAGATATTGATCGCTTCGCAGGTGCGCTTTTTCTAGCCATGCGGACACGGCCAGCCTTGTCGGCTCCGTCAGTTCAAATTGCACAGGCCGTTGAGTCTTGCGCTGAATAACAATCGCACGGGGCAGAATCTGGTTTCCATGTGTCACGTCACGAACCCGTAGGTTAACGAGATCACATCCACGAAGTTTGCTGTCGATAGCTAAGTTGAACATCGCCAAGTCACGCACCGCATGCTTGTTCTGAAGATGGATCCGGATAGCCCAGATATCCTTTGGCTTGAGTGGTGGCTTTTGGCCAATCATCTCGCCCTTGTTCCAAGCTTCGCGCTTTTGTGCAGTATCCATGTCAGACTCCTTTTCAGTGAGAAGGAATCTGAGTATTGGCTGTCATGAACAGCATGGCAGGAAGAGCTTGATTTCGGCCAAAGCCGACCCTAGGTTTCTTGCCAGGATAAGATTGCAATGAACAGGATGTTCGCGGTACACCGTCCAGCGCAATTCGTGTTGTTCATTGACGACAGAAGAATTGCGCCGTAGGTGGTGCACGACAACCTCACTCGTCAGGCGACGAAGCCGCCATCTACCGGGAGCGCTACACCCAATACCATGCTGGCGGCAGGGCTGCATAGCCACAACACTGCTGCTGCGACCTCCTCGGGACGACCCATCCGGCCAATCGGCTGCAACTTCAGAAACTCGGTCATTGCGGTCGGGGCGATGTTGTCGCCCATGGGGGTATCGATGCAGCCGGGACACACTGCATTGATGCGGATGCCTTTGCTGGCTACATCGAGCGCGGCACTCTTGGTAAGGCCGATGATCCCGTGTTTACTTGCGTGGTAAGCCGCGCGACCTGACAGGCCTACTAACCCACCCAGCGAAGAACAGTTGACGATGGCTCCACTACCCTGTTTTTTCATTTGCAGTAGTTCGTGCTTCATGAAAGCCCACACACCGCGTAGATTGACTGCCAGAGTGGCATCAAAGCCTTCCACTGTCTCTTCAGACATTTCACACATCGGGCCGAGGATGCCTGCATTGTTGTAGGCCATGTCTAGTCGTCCGAATTCACTTACTGTACGTTCCACGGCGGCCTTGGCCTGCGCTTCATCGGACACATCGCAGACAATCCAGATTGCACGGTGACCAGCTTCTGTCAGTGCCAAGGTCGCTGCGGCAACTCGACTAGCATCATGGTCAACGAGTGCCACAGCTGCGCCGGCTTTGGCAAAGGCTTGCGCGGTTGCCAAGCCCAGTCCAGAGCCGGCACCAGTTACTAGGGCAACCTGCCCGTCGAAGTTGTAGGTAGGATTCATGTAGTACTCCATCTAGTGATTTTTCTGCGGTCTTGCAGTGAATGCCATTACTGTATGCGCATGACGTTCATGTGACTAGATGTCACAATCCGCATAAACTTGTGAATAGGATTCAGCTATGCCGCGCGATAGAATCAGCGATGTTCAAGCATTTCTCGTGGTCGCTCGCGAGAAGAGCTTCACCCGGGCAGCTGCACTTCTGGGAGTTTCACCCTCGGCGTTGAGTCACACAGTTCGGAACCTGGAAGAGTCCCTTGGGGTACGCTTGCTGGCGAGGACAACGCGCAGTGTGTCGGTAACAGATGCTGGCGCGCAGCTGGTAGAGTCAGTGGGGCCACGTCTGGCCGAGGTGGACGCAGAGCTTAATGCGGTTAGCGATCTTGCAGACAAACCCAAAGGCACGATCCGCGTTACATCAACCGACTATGCCGTAGATACAGTGTTGTGGCCGAAGTTAGCGCCGCTGCTTCTCGACTACCCAGATCTGAAAGTAGACATCGCTATCGACTACGGCTTGGTGGACGTTGTAGCGCAGCGCTATGACCTCGGTATCCGTTCTGGCGACCAAGTTGCCAAGGACATGATTGCGGTACGGATCGGGCCAGACCGTCGGATGGTGATCGTAGGCACACTTGACTATCTTCAATCAAGGCCCTTGCCTAGAAAGCCGGAGGATCTCCTTGGTCACAACTGCATCTCCCTGCGTTTCGCCAGCGGGGGGCTTTACGCGTGGGAATTGAAAAAGGGGAAACGTGTGCTACAGATCCGCGGTGATGGGCAAGCAACATTCAATGGAGCCTACCAAACGCTCAACGCTGCACTTACCGGTTGCGGCCTAGCATTCGTTCCAGAGGATTTGGCCGAGCCGCATGTCACAGCCGGCAAGTTGCAGTACGTGCTCGAAGATTGGTTCCCCACCCTCCCAGGGCTGCACATGTACTATGCTAGCCGGCGTCAGCCATCCCGCGCACTCTCATTGATCATCGATGCACTGCGATACAGGGGCTAAGCACACGATAACGCGTCACAGTATGCGGCTTTGATCGGCAGACCAGGCAGTGTCGAGCTCCTCATGACAAAACGTAGCGGTCATTTACCACCATGAGTGCAAACGGCAGGATTAAGTGCGGCTGCGGACGTAGTCACCTATAGCTGCGATTGTCTGCTAAGGCCGACCACCTGACAGTTCGTCAACTTGGTTGGCAGGAGTTCGGCCTAAGCGGACGGTGAAGCTGCATTTCTTGAAGAACCGCTGTGTAGCGGTTGCTGTCCTTCGGCGTCTGCGGTCGAACAGTCAGTGTTGGCGATCTGCTGGCCACTCGCTTGCGCGGCCTAACCCCGCACGAACAGGCGGTCTGAGAGTCGCTGCGGTCATTTGGCACCAGTTCCTCACGCCAGCGGAATACAGTGGCGGGGGCGATAGCATTCGAAGACCCGACCCAAGTGAGATCTTCCTTCGCCCCAGCTAACTGGACCTCTAGCGACCGTCGTTCGATCCATGCGCCGAAATAGCAAGTCAAGTGTTGCAGTTCTCGAGAGACATACGTACGATATTAAGTAATAATGTAATTAAATTTACTTAACAAAGAGACCGTACATGAAGTCATCGTCGCTCGTGGAACTCGCACTGTCCGCTCAGGGCTGCACCCAGAAGGCACTTGCCCTTAGGCTCGGGGTTTCGCCTGCACAGATTAGCAAGTGGAAGAACGGCGAGCACATTTCATTCGAAATGAGCGAAAAGTTGAGCGAACTGGCGGGCTTGGACGATCTGGATCCGGACATTGTCTTGCTTGCTGGCTCCAAAGAAGATGCCAAGAAATGGGTAAAGCTTATTCGCTACCTTGCTGATCTCGCTGAGTGCAGTGCGGAGACTGGCTACAAAACGGCACCGTTAGTTGAGGATGTGGATGACGACAATTGCGTCCTATTCTGGAACACCTTTCATGTGCTTCAAGAGATGGGGGTTAATATTCCTCAGCCATTTCCCGAGGAGTTGGGGGCTTCCATAGCGGAGGATGACGATGATGAAGGCGAGGCCGTCTGGGACAACGAGATTGCTTCACTCATCTATGACATGTTCAAGTCACTCACAAATGTGTACGGCTTCTATGCAGCGTTCGTGTCGGATTTGGTTTTCGACGACGAGTTGGATCTATTCGACACCCCAGCTTGGGAACTTGATGCTGCACTGCTCAGCCTGGCCGCATCGAAGCTGGATCTGGACGAGAACAAGGTTCCTGGCTTTCCAAGTTTCAAGCACAAAGTAGAGTCTGAGGTCACTGAAATGGTCGCGTATCTGAAGGAGCGTGCATTTCGTGCTGGCATCCCTCTCAGAGCCGAGTTGATGGATCTGGTCTTTGATTCCCACGACGAGTTGGGTCAGGCCGCAGAAGCGCGTAGCCTTGGCTTTGACCAAAGTCGCCTCCATCCGGACATCTATATGAATGAACTGCTTACCGGCATGCGAGTGATTCATCAAGTGTTGCCAGCAATCATGAAAAAGCTTGGCATTGAAGACGAGTTTGAGCTTGATACTTCCAAACTCCGGCTTGGCCGGTGGCGGTGAATCGCCCCACGTTTGCTGGATACTTTTGTGGCCGCTTCCAATCGGTAAGCGGCCACAGTCAATCTGGAACTCGAATGTCTACTTTGGCCGACCTGCAGCCAGTCTGAGTTAGGGCAGATCGCAGTCCCAAGCAAACTTGTACCCCTGCCACATAGATTGACATCCCTATTTGCTGCCTACAGAATGAACCATATGACAAGCCATGACCAATGCATGATCGCAATTATTACCACCATTCTTGGAATGGTGGGTTAGCACGCATCAAGGCTTTGGCCAAGCAACCCGCCCCAGCAGGCGGGTTTTTTTGTTTCCGTCTGCTTGGTTACCACACTACAGACCAGGAGCAAATCCATGCCTCAGCAGGAACTGAAGGAAATCATCGCAGCGGCCGACCACGCAATCAACCGGGAAGACTTTGATGAGCTGATGGCGTTTTATGCTAGTGACGCCGTGCTCGTGGTTCAGCCCGGCATGCTCGCTCGAGGTGGTGAACAGATTCGCGCAGTCTTCCCCGCCATCGCCCAGTACTTCAACCACACCCTACAAGTCAGCCAAGCAGACATGCAAGTAGTCGCTGGTGGTGACACCGCACTAGTACTAGCTCGTACCGAATTACAGGCGGAACGTGAAGCCGGACAAGCTTGGCAGGCAACCCGGTTCGCCACTTATGTGTTCCGCCGGGATCCAGCAGGTGTCTGGCGCTGTGCCATCGACAATTCCTACGGCACCAGCCTGATTGAGATGCCACCATCCCTGCATCTGCTGTGCGGCAAGATTTGCTCTGGAAAATCAACCCTGGCACGGAAACTAGCCAAAGAACCCAAAACAGTACTGATTAGCGAGGATGAGTGGCTGGCTAGGCTGTATCCAGATGCCATAAAGGAAGTGGTCGACTATGTGCGCTGTTCTGGACTATTGAAAGATGTGTTGGGAGGGCATGTAGAAGAGTTACTGCAAGCTGGCCTTTCAGTGGTACTGGACGTGCCGGCTAATACCGTTGCATCTCGGCAGTGGGCTATGTCTGTCTGCACTCGGGCCGGAGTAGCTCACTCTCTACATCTTCTGGATGTACCAGATTCACTCTGCAAGGAGCGCCTGCACTTACGAAATCAATCCGGCACTCACCCATTTACCGTTGACGATGTAACATTTGAACGTATCTCCCGATATTACGAGCCACCGCGGGAAGATGAATGCTTGAATGTGATTCATCATTGAAAGCCGTATGTTCCCCAACTAGCCGGATACCAAAATGGCTGAGTTCCAATACGAAAGCAGCCATTTTAAATGGGATGGAAACAACTCTAGCCGAACTCGACGCTGTTGACGGATGTGTGTTTTATCTTTCTTCTTCGGGTCGAAAATGGCCCTAAGCAGCCGGCGAATGCAGCCATTCAGACAAAGTGGTCGCCACGGGCAGCTAGCGGACTGATTGCTGAATGCGTGTCATGCGGAACTGGCCGTTTTCCGCCATCAGCAGGCGGCTGGGTAATCCACCTGCTTCGCAACGGTCCCAGAAAGCGGTGAGTTCCGGGTCATTACCATCGGCCACACCGGCTACCGAATGGTTTTCCACGAAGGAGTTGAGCAGTTCCGGGGGAGAGCCTTCGCAGGGATAGCACTCGCGGTTGTTTTCGAATACCAGTTTCCAGTTGTCCTTTTCCACGATGGATGACTCATGCGCCACCTTGCAGTTGTCCAGTTGGTGCGGAGCGAGGAAAGGTTGCACTGCGCTGGCAAAGGTGTCGAAGTCCGGGGTGGTTTCGGCCACACAGACATAGATACAAGTTTCCACTACGGCACCGTGCACCGGCTTCAGCCCGTGTGCATTCACCCATATTGCCGGCGTACAACAGTTTGCCATCCAGACCAAACGTCCATTGGTGATAGGGACCGGCCATTTTTGCTGATTTTCCGCTGTCACCCTGACATATCTTGGCACCGCGATGACGGCAGACATCATTGAATGTCCTTACGGTGCCATCGTTGCCGCTAACCACGGCAACCGGGTGATCCCCGATTTGTACCGTCATGTACTGGCCCGGTTTTTCCAGCTCCAGGGTATGGCCGACAAAAATCCATACGCTATGCCAGATTTGCGCGGTACACAGCCGGGTCGGTATAGCGCTCCCGGGTAAGGGCGTGGCGCGCTTTACGGTGGTGGATCAATTCCAGCCTTGTCGATTCCTGCGTCATGACTGCTTTCTCCTTTGACGATGTGGTGCAGCTCTTTCTGTGACGGGCTGTCAGCAATGGTTTTGTACTGTTCTGATGGTGTTGACATCAGTTTTGCTGAGTATTGAAGTGGTTGGAGATAGCGTCAATGCGGTTTATTTTTGTTTATGCGGAATGGGGCGTGGAACCAGGAGCCAAGGCCAGCATGAAATGTAAAACAGCGAATACCGACTGGTATTCGCTGTGGATGGGGAGTAATGGACTGTTGCAGGTTCAGGCAGCTGTCTTGTGTTGGAATTTCTTGATGGTGCCGCGCTTGATGCGCATTTCGGTGGGAGTCAGGCCGAATTCCAGTTTGAAGCGTCTGGAAAAATGGGAGCAGTCGACAAAGCCGCATTCAAACACGATGAAGGAAATGCGGTGGTCGGTGTTCAGGATCAGGTGCCGGGCGTGATCCAGCCGCAGCTTGGCGGAATAGCTTCTGGGCGTCATGCCCAGTTCGGCATGGAACAGCCGCTCCAGATGACGGATGCTGACATTCACCTTTTGCGCGATGTCGTCCACCGTCAGCGGATTGCTGATATTGCGCTCGATCAGCTGCACTGCCTTGCGCACGCTGCGGTTGTACACCTTGTCGGTGATGACCGAATGCGGCTGCGGCGTGGATGCCGGCAGGGGCATTTCTTCCAGCATGATGCGCAAGGCCTGGGCTGCCTCGAATTTGCCGCAGTGCTTTTCAATCAGATGGGCCGCCAGGTGCATGACCCCGGCACCGCCAGCGCAGGTCATGCGTTTGCCATCAATATTGAACAGCTCGTCCGAGCTGACCGGATATTTCGGAAATTCCTGCTCGAAGTGATGGTAGTGAAACCAGCTGACGCAGCTGTGATAACCATGCATCAGCCCGGCACGCGCCAGAATGAAACTGCCGGTGCAAACACCGATCAGCGTTACGCCAGCCTCGTCGGCCTGTTTCAGGTAGGCAGCAATTTGCGGCGATATTTTCTTGCCGGCATGCAGTAGTCCACCCACGACCACGATGTAGTCGAAAGCCTGAGGGTCTTCCAAGCCGGTGGTCGGGATGACTTCCAGCCCGCTGCTGGACTGGATGGGCCTGCTGTCGTGGCTGAGGATTTTCCATTTGCAACGGATTTGCCGGCTGAAATCACCTTCATCTGCCGCCAGGCGCAGTACATCAACAAAATTGGAAAAAGCGCTGAGGGTAAATTCCGGCGCCAGAATAAACCCGACTGACAAGGGTTTTTGTGGCGGGCGATTATCGGCGTGGGCGGGCTGGTTCATGTTATGTCCGTTTCAAGCGGGATCATGCAATTGATGGCTGAATGAAATAAATCATCTGGCAGCCATTTCCAATGACAGTTTTCACACAATGCAATGCGGCTTTTATCTTCAGGTGCAATTAATGACGTCCGCTGTGCTGCATGGGATTCAGGCAAATCATTGCAATCGCGGCATTGCCCAGTCAAGTTGCGATCAGGTGCCATTTGCTAGTCCTCTTTCGATCGATGACGACATCACCTTGTCGGCCATACGACACAAGCCCTGCTAAAAATCGATGCAAGTCATTGTTATGAAACAATAATATTTTTTGTCGCATTGTGATGGTGCAATGCGGCGAAATCTGCACATTACTAATGCATTACCAAAAGTAGGTGAAAGGGTGCAGAAAATGTAACTGGAGGTAATGAAGAGAATTGGTAGGCTTGTTGGCAAGCGTTACACACAGATGACGATGACCGGAATGGTCAGACAAATGTGCTGCGAATGCGGTTGGCGATTCCGGTTTTATTAAGTCATGCCAGATTTGTTGCACTGCATGATAAACCACGTTGCCAACCAATGCTGAATGAAGCCCCGGATGGGATATGCATGCAGTGGGTAAGCCTGGGGGCTTCGATTTCTTGAACTTGCAAGTTGGGATAAAGAATGACCCCAAATATGGCATACACACTGAAAGAAGCCGTCGCACCCGGTGCGGTGACGCAGCTTGCTCCACCGCAAAGTACCTATGGCAGCGATATTCTGACCGTGAAGAACCTGTCCAAGATTTTCGGCCCCAAGCCGGAACGTGCAGCTGCCTTGCTCAAGCAGGGTATGGGCCGCAATGAAGTGCTGGAACAGACCGGCAATATGGTGGCGGTAAACAATGTCAGCCTCAGTGTCAGGGCGGGGGAAATCTTCGTCATCATGGGCTTGTCCGGTTCCGGCAAATCCACCCTGGTACGTCTGCTCAACCGTCTGATCGAACCCACCTCGGGCCAGGTCATTCTGGAAGGGCGCGACATCGCTCCCATGTCCACGCTGGAACTGCGCGAAGTACGGCGCAAGAAAATGGCCATGGTGTTCCAGTCCTTTGCCCTGCTGCCTAACCGTACTGTGCTGGACAATATCGCCTACGGTCTGGAAGTGGCCGGTATCCCCAAGGCCGAGCGTTATGAAGTGGCGCGCAAGGTGCTGGTGCGGGTGGGGCTGGGTTCCTACGAGAAGTTCCTGCCCAGCGAACTGTCCGGTGGCATGCAGCAGCGGGTGGGCCTGGCCCGCGCCCTGGCGGTGAACCCGTCGGTACTGCTGATGGACGAGGCCTTCTCTGCGCTGGACCCGCTGATCCGTTCCGAAATGCAGAACGAGTTGTTGCGCCTGCAGAAGGAAGAACAGCGCACCATCGTGTTCATCTCCCACGATATCGAGGAGGCCATCAAGATTGGCGGCCGCATCGGCATCATGAAAGATGGCAGCCTGATCCAGGTGGGCACACCTGCCGAGCTGATCCAGTCTCCGGCTGACGACTATGTGCGGGACTTCTTCCGCAATGTCGACATCTCCCGTTTCCTCAAGGCTTCCAGCATGTTGAGCCCTGCAGGCAGGGCACTGCTCAACTGTACGCTGGCCAGCCCGGCATCCTCCCAGCTCAATCGCCTGATTGATAGCGGTGCCGAGTGTGGCTACGTCTGTGATGACACCGGCCGTTACCTGGGCTGTGTCACCCCGGCATCGCTGCATCAGGCCGGTGATGCTGCCGTAGCAGAAGCACTGCTGGCCGATGTGCGCACCGTAACGCTGGATGCCGACCTGAACCAGCTGGCCGCCATTGCGCTGGAGCAGGAACACGATGTCCCGGTGCTGGATGGCAGCGGCAAGCTGGCGGGTGTGGTGTCCTGCCGCAACATTCTGAAACAAGTGATGGAGCGCAGACAGTCATGAACTCTTCCGGAATCGGCAAGTTTGCCGAAGATTTCGTCAATTATCTCTTCCTCCATTTTCGTGGCGTGTTCGATGCCTTCTCGGCCAGCCTGGGCGCGGTAGTCAAGCTGCTGGAAGACACGATGCTGGCGCTGCCCTTCATTGTGGTGCTGGTGGCACTGGTGGTGGTGGCACTGTGGCGGCGTGGCGTGGTGTTTGCCGTGTTTGTCGGCCTGGCCATGCAGGCCATCCACTTCATGGGCCTGTGGACGCAAACCGCCTCCACGCTGGCGCTGGTGATTGCCGCCACCTGTTTCAGCCTGGCACTGGGTGTACCGCTGGGCATCTGGGGGGCGCGCAACAACCGGGTGGAAATGGTGTTGCGTTCCTTGCTGGACTTCATGCAGACCATGCCGGCCTTCGTCTACCTGATTCCCGCAGTCATCCTGTTCGGCCTGGGGCGCGTCCCCGCCGTGATGGCCACCATCGTGTTCTCCATGCCGCCAGTGGTGCGCCTTACCACGCTGGGCATCCGCCAGGTGCGTGAGGAGCTGATGGAAGCCGGGCGTTCCTTTGGCAGTACCGAGCTGCAACTGCTGTGGAAGATCCAGCTGCCCAATGCCCTGCCATCCATCATGGCCGGGGTGAACCAGACCATCATGATGGCGCTGTCCATGGTGGTGGTGGCTTCGATGATTGGTGCCGGTGGCCTGGGTGAATACGTGCTCAGCGGCATTCAGCGGCTGGATATCGGCATCGGCTTCGAAGGTGGCCTGGGCGTGGTGTTGCTGGCCATCGTACTGGACCGTCTGACCGAAAGCTTTGGCATGAAGGCCAAAAAGAAACCCAAAACCGTGCGTGCCAGCAAACCGGCAAGTGGCAAGGCAGTGCAGGGCTGAGAAGTGGTGCAAGCAGGCAGGGCTATCCGGCTGGCCTGTGGTGGTAAACGCGCGGTGTAGAGGACAGCGCGATTCAAAAAACCAAAGCGGTGACAAAGGAGAAACACGATGAAAAAGCATTTTTCCCAATCGATGGCACGCAAGCTGCTGGTATCCATGGTAGTGGCTGCCGGTGTCGGCACCGCGTCTGCTGCATCGGCCGAACCGGTCAAGATTGCCGTGACCAACTGGGCTGACGTACTGGCGGTGGCCAATGTGGCCAAGTACGTGATGGAAACCAAGCTCAAGCAGCCGGTGGAATTTGTCCAGGCGGCCATCGGCATCCAGTACCAGGGCGTGGCACGTGGCGATCTGGACCTGATGGTGGGCGGCTGGCTGCCAGTCACCCACGGTACTTACTACGCCAAGTACAAGGACAATCTTGATGATGTGGGCATCATCTACACCGGCGGCAAGAATGGCTGGGTAGTCCCTGCCTATGTGCCGGAGTCGGAAGTGTCCACCATTGCCGACCTCAACAAGCCCGCGGTCAAGAGCAAGCTCAACGGCATCATCCAGGGCATCGAGCCGGGTGGTGGCCTGATGCAGGCATCGGAAAAGACCATCAAGGACTACAACCTGGCTGGTTACAACCTGCAGTCCTCCAGTGAAGCCGGCATGCTGGCCGGGGTATCCCGCGCCTATCAGAGCAAGCAGTGGATCGTGGCCACGGTATGGAGCCCGCACTGGTTGTTCCAGAAATGGAAAGTGCGCTACCTGAAAGACCCGAAAGGCACGCTGGGTGGCGAGGAGCAGATTCACGCCTTTGCTTCCAAGGCCTTCGCCGGCAAGTTCCCGCGCGCCAATGTATTCATGAAGCACTTCAAACTGACGCTGGCTGATGTGGAGGCCATCGAACTGGAAGGCAACAGCACCAATGACTACGCCACCGCTGCAATGAAGTTTGTCGACAGCCATCCGGAAAAGCTGAAAGCCTGGTTACAGCAATAAGCCCGCCATGGCCAGGCCTGCTGCCAGTGGCAGGCCGCTGATGATGTGATGACTGGCGCAATTGGCGTCACCCTGTGGAGTGTGTCCATGAATGAAATTTCGCGCTTCTTTGCCGAGCCGCTGCTGAGTCGAGACCCGGTCATCGCCTCGGAAGTGGCGCTGGAACTGCGCCGCCAGCAAATGCAGGTGGAAATGCTGGCATCGGAAAACCTGGTCTCCGCCGCCGTGCTGGAAGTACAGGGCACGGTGCTGGCCAGCCGGGGCAGCGAAAGCCATTTCATGCCACGCGACTACCCGGGCTGCGAGCATCTGGACCGGGTGGTGTCACTGGCCGAAGACCGGGTGAAAGCCCTGTTTGATGCCAATTACGCCAATGTGCTGCCGCATTCCGGCTCGCATGCCAGTCATGCCGCCATGCTGGCCCATGTACAGCCCGGTCAGACCGTGCTGCGCATGTCGCCGGACAAAGGCGAGGCTGCCCATCTGCCAGGCCGCTGGTATGACACCGTGTATTACGGCCGGGCTGCGGACAGCGGCCTGCTGGACTACAGCACTGTCCACGCACTGGCCATGCAGCATAAGCCTGCCGTGCTGGTGGCGGGTGGGTCGGCCTATCCACGTCAGCTGGACTTGCCACGTTTCCGGGAAATTGCCGATGAAGCCGGTGCCATGCTGGTGGTGGACATGACCCATATCGCCGGACTGGCAGCAGCGGGTTTGCATCCCAATCCGCTGCCAGCTGCCGATCTGGCGATTCTGCCCACCCACCGTACCCTGCGCGGGCCGCGTGGTGGGGTGATTCTGAGCAACCGTGCCGAACTGGCGGGCAAGACCGATGCCGCGGTGTTTCCCAGCCGGCAAAGCAGCCCGTTGATGCACGTCATCGCCGGCAAGGCGGTGGCGTTTGGCGAGGCGCTGCGACCGGAGTTTTTCCGCTATATCAAGCAGATGCTGCGCAATGCCCAGGCACTGGCGCGGGTGCTGCTGGCTGGTGGGGTCCGTCTGGTTAGCGGTGGAACCGACAACCACTTGCTGCTGCTGACGCTGCCGGGGCAGGGTGGCCATGCGCTGGCTGCCGAAAGCGCGCTGGTACGCGCCGGTATTTCCTGCAGCCTGTTCGGCATGGATGCCAGCGGGCAGCCACTGGCGGAGGCCGGCATCTGCTTGTCCACGGCAGCCGGTACCAGTCGTGGTTTTGGCACGGCCCAGTTTGAACAGCTGGGCGAGTTGATTCTGGAAGTACTCGGTGGCCTGAACGTCAGCCCGGGCGGTGACGAGCAAGTCGAACGACTGGTACGCAGCAAGCTGCGCGAGCTGTGTTGCCAGTTTCCCATCTATCCGATGACAGAAACCCATATCTGATGAGTGCGCCGGGCCAGGCGGCCCGGATGTGCTGGCATCCCTCCATCCGCATGGAGGGCAGGGATGCTGTTGTCTTTTACATGCCTCCACCGCGCTGCCGGCCTTGTTGCAAGGCCCGCCTCAGGTGGAACCACAAGGAGAAATGAAATGCGTTTTGAAGGCGTACACACCCCACTGGTCACCCCTTTTCTGCCTGATGGCGAAATCAATCACGACCTGCTGGCATCACACGCGGCTGACCTGGCTGGCAAGGTGGATGGTCTGGGCATCGGCGGTACCACCGGCGAATACTACGCGCTGAGCTTTGACGAGCGGGTGCGCACGTTTAACACCGTGGCAGAAGCCGTCGGTGGCAAGACCTGGCTGACTGCTGGCATCAACGCCACCACCACCGACGAAGTCATTCGTCTGGGGCAGGCGGCCAAGGCCGCCGGCATGTCGGCCCTGCTGGTGGCGGCACCGTACTATGCCCAGCCCACGCAGGAAGAACTGTTGCAGCATTTGTTGAAAGTGGATGATGCGCTGGACTTGCCCATCATGCTGTACAACTTCCCGGCGCGTACCGGTACCGCCATTGGCGACGAGATTCTGGAAACCCTGCTGCAACGGCCCAACTTCCAGGCCATGAAGGAAAGCACCGGCGATATCGGCCATCTGCATCACCTGTCCACCCACTTCAAGGACTCACTGGTTCTGAGCTGCGGCATGGACGATCAGGCACTGGAATTCTTTGCCTGGGGTTGCCGCAGCTGGGTGTGCGGTGCTTCCAACTTCCTGCCCGAAGCCCACGTTGCCCTGCTGGACGCCTGCGTCAAACAGGGGGACTTCCAGCTTGGCCGCCAGCTGATGGCACAACTGCTGCCGGTACTGGAACTGCTGGAACGCAGCGGCAAGTTCATCCAGTACGTGCGTTACGGTTGCGAACTGGCTGGCAAGGCAGTGGGCGTAGCCCGCGCACCGCTGGGAACACTGAACCAGGCTGAGCGTGATGCCTTTGCCGCCATTGTTTCGCCGATGATTCAGCACGGATAAGCACCATGGATCAAAAACTGGAATTCGCCCGGTTTCCGGCACCGGATGGCGTGAACGGCTGGTGGGAAAGCCTGCCGCCCGCTGCAGCAGCGCGGCAGGCGGTTTCCGGCAAGCAGTATGACTGGGTGGTGATTGGCGGCGGCATCACCGGCCTGTGCGCCGCCCGTCGACTGGCCGAACTCGCGCCGGATGCATCGATTGCCTTGCTGGAAGCCGACCGGATCGGGCGTTCTACCGCCGGGCGTAACTCCGGTTTCTTTGTCGACCTGCCACATGACATCAGCAGCGAAAGCTATTCGCGCAGCGTGGAAGAGGACCAGGCTGATGTCCGCTTCCAGCGCCATGGCATCGACTATGTCCGCACTGCGGTGCAGCAGCATGGCATCGCCTGCGACTGGCGGGATGATGGCAAGTATCACGCTGCGGTCAGCCGCAAGGGTGAAGCCGCACTCCAGCATTTTGCCGACGGGCTGGAGCGTATCGGCGAAGGTTTCGAATGGCTGGATGAGGCCGCCATTGGCCGGGTGACCGGCTCCGGCTTCTACCACCGTGCCATTTTCACCCCCGGTTGCAGCACCGTGCAGCCGGCAGCGCTGATGCGCGGGCTGGCGGCCAGCCTGTCGGCCAATGTGCAGGTATTCGAGATGAGCCCGGTACGCGACATCAGCAGCCAGCCAGATGGCCATGTGCTGCGGCTGGACAGCGGGCAGATTCGTGCCCGGCGCATCATCCTGTGTACCAATGCCTATGCCGCCAGCTTTGGCTTGCAGCATAACGGCCTGCTGCCGGTATACACATTTGCCTCGCTCACACGGGTGATGACGCCACAGGAAGTGCAGCAACTGGGTGGTCAGTCTTCCTGGGCGCTGATTCCGGCCGACCCGATGGGCAGCACCGTGCGCCGTCTGAGCACCGATCGCATCTGCGTGCGTAACCACTTTGTCTTCCGCCCCGGTGTCAGCGTCAGTGCGGCAGACCTGGCGCGCGCCAAACGGCTGCACCAGCGCTCCTTCGACCGGCGCTTTCCCATGCTGCCGGCGGTGGAGCTGCAATACACCTGGGGTGGGGCGCTGTGCTTGTCGGCCAATAACGGTGTGTTTTTCGGCAAGCGTGAAAACAATATCTACCAGGCCATAGGCTGCAACGGGCTGGGGCTGAGCCGCGGGTCTACCTCCGGCAAGCTGATTGCCGAATATGCGCTGGGTCAGGACAGCAGCCTGCTGCGCCAGTTGCTGGAGACCCCGCTTCCGCGTTCCTTGCCGCCGCGGCCGCTGATGGACATTGCCGTTTCCACGGCCATCTGGGCCAAGGAAATGGCCGCCGGCCCCGAACTTTGACACATATATAAAGGATAAAGAGAGATGAAGAGCTATCAGGAATGGCAACAATACGCTGCGGCACTGACGCTGGATGGCCGTGCGTTTATCGATGGGCAACGCTGTGGCGCGGAATCCGGCAAAACTTTCAGTACGCTCAATCCAGCTACCGGTCAGGTGCTGGCCAGCGTGGCCTGCTGCGATGCCGCCGATGTGGACCGTGCAGTCAAGGCCGCTCGCGCGGCTTTTGATAGCGGTGTGTGGGCCAAGGCCGCACCGGCCCAGCGCAAGGCGGTGTTGCTGCGCCTGGCCCAGCTGATTGACGACCATGCCGAGGAACTGGCGCTGCTGGAAGCGCTAGAAGCCGGCAAGCCGATTGCCGAGTGCATGGGGCTGGATATTCCGGAGTCTGCCGCCTGCATCCGCTGGCATGCCGAAGTGACCGACAAGCGTTACGACGCGCTGTCGCCATCCGGCTCCGGCGTGGTGTCGATGATTACCCGCGAAGCCATCGGCGTGGTGGGCGCGGTACTGCCGTGGAACTTCCCGGTGCTGATGCTGGCATGGAAAATCGGCCCGGCACTGTCGGTGGGCAATAGCGTTATTGTGAAACCAGCTGAGCAAACCTCGCTGTCCACGCTGCGCATTGCCGAACTGGCACTGGAAGCGGGTGTGCCTGCCGGGGTGTTCAGCGTGGTCACCGGCTTTGGCAGTGGTGCCGGGCAGGCACTGGGTTGCCACCCGGATGTGGATCTGATTGCCTTCACCGGTTCCACCGAAACCGGCAAGCGCTTTTTGCGCTACTCCGCCGATACCAACCTCAAGCGCGTGGTGCTGGAATGCGGCGGCAAGAACCCGCAACTGGTGCTGCCGGATGTCAGCAATCTGGATGCGGTGGCGGAGAGCGCCGTGGCCGCCGCCTTCTGGAATATGGGCGAAAACTGCAGTGCCGGTTCGCGGCTGCTGGTGCCTGCCGGCATGAAGCAAGCGTTGCTGGACAAGATCCAGTCAGTGCTGGCGACCTGGAAAACCGGTAATCCGCTGGACCCGGAGGTGAAGCTGGGTGCGCTGATCGAGCAGAAGCATTACCAGAAGGTGCTGGACCATATCGCCGTGGCCAAGGCCGAAGGCGCGAATCTGGTATGCGGCGGCAATGCCACCCTGAGTGACAGCGGTGGCTGGTTTGTCGAACCCACCATTTTTGATGGGGTCAGCCCGGCCATGCGCATTGCCCGTGAAGAAGTGTTCGGCCCGGTGCTGTGCGTGATCGAATATCAGGACGTGGAAGAAGCCATCCGCATTGCCAACGATACCTGCTACGGCCTGGCGGCCTCGCTGTGGACTGACAATGTCAACAGCGCGCACAAGGTAGCCGCCCGCATCCGCGCCGGTACGGTCACCGTCAACTGCTTTGGCGAGGGTGACCTGAGCACCCCGTTTGGCGGCTTTGGCCAAAGCGGATTTGGTGGCCGCGACAAATCCGTCTATGCTCACGACCAGTATTGTGAACTGAAAACAACCTGGCTCAAGCTGGATTGATTCCGCGCACCTGCAGACAGGGTCGGGCATGCCTGCCCGGCCTTGCCCTGTTGTGTACCTGCGGCCTCCCGCTTGCCAGCAGCTGCCCCCGCTGGGGGCGGCTGCTGTTCATAGGGCCGGGCCGGGTATGAAAAGCAGGCAAAGGTTGCATCCATGCAGAAAAGGCAGTTGTTTACCGACCGTTTACTGGCGCAGATGCCCTCCTTGCGGGCCTTGCGTTGTTTTGTCACCGCCGCACGCTACGAAAGCTTTACCCAGGCGGCCGAAGTGCTGTGCGTGACCCAGGCCGCCATCAGCAAACAGATCAAGGAACTGGAAGACTCGCTGGACGTGGCACTGTTTCAGCGCACCGGCAGGCATATCGCCCTGACCGACGCCGGACGCATTCTCTACAATGCCTCCTATCTTTCCATCATGAACATCGCCGAGGCGGCCGAAGCGGTACGGCGTACCGAAAAGCACGCGCTGACCCTCTGCGTGTCACATACTTTTTCGGCACTGTGGCTATCGCCACGGCTGGCAGCCTTCCGCCGTCTGCATCCCGGCATCCGCCTGCATGTGACGGTGACCGACCAGTTCATGGAGCTGGACGACCTGATGGAACCGGATGTCATCATTACCAAAAACCCGCCGCGCGAACCGGAATACGAGGTGGAGCCGCTGTTCCACGATGTGGTGTACCCGGTATGCAGTCCTGCGTTTTTCGAGCAGCATTTTCACGGTAAAAAGATCAAGCCGCTGGACTTGCTGGCCCATCCTTCGCTGCACCTGTCGCCGCTGGGCCGTACCCAGGTATGCGAACACGTGGATTGGCGCGTGTGGCGCAACTGGTTCCAGAAGGGCGATGATTCGGACCGGGTCAGCGAAGACAATTATCTGGAAAGCAATGACTACCGCCTGCTGGTGGCGCAGGCCGAAGCTGGGGAGGGCACCTTGCTGGGCTGGCACCATCTGGTGCACCGCCAGGTGGCGCAGGGGCAGTTGCAGCGTCCAGTCAACGAATCCATTGTCTTCAACGACCGGCATCATTATCTGATTACCCACCGCAACGCCCATCATCGCCAGGAATACCAGCAGTTGCGCGAATGGCTGCTGGCCGAGGTGGAGGGGATGATGAACGGGCTGAGTGCGCCGCAAGCCTGATTTTCTGGATACCTTCTCCTGCACAGTTATGGATGCCTGCCATTTGACGTGCTGCTGAATGACAGTGGCTGTTAGATCCTGACTGGTCCGCCATGTGCGGGCGATGCGGGGCGGCCAGATTGAATGTCCTATAAGGTCGGATCAACACATGCGATGTGACTTTCGGCGCGGATATTCTTCAAGTTGACGCTTTGAATCCATTTTCTATCGCTTTTGCACTGTCGGATACCAGCGAGCCCTTGGTAAAACAGATCTTGTTGTGCCTCGGATTGGTAGGGGGAATTCCCCCTTCTTTTTTTCCTCAGGCTTTCTGGATTCGACCGCGTGGTGGTCTCTTTGGTCTGCCATCCTTCCAGGTGGCAGTTTTTTTGTTTTGGTCCATCCATGCCCGGCATGTCCGGTCTGATGAAAGCGTCAGGCATTTACACCCCGTACAGTTCAAGCTCGATGCACTTCTGCGATGACAATACGGGGAAAGCAAATCAGCCCTCGTGCGATTGACTTCGGAATCCCTCCTGTCCGCCAGATACCTACAAAAAAGCCCTGATTATTCAGGGCTTTTTTGTTGTCCGTTGTGCTTGTATTGCATCAAAACCTGCATTGAGTTTTACGACTTTCTCCTGGCTTGTTACCAGGATTTGTGCGTCTTAGGGAAGCGTTTATGGAGCTCATTCTGTCGGGAGAATGATGCTGATCGGCCTGGTCCCGATTGGGAAGCCGGTTGCCCCATCAATGGCCACTGGCTGAATCTCGGTACCGTTCTCAGTATCCATAAAACGTATCATCTCGCCGCCGCCACGATGTTTGCGGCCCCAGGCTCCGATCATGAACAACACCGGCAAGAAGTCTATGCCTGCCGTAGTCAGGACATATTCGTCACGTGGCGGGTGTTCTGAATAACGCCTCTTCTCTAGCAAACCCTCCTCCGTCAGCTTGGCCAGCCTTGCCGTCAGCATGGTTGGCGCGATCCCCAGGCTTTTCCTGAATTGGTCAAAACGGGTCAATCCTGCATGCGCATCACGCAGGATCAGCATGCTCCAGGCATCACCAACCAGAGCAAGGCTGCGGGCGATTGGGCAGGGGTTGCTGCAACTATTTTTCTTGTCCATATCAATTTAATAGTGACTATCGGGGAAAAGGGTGTTACTGTTACTTTCAAATTGATAGTAACACTTTGGTGACCAAGAATCCATCTGCCTACCAACCCTGAAGCAAAGGGTGAAAGGTCTGCAAGCGCTAAACATACAGGAGTTTTCCCATGCTCATCCTCGCGGCCCCGCTGACTTACCTTGTTTTCACGCTGATGACTGTTGGCATTGGTCATGACCTGTCTACGGCAAAGGATGCAACTGCTCAGCAAGTTCCCTCTGGTAGCCAAAGTAGAGATGAAGCTGCAACTGCAGACGTAGTTGCTCAATGAGTCGTCCCAAAATTGAATCCGATCAAGCAAGAACCATTGCTTCTTTGCCTTTACCGAAAACTGAGAGAAATTGATGAAAGCCCTTACCTTCAAACGCTACGGAAAGAAGCCTGAAATCGGCTTGTCAGAGGTGGCGCGTCCTATTCTGAAACCCAATGAGCTACTTGTTGAGGTTCATGCCGCGGGCTTAAACCCGATAGACAATATGGTTCCAACGGGAATGTTCAAACCCGTACTGCATTTTCAGCTGCCAGCAACACTCGGCAGCGACCTTGCTGGCGTGGTGGTGGAGGTTGGCAGCTGCGTCACGCACTTCAAGCCGGGTGATGCTGTGTTTGCCAGCATTTTTGACCAGGGAACGGGCTCAATTGCCGAGTTTGCTGTTGTGCCGGAAGAGTCTGCCGCACACAAACCGGCCAATCTGGACTTTGTGCAAGCGGCATCCATTCCGATGGTGGGATTGACTTCCTGGCAAGCGCTGAAAGAACGCGCAGAGCTGAAAAAAGGACAGAAAGTATTTATTCCAGCGGGCTCGGGTGGTATCGGAACATTTGCAATTCAATTGGCCAAGTATTTTGGTGCCACGGTCGGCACCACAACAAGTACGAGCAATGTGCCACTGGTCAGCCAACTGGGTGCCGACGAGGTGGTTGACTACAGAAAGAGTGAATTCGAAAACGTGCTGCACGGCTATGACGTGGTTCTGGGAACCATCAGGGGGGATGCAATCGAGAAGTCGCTACGCATTCTCAAACCCGGCGGCAAGATCGTTTCACTCATTGGCCCGCTGGATGCCGCGTTTGCGCGCGCCAAACGCTTGAATTTTGTACTTGAATTTGTTTTTGGCCTGATGAGCCGCAGGATCACCCGGCTGGCAAAAAAACAAGGGGTCAGCTACGCCTTTCACTTTGTACGGCCTGATGGTGCTCAGCTCTCTGAAATCGGCAATCTCTTGCGGGCCGAGCGTATCCAGCCGGTTATTGACAAGGTATTTCCATTTGCACAAGCAAAGGAAGCCCTTGAGTACCTTGCTCAGGGGCGGGCCAAAGGCAAGGTTGTGGTACGGATCAGATAGCGCCTGATCCTTGCCATTCCGGCATTTCCAATCACAGTCCGCCCGACAGGCGTGACGCGTTTCGCTATTACAAGCAAGCAGGTTCCCTCAAATGAAAAATGAAAATGCTGTTGTTTTGATTACCGGTGCTTCCAGTGGCATTGGCGCTACCTATGCTGATCGGTTTGCCCAACGCGGCCACGATCTGGTTCTTGTTGCACGAGACAGAACACGACTGGATGCCCTGGCAACACGCTTGCGGAATGAATTCAATATTGCTGTTGAAGTTTTACCGGCGGACCTCACCCAGCCCAGCGACCTGCAAGTGGTGGAAGACCGCCTGCGCAATGACGCAAGGATTGGCATCCTGATCAACAACGCAGGCCTTGCCCAGGCAGGCAGCTTTGTGCAGCAGACTCCGGACAGTATCGATCAGCTGCTCACGCTGAATACGCAGGCGCTCACACGGCTTGCGGCTGCGGTCGCCCCGCGCTTTGTCCAGTCTGGCAGCGGTGCCATTGTCAACATTGGTTCAGTGGTCGCGTTCGCGCCGGAGTTCGGCATGTCGGTCTATGGTGCGACCAAGGCCTTCGTCTTGTTCCTGTCGCAGGGGCTGAACCAGGAGCTGTCCTCCCGCGGCGTCTATGTACAAGCCGTGCTGCCGGCCGCAACCCGTACAGACTTGTGGCAGCGCGCCGGCATCGACATCAATACCCTGCCTGAAGTGATGGAGGTTGGCGAGCTGGTGGATGCGGCGCTGCTTGGCTTTGATCGCCGTGAACTGATCACCATTCCGCCGCTGCATGTGGCCGAACGCTGGGATACGCTGGATGCTGCACGCCAAGGGCTGATGTCGGATATTCGGCAAGCACAAGCTGCCGAGCGCTATCGCGTCTGATGCATATGTATTTCGGAGAACAGTAATATCGGAAACTCACCTGGCCACCCCGACTCGATTTGTTGATGAGGGAGGCGCAAAAATGGCCTACCGATGCAGGGCTAATTCCAAGGCGGGCCAGCCTCCCTTGTTGTTCCTTCAGCACCTCTGTGGTGGGGGATCACTGGGATCCGCTTAATGGAGCAGGTGTCGCAGTGCGTGTTCAAGGAGGTGATATAGGTCTGAAATATGATGGATTTATCAAGGGCAATTTTTCGCCTGATGAAGTCATTTGGCATGGTCTGGTCAGGCGACCGGTTGGCTCAGCGCTCCTGATGCGCCCGGCTTGGGCGTGGTCTGACTTTGCCCATGTTTCAGATTCAGTATTCTTGATAAGAAAATCAGGTTTTCTTGCTTAGTCATCAGCCTTGCCTCTGCTAGTTTGATTGCTGTTTCCAGCGGCCGCTTTGTCCGCCTGGTACCAAACGGCAAAGGATCTGTCATGAGCATTCAATCCCTCAATGTACGCAACCAGTTCAAGGGCGTGATCAAGGAAATCCTGGAAGGGCCGGTCCTGTCCGAAGTGGATGTGGAAACCGCCTCCGGCATTGTCACCTCGGTAATTACCACCCGCTCGGTACGCGAGCTGCAACTGAAAGTGGGCTCGCCGGTGATTGCCTTCGTCAAGTCCACCGAAGTGTCCATTGCCACGCTGGCGTAAGGAGCAGGCATGAGCGCCATTCTGCCCGAAGCCGCACTGCAACAACTGTTTGTTGCCGCACGTTCCAATCACCGTTTCCAGGACAAGCCGGTTGCCGAATCCACCATTCGCCAGCTGTATGAGCTGTTGAAATGGGGGCCGACCGCCTTCAATGGCCAGCCAGGCCGTTATCTGTTCATCCACAGCGACGAGGCCCGGCAAAAGCTGCTGCCTGCGTTGTCATCGGGCAATCGCGACAAGACCGCGGCGGCGCCGCTCACCGTGGTGCTGGCCTGGGACCCGGCCTTTCATCAGCATCTGCCCCAGCAGTTTTCGGCCTACGACGCCAAGGGCTTTTACGATGGTCTGCCGCAACTGGTGGAGCCGCACGCGCGGCTGAATGCCAGCCTGCAAGCGGCGTATCTGATTCTGGCTGCCCGTGCACTGGGGCTGGACGCCGGACCCATGGCCGGGTTTGATGCCGCTGCCGTGGATGCCGCCTTCTTCCCGGATGGCCAGTGGCGCAGCTTGCTGGTGGTGAACCTGGGTTACGGCGTGACGGAAGGTTTGCCGCCGCGCGGGCCACGGCTGGAATTCGAGCAGGCTGCTGCCATCGTCTGACCGGATTACTCATGTGAAGCTGTTGGCCGCTCATGTGTATGCATGGGCGGCTTTTGTCGTCATTTGCCGGTATTTATCTGAATTTAAGATATAAAACAGCGATTTTCTTGGTTTGTTGATTCATGCCGGATGGTTAGTCTGTCCCCTGAATGTGCTGCCCACCCACTTGCGGCAGCCACCATCAGGGAGTCTGCAATGCAGTCATCAACAATCAAATCCTCACGTTGGGGCGGTGTGCTGGCCACGCTGCTGCTGGCTGTCAGCACGCTGGCCATGGCCGGTCCCAATGGCATCAAGGTGGGGGTGTCGTCCACGCCGCAAATCGAATCGCTGCAGATTGCAGTAAAGGAAGCCAAGGCCCAGGGGCTGAATGTGGAGCTGGTGGAGTTTTCCGACTGGAACACGCCCAATGCCGCACTGGCCAACGGGGATATCGATGTCAATTATTTCCAGCACATTCCGTTTCTGGAAAACGCCAAGAAGCAGGGCGGTTACGATTTCGTGCCGATTGCCCCCGGCACCATCATGAAAATCGGCCTGTACTCGCACAAATGGAAATCCTTTGCCCAGATTCCGGTGGGAGGCAAGGTGGCCATTGCCGGCGACCCGGTGAATGGCGGCCGTGGCTTGCTGCTGCTGGAAAAAGCCGGGCTGATCAAGCTCAAGCCCGGCCTGGGTTACAAGGCCACCATCCAGGATATCGTGGCCAATCCGAGCAAGCTGCAGATCGTGCAGCTGGAAGCCTCGCAACTGGCGCGCTCGCTGGATGATGTGGATCTGGCGCAAGGCTATCCGTCCTTCCTCAAGCTGGCGGGCGACAACCCGGACAATGCCTTGCTGTTTGACGGGCTGGAAAACAGGATTTACGCCCTGCAATGGGTGGTGCGCAAACAGGATGTGAACAATGCGCAAATCCGCCGCTTCATTACCATCTATCAGCAATCAAAGCAGGTGCGTGCCTCGCTGGACAAGGTGTTCGGCAAGTTGTACGCCCCGGCCTGGCTGTGAGGGAGAGGCGCATGAATGCATTGGCAGAGGCAATCCGGCCAGAGGTAGAACAAGGCCCGGCCTTGTGGCAGCGGAAGGCGGAACCCGCCGGGGAGGCGCTGGTGAGCTTCCGGCAGGTGGGGCGTCAGTTCCAGGCTGGCGGGCGCAGCGTGCAGGCCTTGCAGGATGTGAGCTTTGACATCCAGCGTGGCGAAATCTTCGGCATCATCGGCCGCAGTGGCGCGGGCAAGTCCACCTTGCTGCGCACCATCAACCGGCTGGAGTCACCCGGCAGCGGGCAGGTGCTGGTGGCAGGCAAGGATTTGTCCGGCCTGAACGAAGCCCAGCTGGCGCAGGCGCGGCGCGGCATCGGCATGATTTTCCAGCATTTCAACCTGCTGTCCTCACGCACGGTGGCACAGAACATCGGCCTGCCCCTGAAGATAGCCGGGCTGCCGCAGGCCGAGATTGACGCCCGCGTCGACAGCCTGCTGCAACTGGTGGGGCTGGAGGGCAAGCGCGATGTCTATCCGTCCCGCTTGTCCGGCGGCCAGAAGCAGCGGGTGGGCATTGCCCGCGCGCTGGTGCATCAGCCGGAACTGCTGCTGTGCGACGAAGCCACCTCGGCACTGGACCCGGAAACCACTCAGTCCATTCTGGCGCTGCTGCGCGATATCAACCGTCAGCTCAAGGTCACCGTGGTGCTGATTACCCACGAAATGGCCGTCATCCGCGAAGTGTGCGACCGCGTGGCCGTGCTGGAAGCGGGCAAGGTGGTGGAGCTGGGGCCGGTATGGCAGGTGTTTGGTGCACCACAGGCCGATGCCACCCGCGCCTTGCTGGCCTCGCTGAATCATGAACTGCCCGCCGATGTGGCCGGGCGCATTGTGGCGGAACCATCCAGTGCGCAGTCGGAACTGCTGCTGGATGTGCGGCTGGATGGCGTCAGCGGGCAGGACCCGGCGCTGGGCCCGCTGGTGGCGGCACTGGGGCCGGCCACCCGCCTGCTGCATGGTGGCGTGGAACGCATACAGGGCCGGGCGCAGGGCAGGCTGGTGCTGGCCTGCGCACCGCAGTCGCGCAACCGGCTGGGTGATCTGGCCCGTCAGCTGGCCATTCCGGCTGGCAATATCCGCATCCTGGGGTACGTCGACCATGCCTGATTCTTTTGATCTGTATCTGACTGCCGCCTGGCAGACCCTGCAAATGGTCAGCGTGTCAGCGCTGGTGTCCGCCATCTTCGGCCTGGCGCTGGCCTTGCTGCTGGTGACTACCGGTCCGGCTGACCTGTACGCCCGGCCCTGGCTAAACCGGGGCGTGGGCAGCGTGGTGAATGTGTTCCGCTCGGTGCCTTTCATCATTCTGCTGGTGGTGCTGCTGCCCTTCACCCGGCTGGTGGTGGGCACCACCATCGGCGTGTGGGCGGCGGTGGTGCCGCTGTCGGTGGCCGGTATTCCGTTTTTTGCCCGTATTGCCGAAGTCAGCCTGCGCGAAGTGGACCGCGGGCTGATTGAAGCGGTGCAGGCCATGGGCGGGCGCAAGCGCGATGTGCTGTGGCATGTGCTGCTGCCCGAAGCGCTGCCGGGCATCGTCTCCGGCCTCACCATCACCCTGGTGGCCATGATCGGCTCCTCGGCCATGGCCGGTGCCGTGGGGGCCGGTGGCCTGGGCGATGTCGCCATCCGTTACGGCTATCAGCGCTTTGATACCCAGGTGATGGTGTCGGTGCTCATCGGCCTGGTGGTGCTGGTCAGCGTGGTGCAGACCGCCGGTGATGTGCTGGCGCGTCGTCTCAATCATCGTCAATAAGCCGGAAACCATTCATGACTCAACAAGCAATCCTGCAAGAAGCTGCGCTGATCCGCAGCGATGCCGAAGCCCTGGACGTGGCACGCCAGCTGGCGGCCGAGTTTGCCGTGGAAGCCGGTGTGCGCGACCGTGAGCGCCGCCTGCCCTGGGCCGAGCTGGCGCGTTATTCCGCCAGTGGCCTGGGCGGCATTACCGTACCGCGCGAATTTGGCGGTGCCGGCGTCAGCCTGCTGACGCTGTCGCGGGTGTTCCGCATTCTGTGCGCGGCCGACCCCTCGCTGGGGCAGATTCCGCAAAACCACTTTGCCGTGCTGGAGCTGTTCCCCCTGCTGGCCACGCCGGCCCAGCTGCGCTTCATCTACAGCGAAGTGCTGTCCGGGCGTCGTCTGGGCAATGCCGGGCCGGAAAAGGGCAAACAGCCCATGCAGCAGCTCAGTACCCGTTTGAGCCGTGAGGCGGACGGGCTTTACCTGAGCGGCCAGCGCTTTTATTCCACCGGGGCCTTGTTTGCCGACTGGATTCCCACCCGCGCCCGCGATGAATCCGGCCTGACGGTACAGGTGCTGGTGCCACGGCATGCGCCGGGCGTGGAAGTGGTGGATGACTGGTCCTCGTTCGGCCAGCGCACCACGGCCAGCGGCACCGTGCGTTTTGACAAGGTGAAGGTGGAAGAGGCGCAGCTGTTGCCAGTATGGCAGCTGGCGGACCGGCCCAATCTCACCGGGCCCATTTCGCAACTGATCCAGGCCAGTATTGACGCCGGTATTGCCGAGGCCGCCTTGCGCGACGCCATCCTGTTTGTGCGCGAGCATGCCCGGCCCTGGCTGGATTCCGGCGTCAGCCGTGCCAGCGACGACCCGTATGTGATTCAGGCGGTGGCGCGCTTGCAGATCGACCTGCATGCCGCACAGGAAGTACTGGACGATGCCGCACGCACACTGGACCGCCTGCGCACGGGCGAGGTGACGGATGCCATCAGCGCCGAGGCGTCCATTGCCGTGGCGGAAGCCAAGGTGCTGACCACCGAAATTGCCCTGCAAGCCAGTGAAAAGCTGTTCGAGCTGGCCGGTTCGGCCGCCACCCGTGCGCGCCACCAGCTGGATCGGCACTGGCGCAATGCCCGCGTGCACACCCTGCACGACCCGGTGCGCTGGAAGTACCACGCCATTGGCAATTACAGCCTGAACGGCGTGTTTCCGGCACGTCATCAATGGAATTGAAAGGAGAGCAGCATGAGTGAACTGGCTGCATTGCGCCCGGTGCAGGGCCAGCAGGCCAAGCCGCAGGCGGCCCACCGTATCGACAGCGATGAAGAAGCGCTGCAACTGGCCCGCCACTGGGCTGGCGAATTTGCCCGCGACGCCGCCCGGCGCGACAGCGAGCGCATCCTGCCCTGGGCCGAGCTGGAAGGCTATAGCCAGAGCGGGCTGTGGGGCATTACCGTGCCGCGCAAATATGGTGGTGCCGGCGTGTCCGCCGTCACGCTGGCCGAGGTGATTGCCACCATCAGCGCGGCGGATGGCTCGCTGGCGCAGATTCCGCAAAACCATTTCTACGCGCTGGAAGTGCTGCGCGTGGGTGGCAGCGCAGAACAAAAGCGCTATTTCTACGGCCTGGCGCTCGATGGCGTGCGTTTTGGCAATGCGCTGGCCGAAATCGGCCACAAGGACTACCAGCGCCGCACCCGGCTGACGCCGGAGGGCAAGGGCTATCGCGTCAGCGGTCAGAAATTTTATTGCACCGGCGCGCTGTATGCGCAGTGGATTCCCACGCTGGTGGTGGATGACAACCAGGAAAGCTATCTGGCTTTCATCCCGCGCGACAGTGCCGGGGTGGAGATTACCGACGACTGGGACGGCTTCGGCCAGCGCGTCACCGGCAGTGGCTCGGTCAGCTTCAGCCAGGTATGGGTGGAGCCGGAGTGGATTGTCCCGTTCAAGGCCTCGTTTGACCGGCCCACTCCCATCGGCCCGTTTGCCCAGATTCTGCACTGCGCCATCGACCTGGGCCAGGCGCGTGGTGCCTACCAGGAAGCCCTGCACTATGTGCGCGAGCATGCCCGTCCCTGGATAGATTCCGGCGTGGACAAGGCCAGCCGCGACCCGCTCTTGCTGGAGCGGGTGGGCAATCTGCGGGTGCGCTTGCGGGCCGCCGATGCCTTGCTGCGCCGCGCCGGACGGGTGCTGGACGCGCTGCAGGCCCAGGCTTTCCCCGATGCCCGTAGTGTGGCCGAAGCCTCGGTGGCGGTGGCGGAAGCCAAGGTGCTGACCACCGAAGTGTCCTTGCAGGCCGGTAGCCAGCTGTTCGAACTGGCCGGCACCAGCGCCACGCTGGAAGCGCGCAATCTGGACCGCTACTGGCGCAATGCCCGCGTACACACCCTGCACGACCCGCTGCGCTGGAAATTCCACGCCATCGGCAATTACGTGCTGAACGATGTGCTGCCGCCGCGGCACGGAGCACTGTGACATGGCGAAAAAACAGATTCTGCTCAATGCCTTCAACATGAACTGCGTCGGCCACATCAACCACGGCCTGTGGACCCACCCGCGTGACAACTCGGTGGACTACAACACGCTGTCTTACTGGACCGAGCTGGCCAAGACGCTGGAGCGCGGCCTGTTCGACGGCCTGTTCATCGCCGACATCATCGGTGTTTACGATGTGTACCAGCAGTCGATAGACCTGACCGCGCGCGAAGCCATCCAGCTGCCAGTCAACGACCCGCTATTGCTGGTGCCTGCCATGGCGGCGGTGACCCAGCATCTGGGTTTTGGCGTCACCTCCAATCTCAGTTACGAACCGCCCTATTTGTTTGCCCGGCGCATGTCCACGCTGGACCACCTCACCGGTGGCCGCGCGGGCTGGAATATCGTCACCGGCTATCTGGACAGCGGCGCGCGCGCCATGGGCCTGCTCACCCAGGACGAACACGACCAGCGCTACGACCGTGCCGATGATTATCTGGAACTGCTGTACAAGCTGTGGGAAGGCAGCTGGGAAGACGAGGCAGTGCGGCGCGACAAGGCGGCGCGGGTGTTTGCCGATGCCAGTCGCATCCACCGCATCAGCCATCAGGGGCCGTTCTATCAGCTGGATGGCTACCACCTGTGCGAACCCTCGCGCCAGCGCACGCCGGTGCTGTTCCAGGCCGGCAGTTCGGACCGTGGCCAGCTGTTTGCCGCCCGTCACGCCGAGGGCATCTTCATTGCCGCGCAGGACAAGGACAAGACGCGCCAGCTGGTACAGGACATCCGCCGTCAGGCGGTGGCCGCCGGTCGTCGTGCCGAGGATGTAAAAATCTTCATCGGCATCGCCGCCGTGGTGGGGCAGACCCAGGCCGAGGCGCAGCAAAAGTTTGACGATTACTGGCAGTACGCCAGCGCGGAAGCGGGCCTCGCCCACTTTGCCAGCAGCATCGGAGTGGATTTCAGCCGTTACGGCCTGGATGACCCGATTGAATACGGTGGCAGCAATGCCATCCAGTCGGCAGCCAAAACCGCCGCCGCCAACCAGCTGACCCGACGCAAGCTGCTGGAGCGCTTCCGGCTGGGCAGTCGTTACCCGACGCTGGTGGGGGATGCCGCCAGTGTGGCGGACGAGCTGGAAAGTTGGGTCAACGAGGTGGGGGTGGATGGCTTCAACCTGTCCCGCACCGTGACGCCGGAAAGCTACGAAGACTTTATCGACCTGGTGATTCCGGAACTGCAAAACCGCGGCAGTTACAAGACGGCCTATGCCGAAGGCAGCCTGCGCCACAAGCTGTTTGCCGAGGGCGACCGCTTGCCCGCCCGCCATGCCGCAGCGGGCTACCGGCCACGCTGACGCGACAAGAAACCAAAACAACATCACACACTCAAGGGAAAATCATGAAGCATCATCAGAAGAAACTGGGCGCGCTGGCGCTGCTCGGCCTGCTGCTGGCGCAAGGCGCACTGGCGGCGGCATTGAAGATAGGTGTTACACCGGGGGCCTATGCCGACTCGGTGCAGGTGGCGGCGCAGGAGGCGAAAAAGCAGGGGCTGGAGGTGGATGTGGTGGAGTTTTCCGACTGGACCACGCCCAATGTGGCCCTGGCCAGCAAGGATCTGGACGCCAATTACTTCCAGCATCAGGCGTTTCTCGAAAATGTCATCAAGACCCAGGGCTATCATTTCAAGCCGGTAGGCTTGGGCATCCTGGCCAATATCGGCCTGTACTCCAGCCGCATCAGACAGTTTTCCGAACTGAAAACCGGTGCCAAGGTGGCTATTGCCAGCGACCCCATCAATCAGGGCCGTGGCTTGCTGTTGCTGCAAAAGGCCGGGCTGGTGAAGCTGCGCGACGGCGTGGGCGCACGCGGCAAGCTGAGTGATATTGTCAGCAATCCGCGCAAGCTGGAGTTTGTGGAAGTGGAAGGCCCGCAGCTGGTGCGGGTGGTGAATGATGTGGATCTGGCACAGGGTTATCCGCATTTCATCGTGGCCGCCCATGCGTTTGACCCCGGCAGCGCGCTGATCTTCTCCGGCAAGGATGACGAGCAATATGCACTGCGCTTTGTCGCCCGCGAAGACAATGCCCGTGACCCGCGGCTGTTGAAGTTTGTGCAGATCTACCAGAACTCCCCGGCGGTGAAGGCGCAGATTCGCAAGTCCTATGCCAATAACGACAAGCTCTACAGCCTGGCCTGGCAAAAGTAGGTGCTCATTCGGAACCAGGCAAAAAGGCATTGCTGCGGCAATGCCTTTTTTACGTTGCCAACCCTGGCTTGGCCTGGATGTGTCTGACGCAATGCCTGCCATTTGCCGGTGATATTTACAGACATAGTCAATTTGCAGACAGGAAATGGCTGAGATAAACCCTGCTCGCCCGGCTTTAGCATCAGGTTTTTCCAATCAGGCGGGAGCAGGGCGATGCAGGACAAAACATTGCAGGGACAAACCGTGGTGGTGGTGGGCGGCAGCTCCGGGCTGGGGCTGGCTGCCGCACAGGCTGCTGTGCAAGCCGGAGCACAGGTGGTGATAGGCGGGCGTCAGCCGGAGCGCTTGCAGCAGGCGCTGGCACTGCTGGGAAAATCTGCCATCGGCTGGCCGGTGGATGTGCTGGACGCGGCGTCGATTGAACAGTTCTTTGCCCGCCTGCCGCAGCTGGACCACCTGTTGGTGACAGCTGCCGTGCTGAGCCCGGGACGGTTGGCGGAGTCCGCTATGGCCGATTTGCAGCGTAATCTGGACAGCCGCTTCTGGGGAAGCGTGCATTGCTTGCGTGCTGCCTTGCCGCGCATGGCAGAGCTGGGGTCCATCACCCTGACTTCCGGCATGGTGGTGCAGCGTCCGCAGCCGGGCAAGGCGATGGCGGCGGTGGCTGCCGCCGCGGTGGAAACCCTGGCGCACAGTCTGGTGCGCGAACTGGCCCCGCGCCGCATCAATGTCATCAGCCCGGGCCCCATGGAAACCCCCTTGCTTGCCGCCGCGCTGGGGGACGATGCAGCGCGGTTGCAGGCACTGGCGGCCGGCTTGCCGCTGGGGCGGCTGGGGCAGGCAGCCGAATTTGCCGAAGCGGCACTGTTCCTGATGCACAACCGCAGCATGAACGGTGAAGTGCTGCACCTGCATGGCGGTGCGGCCTGGGCTTGAGTTTTGCCCGGCCTTGGCGTGGCGAACAAGAAGGTGTCGTCCCGGTAACCGGAACGGAGCGTGCCGATGCAGACACAAGCAGGACGGCAAGGACAGGCAAGGCCGCAGCAGGTTTTTGCCTAGCGCAGCGCGCTGATTTCCCCCAGGCGGATCAGCCGCGCGCGGATGATGTTGCGGCTGATGCCCAGCAAGCGGGCGGCCTGCACCTGGTTGCGGTGGCAATAGTTATAGGCGGCGCGGATGATGGTGCTTTCGATGTCTTCGTACAGATTGCTGCCATTGGTTTCAAACAGGGCCTGCAAGGCCTGCTGCAACTGCTGGTGCCCTTCGTCTGCGTCGTGGCTGTTGTGGGCCGGGTTTGACGGTGTGCTGTGGCGCTCGTTGCGGCGACTTAGCTGGAGCGAGGACAGCTGCAAGTCTTCGCCGCGCACTACATTCTGTTTGCAGATCAGCAAGGCATGGTGGATGACGTTTTCCAGTTCGCGGATATTGCCCGGCCAGGGGTGTTGCAGCAGTTTGCGCTCTGCATCGGCATGCAGCGCGACATCGCCATAGCCCAGGCGCTGGCGGTATTCGTCCACAAAATGCCGGGCCAGCGGCAGGATGTCGCCGGGGCGGTCGCGCAGGGCGGGCAGGGCCAGATGGGCCACCCGCAGGCGGTAGAACAGGTCCTCGCGGAAATGGCCGGCGGCCACGGCTTCTTCCAGTCGCACATTGGTGGCGGCAATCACCCGCACATTGATGGGAATGGGCTTGCGCGAGCCCAGCCGCACCACCTCGCGTTCCTGCAGGATGCGCAGCAGCTTCACCTGGATGTTCAGCGGCAAGTCACCGATTTCATCCAGAAACACCGTGCCGCCATTGGCTGCTTCAAACCAGCCGGGCTTGGCGGCAAACGCGCCGGTGAATGCGCCTTTTTCATGGCCGAACAGTTCGCTTTCCACCAGTGATTCGGAAAACGCGCCGCAATTGACGGCCACAAAGGGTTGGTCGGCCCGTTGGCTCAGCGCGTGCACATGACGGGCAATCAGCTCCTTGCCGGTGCCGGTTTCGCCGATGATCAGCACATTGGCGTCGCTGGGGGCAATCAGCTGTATCCGGGAAAGCAGGGCGGTGGACAGCGGGTCCTCGAACACTTGTGCCGTGGCGCGGATGGAAGTGGTAAGGCTTTGCCGGTTAGGCAGGGTGATCAGGGGCATGGCCGGGCCTTGTGCTGGCTCGGCCCTGCGGGCCGATGCGGGTTTCAGGAATAAAACGTCGGTGTCGGATAGTTGCGAATCAAAGCCCATTCCCCTAACTCCTTTAATTTGTAATCAACCGGATCGTGCAAGGTGTGGGTGCGCAGATTGCGCCAGTGCCGGTCCAGACGCAGTCCGGCATGGGTGGCGCGCGCGCCGGTGACCTCGAACATTTGACAGGCCAGGTTCAGGCCCATCCGGGTGGCGGCCACCTTGGCCGCGGCAATGTGCATGGCCACTTCGCCACGCTCGTCCTGTGTCAGTGCCTCACCCCGTGCCAGCGCCGCCACCATGCTGTTGCCGGCACGGTCGGTGAGGGCGCGCACGCTCTCCAGCCCCACCCAGAACTCGCCGTAATGGCCAAGGATGTATGGGTCTTCGTGGGTGTGGTCCACCTGTGCCGCACGCCAGGGGCGCGCCTCGTGCAAGGTGTAGTGCCGGGCCTCCTCGAACGCGCCTTCGGCAATGCCCAGGTAGATATTGGTGAGAATCAGCTGCGCCAGCAGAGGCCGCAGGCAGGAGCGTGGCGTGGTGAGCGGGCCGGGATTGTCCAGCACTTCATTGTTTTCAATGCGTACTTTCTCGAAATTCACGCTGCCGCTGTCGGTCTGGCGCTGGCCGATATTGTTCCAGTCCTGCTGCACGCTGATGCCACTGCGGCCGGTGGGAATGGCCGCCACCACCAATTGCCCGCTGTGCTGCTGACGGGCGGAAACCACCAGCATTTGCGAATCCAGCGCGCCGGAGCAAAAGCTCTTTTGCCCGGAAAACTCATGCCAGCCGTCAAAGCGGCGGCTGACCGTGCGCTCGTCCAGCGGGTTGAGGGCATTGCCCCAGAACCAGTTTTGCCGGGTGGTGATTTCATGCCAGGGCTGCCATTGTTCCGGCTGGCCGAACAGCTCCACCGTGGCCAGCATCAGGTGGTGAAAGGCAAACACATGCGCCACCGAACTGTCGGCCTTGGCAAATTCGCGCACCACCAGCAGGGTTTGCTGCCAGTTGGCACCCAGGCCACCCAGCTCGCTGGCAATGGACAGGCCCAGCAGCCCGCTGGCGCGAATGGCGTCGCGTTCTGCTTTGGGCGTGCCGCCGGCATGGTCGCGCTCTGCTGCGGTAGCCGCAAACTGGGCAGCCAGTTGCTGCGCCAGCAGCAGGGCCGAGGCGGGTGTGCTGGCGGTGGGCGAGGGTGCCAGCAGGTGGTGAGGCAGGTTCAAGCGGTCATCCTTTTATCAGGTTGTGCTATGCGGCACATTGGCGACAGTTTTAACCGCGCCAATCAGCTGCTGTAAACCAAGGATTTATCAGGAATATATGCAGAATTCGAATTAGCGGCAGATGGCAGCCGATATCCGTTTTTGAATATTGCTGCTGGTGCAGCACGGTGTTTATTGGCTGCTGGGCTGGCAGCAGCGCTGATGAATGAATTGCTGCTGCAGCAGCAATTACTGGCCGGATTCAGCCTGAATGAGGCTGAATTGCCTGGCATGCAATCTGCTAATGCCTGTCTGGCAAAACCGCACCCGGTTTAATTTCAGCCGCAGGTAATTTCATGCTTATTCATTTATTCAGCAGCAAAAATGTTTCATCAGGCGGCCAGTCGTATCGCCAGAGCAGGAGGCAGCATGGCTGATTCATCCATTGCGCCCGACAGCCCGCTGGCCATTGCCCGCGAACTGGCCAGCCGTTTTGCCCGCACAGCCATTGCGCGTGACCAGCAAGGCGGCACCCCCAAGGCCGAACGCGATGCGCTGCGCGACAGCGGGCTGCTTGGCCTGATCATTCCGCGCGAATTCGGCGGCCTGGGCGAGAGCTGGAGCACCACCTTGCACATCGTGCGCGAACTGGCGCGGGTGGATAGCTCGGTGGCCCATGTGTTTGCCTTCCAGCACTTGTTGCTGGCCACCGCCCAGCTGTTCGGCCGGCCCGATCAGTGGCAGCCCTGGTTCGAGCTGACCGTGCGCGAGCGCTGGTTCTGGGGTAATGCCCTCAATCCACTGGATACCCGTACCCAGGCCACGCCGGAAGGTGACGGCTATCGCTTTACCGGTGACAAGAGTTTCTGCTCCGGCGCCACCGACTCGGACATGCTGCTGGCCTCGGCGCTGCGCGCCGGGCAGGGCGGTTTGCTGATTGCCGTGATTCCCACCCGCCGGGCCGGCGTCCACATTCATCAGGACTGGGACAATATCGGCCAGCGCCAGACCGATAGCGGCTCTGCCCGTTTCGACCAGGTGTGGGTGGGTACGGACGAGCTGCTGCTGCAACCCGGCCCGCTATCCACACCACGCGCCTGCCTGCGTCCGCTGATTGCCCAGCTGATCCTCACCAATATCTATCTGGGCATTGCCGAAGGCGCAGTGGCCGAAGCCCGGCGCTATACGCTGGAGCAGCGCCGCCTGTGGCCCGCCTCGCTGGCGGAATCGGCCAGTAAGGACCCTTACACCCTGCTGCATTACGGTGAATTCCAGGCTGCACTGGAAGGTGCGCGTTTGCTGGCCGACCACGCCGGCCACCAGCTGGATGCCGCCTGGCAGCAGGGCGATGCGCTGGATGAGGCAGGCCGTGGTCAGCTGGCCTTGCAGATTGCCGCCGCCAAGGTGCATGCCAGCCGCAGCGGGCTGGACCTGACCAGCCGCATTTTCGACGTGACCGGCGCTCGCGCCACCAGCGCCGCCCTGCGGTTGGACCGCTTCTGGCGCAATTTGCGCGTGCACAGCCTGCACGACCCGCTGGATTACAAGCTGCAAGAGCTGGGTGACTGGGCAGTGAATGGCCAGTACCCGACCCCCTCGTTTTATTCCTGAGACCCAAATGACCCAGAACCTGCAAGCAGTTGAAGACGATTTTGACAGTGTGGAACAAGCCATTGCCGCCATTGCCGCCGGTGGCTTTGCCGTGGTGGTGGACGATACCGACCGTGAAAACGAAGGTGACCTGATCATGGCCGCCGAGAAAATCACCGCCGCGCAGATGGCTTTCCTGGTGCGCTACAGCAGCGGCGTGGTGTGCGTGGCACTGACCGGCGAGCGGCTGGACCAGCTGCAACTGCCGCTGATGGTGAGCAGCAATAATGAATCGCAGCGCACGGCCTTCACCGTGACCGTGGACTACCTGCACGGCACCAGTACCGGCATCAGCGCGGCCGACCGCGCCGCCACGCTGCGGGCGCTGGCGGACAGCCGCATTCCGGCTGGCGACTTTGCTCGGCCGGGGCATATCTTCCCCTTGCGCTATGCGCCGGGCGGGGTGCTGGCACGCCCGGGGCACACCGAGACGGCGCTTGACCTGTCGCGGCTGGCCGGGCTGGCCCCGGCCGGGGTGCTGTGCGAAATCGTCAATGACGATGGCAGCATGGCGCGCCGCCCGGAGCTGCTGCGCTTTGCCCGTCAGCATGGCCTGCCCATCATCACCATTGCCGATCTGATTGCCTATCGCGAACGTACCGAAATGGCGGCGCTGGAGGCTAGTTCGCCATTGGGTGTGGCGGCCTGAGCTGGCCCGCCGTACTGCCTCCTGCACCCGCCACGGCGGGTGTCAGGCTGCTGGTGCAGAAAGCGAGAGGGGTTTGTCAATAATCTGCACCGCGTGACAGTCATGCAAAAGGCCCGCAAGCGCGGGCCTTGTCATTATCCAATTCGTAAAACCATCAGGCCTTGCCGCGGCCAATCTGCCAGACATAAGGCGGTTCGGTGCCGTTGATGGCCCAGTCACCGGCAATACGCGCCTTGTAGATCAGCGGATTGTGCGAAGCCACGGTGCGGGCATTGCGCCAGTGGCGGTCCAGCAGCAGTTCGGCGCGGGCCGACGATGCGCCCAGTGCATTGAACAGCTGGGTGGATGCACGCAATACCAGTTCGGATACCACGATCTGCGCCTTGCCCGATTCCAGCTCGGCGTCGATATTAGCCTGGCGTTCGCGCGCGGCATCGTTGCCAAAGCGGGCTTCATAAGCGCGCTGGGCCGGGTGGGCGGCGCGGATGGCGGTGGCTTCGGCGGCATAGGCCAGGGCGGAGATTTCACCCACCACCTGCTGGATCTGCGCATCCTGACTCACGCTACTGGCATTGCCGGTGCTGAACACGCGCTTTCTGTCGCGCACGTGCTGCGCCACATCGCGTTCCACCGCCTTGCCGATGCCGGCCAGCACCGCCAGCAATACCAGCTGATAGAAGGCGGTCTGGTATTTGAAGCGGCTGGCAAAGTCGATCAGGTTTTCCGCTTCCACCGTCACGTTGGCAAACACGGTGCTGCCGCTGCCGGTGGTGCGCTGGCCAAAGCCGTCCCAGTCGTCGCTTTGCGTCACACCGGGGTCACTGGTGCGGATGGCGGCAATCACGTCCTGGTTGGTGCCATCCACCTGGGCGTAAACGTCGATCCAGTCGGCAAAAATGCTGCCGGTGCTGTAGAACTTGCGGCCATTGAGCAGCAGTTTGTCGCCCTGGCGGCTGACACGGGTAATGACCTCACCCACGGCGACCTCGCCGATTTCGGTCCAGGCATTGCCGACAATTTCACCGGCAACAAAACGCTTGAACCAGACTTCGCGTTCCGGGCTTGCCGGGGCATTCAGGCGGTCTTCGACAAAAGCAAAATGGCCACGCAGCGCTTGCGGCAGGTTGGAGTCGGCGGTGGCCAGTTCCACCAGCAGCTGGAACAGCTGCGGCAGCGAGGCACCGGCCCCGCCATATTGCTTGGGCACGCGCACCGCGCCAAAACCGGCCTGTTTCAGCCAGTTGATCGGCTCGTACGGCAGCTTGCGCTCGCGTTCGCGTTGCAGGGCGGTCTGGGCGATTTCGGCAAAGATGGGGCGAAAGCGCTGGGCCAGGGTTTCGTAGTCGGTGCCGGTGGACAGGTCGTCCGGCAGGGTGTGTTGGCTCATGGTTGTTTCCTGTTTGGCGATTTGGCGAATACCGGCAGTGCTGCACTGCCGGTCATGGCTTAGTTCCACGGATGGCGCGGCGGCGCAATGTGGTTCAGGTAGTAGTTGCCGATGTGGAAGTACTTCCAGCGCACCGGGTCGTGCAGGGTGTGCACGCGGGCATTGCGCCAGTGGCGGTCCAGATTGTGGGCAATCAGGGTGGCGCGGGTGCCGGCCAGTTCGAACAGCTTGTTGCTGGCCTCGATGGCAATTTCTGTGGTCAGCACCTTGGCTTCGGCGGTGGCGACGGTGGCCAGTGCCACGCTGTTTTCATTCGGCTGGGCCAGGGCGGCGTCGATCAGGCGGCCGGCCTTTTCCAGCAGCGCTTCGGCAGCATGCAGGCGGATTTCCAACAGACCGATGGCCGAAACGGTAAACGGGTCGTCGGCGGCCTTGTCCTTGCCGCTGTCCAGCCATGGGCGGCTTTGCGAGCGGATGAACTCGATGGTGTCGGCCAGCGCGGCGCGGGCAATGCCGCCGTCAATTGCCGCCTGGATGATTTGCGACACCGGCCCGGCTACGGTGGGGGTATCGAAGGCGGCAATCGGCAGCACGCGGCTGGCCGGTACGCGTACCTGTTCTATCTTTACGCCGCCGGAGGCGGTGGTGCGCTGGCCAAAGCTGGACCAGTTGTTGATCACGCTCAGCCCCGGGGTGTCGCGGTCGGCAAATACCAGTGCGCCCAGGCCGTCTTCACCCACCGCCACGATGGGCACGATGTGGGCCAGCAGTGCGCCGGTGGTGTAGAACTTCTCGCCATTCACCACGGTGGTATCACCGTCGATGGAATAGCGGGTTTCAAACGCGGCCACCGTCTTGCTGTTGAGTTCGGAGAAGGCATTGCCAAAGCGGTAGCCCTGCAATACCAGGCCAAACAGTTCCTGCTTTTGCGCCTCGCTGCCATCCAGTGCGATATGCAGGTTGATGGCCAGATGGTTCTGGGTGATCTGGGCGATGCTGGAGTCGGCCTCGGCAATGATCTTGATGACCTCGGCCAGCGTGGCGTAGGACACGCCTGCGCCGCCATAGGCCTTGGGCACATTGATGCCCCACAGGCCGCTTTGCGAGTAGGCGTCCACTTCGGCCAGCGGCAGCAGGCCTTCGCGGTCGCGCAGCGCGGCGTCGTGGGCAAAGCGGATGGCCAGCTGACGCGCCACGGCAATGGCTTCGGCATCGTCGCGGATGATGTGCGCCGGGGAGGTCGGGCGCGGGCGGGCGGCGAAAGGCTCGGGAGAGTTGACACGAACGGCCTCGTGGCCGGCCAGGGAGGTAGTCATCGCACATTCCTTGTGTAAGTCCGGATACCCGGGGATGCCACAGGAATGGCAATAAGCGTGCCTGACAAAATGCGTGGTTTTACGCCGTAAAACACGGCTTTTTGCTGTAAATCAGCACAAGTGTGCTGGCTGGCTGCTGCCAGCGCAGCAGGGGGCGCTGATGGCCGCGGGCTTAATTGCGCTCCACGCGCAACTGGTAGCGGAAGCGGTCGGCACGGTAGCGGATGAAGTCCAGCTCCAGCCCGGCGCCATCGGCACCACGGGTCATGCGTTGCAAGGCCAGCAGCGGGGCAGCGGGTGCCACATCCAGCAGCTGCGCCTCTTCTGCGCTGGCCAGTGTGGCTTCTATGCTGAGGTCGGCATGGCCAAGCGGCAGGCCGTAGTCGTTTTCCAGAATGTGAAACACATCACGGCTGGCCAGGTCTTCACGCGCCAGCCGCAGCCCCAGTTCCTGGGTGAAATAACTGATATCCAACGACACCGGCAGATTGTCCAGATAGCGCAGGCGGCGCAGCTCCACCATGGGCGTGCCCACGGCCACGCCAAATGCCTGGGCCACGGTTTCGCTGGCGGGCAGGGTTTGCAGGCTCAGCACCCGGTTGCAGGCGGCATAGCCCTGGCTGTGCATGGCCTCGGCAAAGCCTTGCAGCCGGGTAAGGGTCTGGGCGGGTTTGCTCTTGGCCACATAGCAGCCCTTGCCGGCAATGCGGAAGATCATGCCTTCCTGTTCCAGTGCGCCCAGCGCATGGCGTACGGTGATGCGGCTGACGCCAAAGCTTTCCATCAGCTGCTTTTCCGATGGCAGTTTGTCGTGCTGGCCGTAGTGGCCGCTGAGAATCTGGCTGCGCAGGCTTTCGCGGATGCGGGCATGCAGGGCCTGGGGCGTGGCTAATGTGGTCATGGGCGGGCAGGGCTTGATTGGATTGCGCCGAGTATAAGCCCAAACACCGGGCAAGCTGTCATGACAGGTTATGACTTAAATTGATTTGCTTTGCTGTTTTCCTTGGTTCGTGCCGGGCAGGGCGCTGACTAGAATCGGCCCATCACCTTCATGCCACAGCCGCCAGTCCGGTGCGCTGCGGCGTCATGCAATCTGCCAGCAAAGGAAGCAGCATGAGTCTCGACATTTTCTGGTTTCTGCCGACCTCCGGCGATACCCGTTATCTGGGCCAGTCCGGCTCCGGCCGCGCCGTCAGCAACGAATACCTGCGGCAGATTGCCGTGGCGGCGGACAATCTGGGTTACGACGGCATCCTCATTCCCACTGGCAGCGGCTGCCTGGACCCGTGGGTGACGGCCTCCAGCCTGGTGCCGGTCACCAGCCGCCTGAAGCTGCTGGTGGCGCTGCGTACCGCGCTGACCAAGCCCACCGCCGCCGCGCGCATGGCCGCCACGCTGGACCAAGCCAGTAATGGCCGTCTGCTGCTCAATGTGGTGGCCGGGGGCGATTCGGCCGAACTGGCCGCCGACGGCATTTTCCTCGATCACGACCAGCGTTACGAAGAAGCCAGCGAATTCCTGCATATCTGGAAGCGCCTGCTGGCCGGCGAAACCGTCAGCTACGCCGGCAAGTACCACACGGTGGAAAACGCGCAGAACTTCTTCGAGCCGGTACAGAAACCGGCACCGCCCTTGTACTTTGGCGGCTCGTCCAATGCCGCGCACGACCTGGCGGCCGAGCATGTGGAAGCCTACCTCACCTGGGGCGAACCCCCGGCAGCCGTGGCCGAGAAGATTGCCGATGTGCGTGCCCGCGCCGCCAGACTGGGCCGCACCGTGCGCTTTGGCGTGCGCCTGCATGTGATTGTGCGCGAAACCACCGAGCAAGCCTGGGCGGCGGCCAATGCGCTGATCAGCCATCTGGATGACGAAGTGATTGCCAAGGTGCAGCAGCGTTTTGCCGCCATGGATTCCGAAGGCCAGCGCCGCATGGCCGCCCTGCACGGCGGCAAGCGCGACCAGCTGGAAGTCAGCCCCAATCTGTGGGCCGGTGTCGGCCTGGTACGTGGCGGTGCCGGTACCGCGCTGGTGGGTGATGCACAAACCGTAGCTGCGCGGCTGAAGGAATATGCCGACCTGGGCGTGGACAGCTTTGTCCTCTCCGGCTACCCGCATCTCGAAGAAGCCTACCGCTTTGCCGAACTGGTATTCCCGCTGTTGCCGGGCAAGCGCTGGGTGTATGGCGACGACCGCGTGCAGACCGGCGGCCCGTTTGATGCCAGCACCGTGGTGCAGAAACCCGTGGCCGAAACGGAGGCCGCATGAAGGTGATCGACATGCGTTGCAGGCCCGCCTTCCTGCACGACTTCTTTGGTGCCTCGCCCGGCACCCAGGCTTACGAAGCAGCGCGCTGGCTCAATCGCCGCGTGGGCTCGCGTGACGACCAGCACTTTGTCAATTCGCTCACCCAGCAGGGTTTTCTGGATGAAGTGGAAAACGCTGGTCTCAGCCACGCAGTGGTGGTGGGGCGGCATACGCCGGGCCAGCATCTGCCCAATGACACTATCCATCAGATAGTGCATGGCCATGAGCGCCTGCTGGGCATTGCCGGGGTGGACCCGGCCTTGCAGGGCGAACAGGCGGCAGTGGCCGAGGCCGAGCGCGCCATCAAGGATCTGGGCCTGGCCGGTATTGATATCGAACCGGGCTTTGGCGTGCCGGCGCGCCAACCGGACGATGCGGTGTACTACCCCATCTATGAAACCTGCGCCGCACTGGGCGTGCCGGTGTTTTTGATGTCCGGCCCCACCACACCGGACCCGCGCTTTAACGACCCGGCTGGCGTGGCGCGGGTGGCGGCGGATTTCCCGCACTTGCCCATTGTCTGCTACCACGGCTACTGGCCGCGGGTGGCCGAGATTGTCGGCATCGCCTTCCGTCACGAAAACGTGCTGGTGGTGCCGGACATGTACCAGTTCCTGCCCGGTAGCCAGCTGTATATCGAGGCGGCCAACGGCTTCATGGCCGACCAGCTGCTGTTTGGTTCGTCCTATCCCTTCCGCCCCATCGGCCAGTCGATAGACGACCTGCATGGCCTGGGCCTGCGGCCCCATGTGCTGGACAAGGTGCTGTACGGCAATGCCGCCCGCCTGTTTGGCCTGTAGATCGGCTGACAAAAACCGAAGCTCATACTGCAAACAACAAGGAATCGTGATGCAACACTTCAACCCCACCCGTCATCGTGTACTGGGTCTGCTGGCTGCTGCCGGCCTTGCGCTGTCTTCGCTGTCGGCCACTGCGTTGGCCGCAGGCAGCGACACGCTGAATATCGGTTATCAGAAATACGGCACGCTGGTGCTGCTCAAGGCGCAGGGCACGCTGGAAAAACGCCTGGCCCCGCTGGGCGTCAAGGTGAAATGGGCGGAATTCCCCGGCGGCCCGCAACTGCTGGAAGCGTTGAACGTGGGCAGTGTGGACCTGGGCACCACCGGTGAAACCCCGCCCATCTTTGCCCAGGCAGCCGGTGCCGACCTGCTGTATCTGGCCAATGAACCGGCCGCCCCGGAAGGTGAAGCCATTGTGGTGGGCAAGGATTCGCCCATCCGCAGCGTGAAAGACCTCAAGGGCAAGCGGGTGGCGCTGAACAAGGGCTCCAATGTGCATTACCTGCTGGTGCGCGCACTGGAAAAAGCCGGGCTGAAATACGAGGACATCACCCCGGTATTCCTCAACCCGGCTGATGGCCGCGCCGCCTTCCAGCAGGGCAGTGTGGATGCCTGGGTGATCTGGGACCCCTTCCTGGCGGCTGCCGAGAAGCAACTGAATGCCCGCCAGCTGGCGGACGGCAAGGGCATTGTCAACAACACCCAGTTCTACCTGGCACGCAAGCCTTATGTGGCCAGCAACCCCAAGGTCATCAAGGTGGTGCTGGAAGAACTGCAACGGCTGGATGCCTGGGGCAAGAGTCATATCCCGGAAGTTGCGGCCGAGCTGTCCGGGCAGATTGGCCTGGACAAGGACATCGTGCAGGTGGCTGCCAAGCGCTCCGGCTATGGCGTCAAACTGCTGGATGGCAAGGTGGTGGCAGAGCAGCAGCGCATTGCCGACACCTTCTTCAAGCTCAAGCTGATTCCCAAGCCGCTGGTGGTGAAGGACATCGTGTGGGACGGCAAATAAGCTGAAGCCAAACCGGTCCGGCAACCGTCTTCATTATGAAAAGCACACCCTTTTGGGTGTGCTTTTTTTGTATTGGAAGTGGGCTGTTTTGCCTTGGGATTGATGCTTCCTGCATATCAGCAATCCGGCTTTGTTTTGCATGGTTTTGCCACTGCTGCCCAGGCAGCAGCCGGTCAGCATGCTGGTGCGGCAGCAGCAGTTGCGAGGTGGTTTTTGATTTGCGTAAGTCATTGAAATTAAAGAAATATAAAGCTGGCACACTTGCTGCTATGTATCAGGTGAACCCTGATGATGGAGCAAGCCATGAGCCACTCTTTTAATGTTGTTGCCGTCTCCGGCAGCCTGCAGCGCCCCTCGCGCACCCTGGCGCTGGTGCAGGCCTTGCTGGCCGAATTGTCCGGCCACCTGCCAGTTGAAGCCCGCGTGATCGAGCTGGGCGATCTGGCCCCGCACTACGGTGGCGTCACCCGTCCGGCGGATTTGCCGGAATCCGTGCGCGAAGCCATTCAGGCGGTGGAGCAGGCCGATTTGCTGATTGTCGCCAGCCCGGTTTACCGCGCCAGCTACACCGGCCTGTTCAAGCACTTCTTTGACTTCGTGCATCACGAAGCCCTGTTCGACCTGCCGGTACTGCTGGCTGCAACCGGTGGCAGCGAGCGCCATGCGCTGGTGATCGAACATCAGCTGCGCCCCTTGTTCAGCTTCTTCCAGGCGCAAACCCTGCCGCTGGGGGTATACGCCGCCGAAGCCGACTTCAGCGACTACCAGGTCAGCGATAGCGCCTTGCAGGCACGCATCCGTCTGGCGGTGGAACGCGCCTTGCCGCTGATCAGCCACCGCCAGCCGGTGATTGCCAGCGCGCAGTCCGCCAGCACGACATCTTCCCTGGCCTGAAGCAACACTGCATTGCCCTCTTGACCATTACCCGCATTTACACGGAGAAATCACATGAGCCAAGCACAAAACGCCATCAAGTTTGCCTACTGGGTACCCAATGTCAGCGGTGGCCTGGTGGTCAGCAAGATCGAACAGCGCACCAGCTGGGACATCGACTACAACCGCAAGCTGGCGCAAATCGCCGAGAAGGCCGGCTTTGAATACGCGCTGTCGCAAATCCGCTTTACCGCCGGTTATGGCGCGGAATACCAGCACGAGTCGGTTTCCTTCAGCCATGCGCTGCTGGCGGCCACCGAAAAACTGCGGGTGATTGCCGCCATTCTGCCCGGCCCGTGGACCCCGGCGGTGCTGGCCAAGCAGATTGCCACCATCGACCACCTCACCGGCGGCCGCGTGGCAGTCAATATCGTTTCCGGCTGGTTCCAGGGCGAATTCACCGCCATTGGCGAACCGTGGCTGGAGCATGACGAACGCTATCGCCGTTCGGAAGAATTCATCCGCGTGCTCAAGGGCATCTGGACCCAGGACAACTTCAGTTTCAAGGGCGACTTCTACCGCTTCAGCGACTACACCCTGAAGCCGAAACCGCTGCAACAGCCGCACCCGGAAATCTTCCAGGGTGGCAGCTCGCGTGCCGCGCGTGACATGGCTTCGCGCGTGTCCGACTGGTACTTCACCAACGGCAATACCGTGGAAGGCATCAAGGCGCAGGTGGATGACATCCGCGCCAAGGCGGCAGTCAACGGCCATCAGGTCAAGATTGGCGTCAACGCCTTCATCATTGCCCGCGATACCGAAGAAGAAGCCCGCGCCGTGCTGGCCGAAATCATCGACAAGGCCGACCCGGAAGCCGTCAACGCCTTTGGCGATGCGGTGAAGCAGGCCGGTCAGGCCAGCCCGGAAGGCGAGGGCAACTGGGCCAAGTCCACCTTTGAGGACCTGGTGCAGTACAACGACGGCTTCAAGACCAATCTGATCGGCACCCCGCAACAGATTGCCGAGCGCATTGTCGCCCTGAAGGCCGTGGGTGTGGACCTGATTCTCAGTGGCTTCCTGCACTTCCAGGAAGAAGTGGCCTACTTCGGCGAAAAAGTGCTGCCGCTGGTGCGTGAGCTGGAAGCACGTGCCAAAGAGCGCGAAGCCTTGGCCGCCTGACAGGAGCAAGGGTGATGAAGCGACATCAGGAAGCTCCGCTGCGTGACAGTGCCAGCCTGCCAGCCTGGCTGGCATGGCAGGCCGACCAACAGCCGCAGGCCATTGCCCTGCGCCACAAGCGGCTGGGTATCTGGCAGCAATGGCGCTGGGCCGACGTGCAGCAGCAAGTGGCTGCGCTGGCGGCCGGTCTGGCAGCGCATGGCTTTGCGGCCGGGCACAGCCTGGTGTTGCTCAGTCACCCGCGTCCCGAAGTATTGCTGCTGAGCCTGGCGGCGCAGTGGCTGGGCGGGGAGGCGGTGGCGCTGGACCCGCAACAGCCGGTGCGCGACTTGCAGGCCATCTTGCTGCATTTACAGCCGCGCTGGCTGCTGGTGGAGGATGCCGAGGCACTGCACAGCCTGCCGCGCGACCTGCCCACCCCTGCGCTGTTGCTCTACGCCGAAGGGCGTGGGCTGCAGCAGCGGGTAGGGCCCGGCTGGCAGGCGGTTGCGCAGTTGCAGCAAGCGGGTGCCGCGCTGTCTGAGCCGGCGGTACTGGCCAGCAATGGCGCGGTGGCCTTCCGCTTCTGGCGCGTGGATGGCCGGGGCGAGCTGCAACAACAGGCCTTGCAGCATGGCCATTTGCTGCAGGCGGGCAGCCAGCTGTTACAGGCCGAAGGCCTGACTGCCAACGAAGATGCACTGGCCTCGCGTGCCTTTGCCAGCTCCGCCCAGGTGCGCTACCTGCTGGCGCCATGGCTGCAAGCCGGTTTCCGGCTGAATTTCCCGGAAAACCTGGCCACCCGCGACAACGACCGTCGCGAACTGGGGCCCACCCTGGTGGCCGGTACGCGGGAAACCTACAGCCGGCTGGAGCAACTGGCGCGCAGCCGCCTGCCACCCACCGGCAGCTGGCAGCGTGCACTGGTGGACCGGGTGCTGCAACCGGATGCCGGGCGCTTCTGGCGCTGGGCCGGGCATTACAGCGTGATTCGTCCGCTGCGCGATGTGCTGGGCTTCAGCCGTACCCGGGTGCCGTTGCTGCTGGGTGCGCCGCTGGCAGAAAACACCCGCCACTTTTTTGCCGTGCTGGGTGTGGAAGTGCGCAACTGGCCGGACAACGCCGAGTGGCAGCAACGCCCGCTGCAAGCCGAAGCCAGCACGCACCAATGGCTGCAAACCGGCACGCCACCCCTGCAAGCCTGAATGAAGAAATGGAAACAACACTATGTCCGAGACCGTAGCGCCCTTGCTGAGCCTGGCGCACATCTCCCTGAGCTTCAAGGGCGTCAAGGCGGTGACCGACATCGGTTTTGACGTGGCCGAAGGGGAGATCTGCGCCTTGATCGGCCCCAATGGCGCGGGCAAGAGCTCCTTGCTCAATGTCATCAACGGGGTGTACCAGCCGCAGCAAGGGGAAATCCGTTTTGCCGGCCGCGCCCGCCGTGCCATGCAGCCGCACGAGGCTGCGGTGGCAGGCATTGCCCGCACCTTCCAGAACATTGCGCTGTTCAAGGGCATGAGCGTGCTGGACAACATCCTCACCGGCCGCAACCTGGCCAGCCGCAGCAGCTGGCTGGAGCAGGCCTTCCGTGTAGGCCGTGCGGTGGCCGATGAAGAAGCCCAGCGCGCAGTGGCCGAAGAGGTGATTGCCTTCCTGCGCCTGCAAGCCTGGCGGCACACCCCGGTGGGCCAGCTGCCCTATGGCCTGCAAAAGCGGGTGGAGCTGGGGCGGGCGCTCGCGGCCCGGCCACGCCTGCTGTTGCTGGATGAGCCCATGGCCGGGATGAACCGCGAGGAAAAGCGCGAGATGAGCCAGTTCATCCGCGAGGTCAACCAGGTGTTCGGCACCACCATCGTGCTGATCGAGCACGACATCGGCGTGGTGATGGAACTGTCCGACCACGTGGTAGTGCTGGACTACGGCCGCAAGATCGGCGATGGCGAGCCCGAAGCCGTGCGTGCGCTGCCGGAGGTGATTGCCGCTTATCTGGGCCAGCAGCGCCACTGACACCTGTTTATCCGTATCCACCTTTTCGTATCCACAGTCCCCGCCGGTATTCCCGCGCGGGGCGGGGACCTGTTGCGCCGGCGTTCCGGCAAGGGGGCTGTCTGATGTCGTTTTTCATGGAAGTACTGCTCGGCGGCTTGCTGGCCGGGGTGATGTACTCGCTGGTGGCCATCGGCTTCGTGCTGATCTACAAGGCCAGCGGGGTGTTCAATTTTGCCCAGGGTTCGATGGTGCTGTTTGCCGCGCTCACCTTTGTCAGCCTGCTGGAGCGTGGCCTGCCGTTCTGGGTGGCTTTTGTGCTGAGCCTATTGTCCATGCTGCTGCTGGCGCTGTTGCTGGAGCGGCTGGTGCTGCGCCATCTGGTGAACCGGCCACCCATCACCCTGTTCATGGCCACGCTGGGCCTGAGCTATGTGGTGGAAGGCGTGGCCCAGGCGCTGTGGGGCGCACAGGTGCACGGGCTGGACCTGGGCATCGAGGACACGCCGCTGGAGCTTGGCGGCCTGATGCTGTCGCGCTTCGACCTGTTTGCCGCCGGCAGCGCCGGTCTCTTGGTGCTGCTGCTGTCCTTGCTGTTCAACAAGACCCGCATCGGCCTGTCGCTGCGTGCCGTGGCCGACGACCAGCTGGCCGCGCTGGCAGTGGGCATCCGCCTGCAACGCATGTGGGTGCTGGTATGGGCGGTGGCCGGGCTGGTGGGGCTGGTGGCAGGGCTGTTGTGGGGCGCGCGGCTGGGCGTGCAGTTTTCCCTGTCGCTGATCGTGCTCAAGGCCTTGCCGGTATTGATCATTGGCGGCTTCACCTCGATAGGCGGCGCCATTGTCGGCGGGCTGATTGTGGGGGCCAGCGAAAAACTGGCGGAAGTGTATCTGGGGCCACTGCTCAGTGGCGGTATTGAAAACTGGTTTCCCTATGTGCTGGCGCTGCTGTTCCTGCTGCTGCGTCCGGTGGGCTTGTTTGGCGAACGCGCCATCGAACGGGTGTAAGACCCGCGAACAAAACCCCCGCGCCTGTGTTGCCGTACTGCTTGTACTGTCTGCGTCGGCGCGCCTTGGCTCGGGTTCTCTACGAGGTTTTGTTAGCAGTTCTAAAAAGGAGAGTAGGCATGTTTTATCAGGAATCCGGGCAATTCAGCACCCGCTACCGGCAGGATGGCCGCGCACTGCGGCTATGGCAGCAGCGTGCCGCGCTGTGGGCCTTGCTGCTGCTGGCCTTCGGCCTGTTGCCGGTGATTGGCAACGACTACTGGTTCAGTGCCATTCTGATTCCGTTTCTGGTGTTGTCGCTGGCCGGGCTGGGGCTGAACCTGCTCACCGGCTATGCCGGCCAGCTGTCGCTGGGTTCGGCCGCCTTCATGGCAGTGGGGGCGTTTGCCAGTTACAAGCTGCAATTCCTGCTGCCGGGCCTGCCGCTCTTGCTCAGCTTTGTCGCCGGTGGCGTGGTGGCCGCGGCAGTGGGGGTGGTGTTCGGCCTGCCCAGCCTGCGCATCAAGGGCTTTTATCTGCTGGTGTCCACGCTGGCGGCACAGTTCTTTGTCGAGTGGCTGCTCACCAAGTTTGCCTGGTTCTCCAACGGTAACGAGTCCGGCGTCATCACCGCGCCGCCGCTGCTGGTGGCCGGTCACGATTTTGGCAGCCCGGCCGGGCGTTACCTGCTCACGTTGAGCGTGGTGCTGCCGCTGTTTGTGCTGGCGGCCAATCTGGTACGCAGCAGCCTGGGCCGCAACTGGATGGCAGTGCGCGACATGGATACCGCAGCTGCTGTCATCGGCATCCCCATCCTGCGCACCAAACTGCTGGCCTTTGCCATCAGCTCTTTCATCCTGGGGGTGGCTGGCTCCCTGTGGGCGTTTACCTATCTGGGCACGGTGGAGCCGCATGGCTTTGATCTCAGCCGCTCGTTTCAGGTGCTGTTCATCATCATCCTGGGCGGCATGGGCAGCATTCTGGGCAATTTCCTTGGCGCGGCCTTCATTGTGTTGCTACCCATCGTGCTGTCCATCCTGTCCGGCACTTATCTGAGCGGCCTGCTGCCTGCCGGCCAGCTGGAGAACCTGCAAAAAATCATCTTTGGCGTGCTGATCATCCTGTTCCTGATCAAGGAGCCGGATGGCCTGGCGCGGCTGTGGCAAGGCTGGCGCGCCCGCGCCCGGCTGTGGCCACTGCGTTTCTGAGCGTTTTGTTTTGTTGTTTCCGTTAGCAGTTTCGTCTACTGAACCAGGGAGTTTACCCATAATGAAAAATCATCTGCACACACTAAAAGGGGCGGTCGTACTGGCATTGGGCCTGGCGGCAGCATCGGCCACGGCACAGGCGGGCGGCGAGCAGTATTTTCCGCTGCAAAGCTACCGCGTGGGGCCGTATGCGGCTGGCGGCACCGGCTTTTTCGGCGGTTTTATTGATTATTTGCAGTACGTGAATATCAAGGAAGGCGGCGTCAACGGCGTCAAGCTGACCTGGAGCGAGTGCGAAACCGAATACGTGGTGGAAAAAGGGGTGGAGTGCTACGAGCGCCTGAAAAAAGGCCTGAACGGCGCACCGGCTGCTGCTACCAACCCGCTGTCGGTGGGCATTGCCTATGCCACGCTGGAGCGCTCCACCGCCGACAAGCTGCCGCTGATCACCATCAACCACGGGCGTACCGATTCTACCGACGGCAGCGTGTTTCCCTATGTATTCCCGCTGCAACTGAACCCGTATTCCGAAGTGTCGGCAATCATCAACTATATCGGCCAGAAATCCGGCGGTCTTGCCAAGCTCAAGGGCAAGAAGATTGCCGTGCTCTACCACGGTTCGCCCTATGGCAAGGAAACCAACCCCATCCTGGAGCTGCTGTCGAAGAAATACGGCTTCCAGCTGGTGTCGCTGGAAGTGCCGCATCCGGGTAACGAGCAGCAGTCGCAGTGGCTGACCATCCGCCAGCAAAAACCGGACTGGGTGATTCTGCGCGGCTGGGGCGTGATGAACCCGGTGGCACTGAAAACCGCCCAGAAAGCCGGTTATCCGGCTGACCACATCATCGGCAATATCTGGAGTAACTCGGAAGAAGACGCCGCCCCGGCCGGTGCCGCCGCCAAGGGCTTCATCTCGATCACCACCCACCCGTCCGGCACCCAGTTCCCGGTGCTGCAAGGCATCAAGAAAACCGTGCTGGATGCCGGCAAGGGCAATCTGGCCGACGCCAAGCGCTTTGGCACGGTGTACTACAACCTGGGCGTGGTCAACGGCATCCTGAACGTGGAAGCCGTGCGCCTGGCGCAGGCCAAGTTCGGCAAGAAACCGCTGACCGGCGAGCAGGTGCGCTGGGGCTTCGAGCACCTGCACTTTGACGACAAGCGGCTGAAGGAAGTGGGCGCGCTAGGCCTGTTGCAACCGCTGCAACTGAGTTGCGCCGACCACGAAGGCGGTGGTGCGGTGCGCTTCCAGCAGTGGGACGGCCAGCAGTGGAAGGTGATTTCGCCATGGGTACAGGCCGACCGCAAGCTGCTGCGCCCCATCATCGAGGACTCCTCGCACAAGTACGCCAAGGAAAAGGGCATCACCCCGCGCGATTGCAGCAAGGAATCGTGATGGCCTGAGCCCGTCCACGCCCGGCGCGCCTTGCTGCGCCGGGTTTTTGTCACCCGGTTTTTGACGGATTGCGGAGTTGAATCATGAGCCAGCCCTTACTACAGGTGGAAGGCATTCAGGTGGTATACAACCAGGCCATTCTGGCCGTGGGCAGTGTTTCCTTGCAGGTGGACGAGGGGCAGATCGTGGCCTTGCTGGGTGCCAATGGGGCAGGCAAAAGCAGCACGCTCAAGGCCATTGCCGGCCTGGTGGCAGCCGAGCGTGGCTGCCTGCAACAAGGGCGCATTGTCTATGCCGGGCAGGATGTCAGCCATACCGCCCCGCATGAGCTGGTGCAGCGCGGGCTGGTGCAGGTGCTGGAAGGGCGGCATTGCTTTGCCCACCTGAGCGTGGAAGAGAACCTGCTGACAGGTGCCTTTGTGCGCAAACCCAGCCGCGCTGCCTTGCAGCAGGACCTGGAACGCATCTACCAGTATTTCCCGCGGCTGAAAGAGCGTCGCCGCTCGCAGGCGGGCTATACCTCGGGCGGCGAGCAGCAGATGGTGGCCATTGGCCGCGCGCTGATGGCCGCACCACGGCTGGTGTTGCTGGATGAGCCATCCATGGGGCTGGCACCGAAAATCGTCGAGGAAATCTTCGAGATACTGCAGGCACTGAACCGGCAGGAAGGGGTGAGTTTCCTGCTGGCCGAGCAGAACGCCAACCTGGCTTTACACTACAGCCATCAGGCCTATCTGCTGGAAAACGGCCATGTGGCACTGTCGGGTAGTTCGGCCGAGCTGGCTGCACGTGAAGACGTACACCAGTTCTATCTGGGTGGCAGTGTAGAGGCAGCCTGAGGGCTGTTGTGGCACAGTCAGCGGCTTGATATTCAAATCAGTTTTTCTTGGTTCGCACTGCTATTTGAATGGCATATCGTGAAGCTTCCCGACACCCTTGCCGTGCCGCTTAACGGAGTTGCCATGCCAAGCCCTCTTACTCTGCCCGTCATCGATTTCAGCCTGTTCGATGGCAGCACCGAACAAGGTCAGCAGCTGCTGCAACAGCAGCAAACCTCTCTCGCTTTCTGGAAAGAAAGCGAGGCTTGCTTCTTCAATCTGCAATTGACAGGGTAAGGGCGGGGGCGGGAACAGCTGGAAAAGCTGCGAGATCTTTTTTGGGGTCGATAGACCCGGCTTTGCCGGGTCCAGTGCCAGCGCGCCAAATCACTTGGTCAGCCACAAAAAGGCGTCCCCTTATGGCGGACGCCTTTGTTTTGCTGACTGGCAGAGCAGGGTTTTACCAGTCTTGCGGCAGGCCTTCCTTCAGCGTGGACACATAGCTGGCGGTACGCGGGTTTTGCGGTTGCAGGAACAGCTGGCGGCTGCTGCCTTGCTCCACGATGCGGCCATCTTCCAGAAACACCACAGTGTCGGCCAGCGTGGCTGCCAGTCGCAGGTCGTGGGTGGCAATCAGCATGGTCATCTTGTTGGCAGCCAGTTGGCGCAGCACGGCCACCACTTCGCTGGCCAGCTCCGGGTCCAGTGCCGAGGTGGGTTCGTCACACAGCAGCAGGCCGGGGGACTGAGCCAGTGCGCGGGCGATGGCCACCCGTTGCTGCTGGCCGCCGGACAGGGTGCCGGGCCAGGCATCCGCCTTGTGCGCCATGCCCACTTGTTGCAGCAGCTCGCGGGCGCGGGCCTCGGCCTGGGCACGCGGCCATTTCTTCACCACCAGCAGGCCTTCCATTACGTTTTCCAGCGCGGTGCGATGCGGAAACAGCTGGAAGTTCTGGAATACCATGCCGGTTTGCAGACGCAGGCGATGAATGTCCTGACGGCCCGGCTGCGCATGGCCATGGCCAAACTGCAGGCTGGCATCGCCCAGGGTAATCTGTCCGGCGCTGGGGGTTTCCAGCAGGTTGATGCAGCGCAGCAGGGTGCTCTTGCCACTGCCGGAGGGGCCGATCAGCGCCGTCACCTGGCCGGGTGCCACCTGCAGCGCAACATCCTTGAGTACATGCTGGTTGCCAAAATGCTTGTCGATGTTTTGCAGTTGAATCATTTTGTCTCCTGAGCCTGGTGCAGGTGCTGGCCAAAGCGGGCTTCCAGCTTTTGCTGGCCGGCGGACAGCACGGAGCTGAACAGCAGGTAGATCAGCGCGGTTTCGGTATACAGGATCAGCGGTTCATAGGTGACCGAGGCAATGCGTTGCGCGGCCTGGAAGATTTCCGGCACGGTCAGCACCGCGGCCAGCGAGGTGTCCTTGATCAGCGAAATAAAGGTATTGGCCAGGGGCGGCACGGCCACGCGGCTGGCCTGCGGCAGGATGGTGCGGCGCATGGCCTGGGCCCAGGTCAGGCCGATGGAGTAGGCGGCTTCCCACTGGCCGCGCGGTACGGCCAGCAGGGCGGCGCGGATCACTTCCGAGGTGTAGGCCCCCACGTTCAGCGAAAAGCCGATGACAGCGGCCGGCAGCGGGTCGAACACGATGCCGGCCTTGGGCAGACCGTAAAAAATCAGGAACAGCTGCACCAGCAAGGGCGTGCCGCGGATCAGCCACACATAAAAGCGGAAGCCGTCCGCCAGCGGCTTGGGGCCATACAGCCGCACCAGCGCGGTGACAAAGCCCAGCGACAGGCCAAAGGCAAAGGACAGCAGGGTAAGCGGTACGGTGAACACCAGCCCTGCATACAGCAGCGGCGGCAGTGATTCCACCATCAGTTTCAACCATTCTGGCATGTGCCGACTCCATTATTGTTATCGTGTTGTGCCAACAAAATTGCCCCGTAGGACGGGGCAAGCTGGCAAGTCCGGGGAGGGATGCGCTTAGTGCGACACGTCTTCGCCAAAGTACTTGAAGGAAATTTTCTGATAGCTGCCATCGGCCTTGATGTCAGCCAGTGCCTTGTTGATGGCGGCCTGCAGCTGCGGGTTGCCCTTGCGGAAAATGATGCCGGAGAAGTCAGCGTCCTTTTCGGTGGCGGCAATGCGCAGTTTGGAGTTGGGCTGGTGCTTCTTGTAATCCAGGAAGGACAGGCTGTCGTTGATGGTGGCATCCACGCGGCCGGAAGCCAGCAGCTCCAGCGAATCGTTAAAGCCTTGTACCGGGACGACTTCTGCACCGAAGGATTGCGCCAGCTTGCCGAAGTTGCTGGTCAGGGTGTTGGCGGACTTCTTGCCCTTGAGGTCGGCAAAGCTCTTGATGGGGCTGTTGCCATTCACGATCAGCGCGGCCTTGGAGGCGATATAGGCGTTGGAGAAGTCGTACTTGGCCTTGCGGGCTTCGGTAATCGACACCTCGTTGGCCACCGCGTCGTAACGGCTGGCATCCAGGCCGGCAATCAGGCCGTCCCATTTGCCTTCGATGAATTCGGCTTTCACGCCCAGCTTGGCGGCCACGGCCTGGGCAATTTCCACATCGAAGCCCACCAGCTTGCCGCTGGCATCGTGATAGGTAAACGGCGCGTATGTGCCTTCGGTGCCCACGCGGATGACACCGGCGGATTTGATCTTGGCCAGGTCTTCTGCGGCGGCAAGGCCGGGCAGGACGGTGGCGAGCAGGGCGGCAATGGCAAATCGTTTCACAAAGTACTCCTGGCTGTTGTTTTGTTTGTCATCCCGCCATCCGGCGGTATGGATGGACTATAACAAGCCAGTCTTATTCCCATTAAACAAGAGTTTTCTTAATGGTTATCAGAAAAATGAATAAGCAAGGTGGGCGATTCGCCGGACTCCGGAGGTGATTTCCTTGCCGACAAGCACCATGAGCCGGGCACTTGTCGGCAGGGGGATCAACTTGTTGGCAGACCCTTGGCAGCCTGCCATTCGTTGCCATACAGCTCCGGCTCGGCATATTGCTGCAGCCTGGCATAGTGCTGTTCGACGTCTTCTTGCAGCAAACTGGCAATCAGGCCGGAAGCCAGCCGTTGCGCACCGTCACTGACTTGTGGAATATCGCCGGCACTGGCCCCCTGCGACAGGGCTGCCGCGTAGTTGAAGCAATGAATCCGCTCCAGTCCTGGCAGGCTGCCGGGCTGTTTTTCCAGAAACTGGTACAGGCTGCCCAGATAGGGCGAACCGGCCAGCTCGCGATCCGGCGCGCCGGGCAGGCTGGGGTAGTGGTCCTGCCATAGCCGCACATGGCCGGCGATGCGGGCATATTCCGGCCGTTGCGCCCAGTCGGTGCAAAAGCCGGTGCAGAAAATCACGAAGTCGGTGGTGACTTCGCCAAGATTGGTACTGAGCACAACCCGGTCATCCTCCAGCCGGGCCGTTTCCACCTGAATGCCGAAGTGAAAGCTGGCATTGGGGTGCTGGGACACGCGCAAGGTGCTGCTGTGCGGCGGTGGCACCTGGGTGCTGTTCAGGTAATGACGGACTTTCCATTTCCATTCGTCCGACAGTAAGCGGAAACCATGCGCCATGCCGGGATTGACCGTGCCCTTGCTCTTGTTGATGCGCGGCAGGTCGTGACGGCGGATCAGCAAGGACACGCGCTTGGCACCATGCTCCAGTGCCGTGGCGGCGGCATCCATGGCCGAGGAGCCACCGCCAATCACGGTGACGTTGCGCCCGCGCAGCATCTGGCCGGACCAGGCATCGCCGGAGTGCACCCAGTGGCTGCGTGGCAGGCGGGCAGACCAGGCAGGCAGGCTGGCCCCGCCCAGACCGTCGCGCCCGGTGGCCAGTACCGCGTGGCGCGCCAGTACCCGGCGGGTCTGACCGCTGGCAGCGTCGCGGAAAGACAGTGCCACCACGCCATCGGCACGTGCTTCCACATCCACCAGTTGTTGCAGGTTATGTACCTTCAGTTGCAGTACCTCGCGATACCAGCGCAGGTATTCCGCCCAGTTCAGGCGGTGAATCTTGTCCAGTTGCTGCCAGCCTTCCAGGCCGTGCTGCGCCTCGTACCAGGCGCGGAAGGTGAGGCTGGGAATGCCCAGGCAAGGGCCGGGTAGTTCCTTGGGGGAGCGCAAGGTAATCATGCGGGCGGTGGTGGCCCAGGGGCCTTCCAGTCCGGCGGGGGACTGGTCGTAGATTTCGGCATCCACGCCATTGAAAGCCAGCGCGGCGGCTACCGCCAGGCCGGACATGCCGCCACCGACAATCACCACATCCTTTACTTCACCTGCCGGGTGGCTGGCCGGGATGGTCCAGTTTTTGGCCGGCAGGCCAAGATAATCCAGGTCTTGCCGGATACGGCTTTCAAGGGCCGCCAGGCCCTGTGTTTGTGCGCTGCTAGTCATGCTGCAAAACATCCATGGCAAAAACCATACCCTAGCATGGGTTTTTGGGCGGCCAAATATCAATTCCTGCACAGTAAATCGGAAATAAAGACAATCATTCAATATTGCGCCAATAGTATGGGGCGCATGATTTTATTGTCTGGAATTTGTATTTTGTGATTGGCTTATCGCGCCATTTTGCCGGATCTCCCTGTCAAGCATGAATAAATGATAAGCATGTGAAGAATGCGCAATCAGCCCTGGCGGCGGCAGTGCTAGATTGGCGGCATTAACCATACGGCTGCCATTGTTTGCATCATGGCAGCCTGTTTTTTGCCAATTTCCTGCCTTCAATGCCAACCAAGGATTACTCATGTTTGCCGCCAGTCAATTTCACAAGGCACTGATTGTTGCCGCTTTTTCCTCGCTTTCGCTGTCTGCGCTTGCCGCCCCGGTTGCCATTGGTTATCAGGCACCATTGACCGGTGAATATGCCCAGTATGGCAACCAGTTTCGTAATGCCGCCAATCTGGCACTGGATGAATATAATCAGACGCATAAAGCGGCACCGGTAGTCATTAAGTTTGCCGACAGCAAGGGTGATGCACTGGAAGGCGTGTCGATTGCCCACAAGTTTTCCGACGACAATTCCATTGTCGGGGTAATTGGCGATTTCTCCTCCACGGTTTCCATTGCCGCGGGCAAGGTATATGCCGAAACCCATCTGGCTCAGCTGTCACAAACCGCCTCGCATCCGGATTTCGTCAAGATCAGCCCCTGGCAATTCCGCAATATCATCACCGAGGCATTCGAAGGGCCGTATAACGCCCGCTGGATCAGCCAGAACAATATCAAGAAGGTGGCCGTCATCAGCATCCAGAACGACTGGGGCCAGACCGCCAGCAAGAACTTTGCCAAATCCTTCAAGGATGCCGGTGGCGAAGTCACCGCGCTGGAAAGCTTCAATCCGGGTACCCGCGATTTTCGCGCCATCCTGACCAAGGTGGCCCGCACCCGCCCCGATGCCATCTATCTGGCGCTGATGTATGAAGACGGCGCGGCCTTGCTGCAGCAAAAGCAGCAACTGGGCCTTAATGTGCCAGTGTATGGCTCGTCCTCGATGTACGAGAAAAAGCTGATCCAGCTGGCCGGCCCGGCTGCGGAAGGGGTGAAGATTTCCACCACCTTTACCGCCAGCAGCAAGGAGCCGAATGTACAGGCCTTCGTCAAGGCTTACCAGGCGCGCTATCACGTGGAGCCGTCCATGTTTGCCGGTCAGGCCTATGACGCCACCCGCATCATGCTCAATGCCATTGCCAAGGCCGGTGGTGAAAAGGCCAGCCGTGAGGCCGTACGCAATGCACTGGCCGCCACCAAGGACTTCCCCGGCGTCACCGGCAACACCACCTTCGACCCGGTCACCCGCGAGCCGGCCAAGAACCTGTCGCGCCTGCAAATCCGCAATGGCGACTTCACTTCGGTAGCCAACTGATTCACGGCCCGCCTGGCGGGCCTCTGGCTGCTGAAGATGTGATTTGCTTCGCTGGTGGCGGACTCGGCAAAACCGGGCATCCCGCTTGGGTCGTAGAGTCCGCAGCCTTCCCATTTACTCCCGATTCCCCGCCCTTGACCTGCCAGTTACAGAAGGGAGCGGTGCTTTCATTCCAGAAAGCGGGAGGGGTTTGTCAATAATCTGCGGCCCGCCTGGCGGGCCTTGCACGAGAATGCACATGCTGGATTTTTTTGATGTTTTCCTGGTGCAGCAGTTACTGAACGGGCTGGCGCAGGGCCTGGTGTATGCCCTGATTGCCATCGGCTTCACGCTGATTTTCGGCGTGCTCAATGTGGTGAATTTCGCCCATGGCGAAATCTACATGCTGGGGGCGTTTGCCGGGCTGCTGGCCATTCAGGTGCTGGCCCCGCCGGCTTTTGCCGTACTGCTGCTGGTGGCTGCTGCCGGACTGGTGCTGGGCGTGTTGCTGGAGCGGGTGGCTTTCCGGCCATTCCGCCGCTTCAACGACGAGGCCTCGCTCAAGTCCAAGGCGCTGCGCGAGGCCACCTTGCTGTCCTCGCTGGCCATTTCCATCATTACCCGCGAGCTGATGCAGCTGTATGTCGGCGCCGACATGCAGTCCATTCCGCAAGCCTATCTGCTGATGACGCCCATCCAGCTGGGGCCGTTGAGCATTGCCAGCGGGCAGGTGCTGATTTTCGTCACCGCCTTGCTGATGTTTGTGCTGCTGCAATGGTTGCTGTTCCGTACCCGGCTGGGCCTGTCCATCCGCGCGGTGTCCAACAACCGGCTGGGTGCCTTGCACGTGGGCATCAATGTCAATCACATCATCATTGCCACCTTTGCCATCGGCTCGCTGATGGGCGCGGTGTCCGGCATTGTGGTGGGTTTGTATTCGGGCAATATTTTCCCGCAGATGGGTTTTTCGCCCGGCATCAAGGCTTTTGTGGCCATGGTGATGGGCGGGCTGGATTCCATCCCCGGTGCCGTCATCAGTGCCATCGTGCTGGGGCTGTGTGAAGCACTGTCCACCGACTTCGTGTCGCAGGGCTGGTCCGAGCTGATCAGCTACGGCCTGTTGCTCATCACCCTGTTGTACTTCCCGCGCGGCTTGTTCGGAAAGAAGGTGGAACGTGTCTAGTCTGTCCCGTTCAACAAGGCCGCTATTGCTGCTGGCCGTTTTGTGGTTGCTGCTGGGCTGGCTGGATGCCAGCTATCTGTACCGGCTGGCCAGCATGGCGCTGGTGTTCGGCCTGCTGGCTGCCAGTGCCAACCTGATTACCGGCGTGGCCGGCATGATGACGCTGGGCCATGCCGCCTTTTACGGCGTGGGGGCTTATACCGCCGCCTTGCTGTCCAGTCAGTACCAGTTTTCGCCCTGGCTTACCCTGCCATTGGCCGGTCTGACTGCGGCGCTGCTGGGTGGCCTCACCGCCTGGCTGACGCGGCGGCTGGTGAATGTCCACTTTGCCGTGGCTACGCTGGGCATAGGCCAGGCGGTGTATGTCACCTTGCTTAACTGGGTGGATTTCACCCGTGGCCCGATGGGCATTACCGACATCGCTCCGCTCAGTACGGCCAGCCCGGCCATCAACCTGGGGCTGGTGATGCTGGTGTTCCTGCTGTGTTACCTGCTGCTGGAACGCACCATCCATTCTTACTACGGCAATGCCCTGCGCGCCTTGCGCGAGGACGAGCAGTGCGTGGCCGCCATGGGGCTGGACCCGGCGCGGCTGAAAATACAGGTGATGGTGCTGGGCTGTTTCATTGCCGGGCTGGCCGGTGCGCTGTGGGCACACTCCACCCGCTATGTGTCGCCGGGTGATTTCCGCTTCAGCGAATCCATCACCATTCTGGCCATGGTGGTGATTGGCGGGCTGGGCAGCCTGCCCGGTGCCATCATGGGGGCCTTGTTGCTCACCCTGTTGCCGGAACTGCTACGCAGCCTGGGTGATTACCGCATGCTGGTGGTGGGGTCCATCATGTTCGGCTTCATCATGTTCCTGCCCAAGGGGCTGATTGGCGAATACTCGGCGCTGCGGGTGTTCCGCAGCCATCTCAAAGCGCTGGAGCAATCATGAGCGATACCTTGCTGGAACTGAAACAGCTGACACTGCGTTATGGCGGTGTGCATGCGCTGGAGGACATTTCCCTGCGTTTGCCCATTGGCGGCATTACCGGGCTGATCGGGCCGAATGGCGCGGGCAAGACCTCCTTGTTCAATGTCATTACCGGTTTTTCGCGGCCAAGTCGGGGTGAGGTCCACTATGCCGGACAGCGCATCGACGGCCTGCCGGTGCCGCAGATCGCCCGCCAGGGCATTGCGCGGACCTTCCAGAACCTGCGGGTGTTTCCCGGCATGACGGTGTTTGACAATGTCAGCATCGGCGCACTCAGCCAGCAGCGCTTTGGCTGGCGGTCGTTGTGGAGTCGCAAGCAACAAAGTGCCGAGGCGGTGAGTGCTGCCACCTGGTCGGCACTGCGCCGGACCGGGCTGGATGGACTGGCATTCGAACTGGCGGCCAATCTGTCCTATGGCAAGCGCAAGTATCTGGAAATCGCCCGCGCCCTGGCCTTGCAACCGGGCTTGCTGATTCTGGACGAACCGGCGGCCGGGCTGAACGACAGTGAAACCGCCGCGCTGGCCGACTTCCTGCGCCAGTTAAGCCAGGAAGGCTTGAGCCTGTTGCTGGTGGAACATGACCTGAGCCTGGTCAAGAAAATCTGCGACCGCGTGCTGGTGCTGTCATCCGGCCGCTTGCTGGCCGAAGGCAGCCCGGAGCAGGTGATGCGCGACCCGGCGGTGATTACATCCTATCTTGGCAGCGAGGAGGCCTGATGGCATTGCTGGAAGTTGAAAACATCAGCGTGACGCTGGGCGGGGTGCCCATCTTGCGTGAGGTTTCCCTCACTGTGGAGCCGCAGCGCATTGTCACCATTCTGGGTGCCAATGGCGCGGGCAAGACCACGCTGTTGCGCGCCATTTCCGGTATCTATCCGCTTGGGCAGGGCAGCATACGGTTTGACGGTGCGCCCATCCATGGCCAGCCGGCCCACCGCATCGTGCAAAGCGGCTTGTCGCATGCGCCGGAAGGGCGGCAGATCTTCTCCAGCATGACGGTAAGGGAGAACCTGCAACTGGGCGCCGGAGCGCAGCGGGACTGGCAGCGGGAGCTGGCCTTTGTGCATGACATCTTTCCCATCCTGCAGCAGCGCAGCAAACAGCTGGCCGGCACCCTGTCCGGTGGCGAACAGCAAATGCTGTGCATAGGCCGGGCACTGATGGCCAGGCCGCGGCTGCTGATTCTGGACGAGCCCTCGCTGGGGCTGGCACCGCAGTTTGTGCAGCAGATTTTCCGGGTGATCGAAACCATCCGCCAGCACGGGGTGACGGTGGTGCTGGTGGAGCAGAATGCGCGCTCGGCACTGCGCATTGCCGATGATGCCTATGTGCTGGAACACGGCCGGATTGCCCTGTCCGGCCCGGCGCAGCAGCTGATGCATGATGCCGCGGTGCAGAATGCCTATCTGGGAGTGGCTTAAGCCAGGCTGATCAACCAATGCGAATGCAGGTGGGTTTTTTGACTGATCCGTTAAATTTTAACCAGAAAATGACAATATTAGTCCACGGCCAATCAAGGCTGTAAATTAAGAAAAGCGCTACTTAAAAGTAGCGCTTTTTATGCCATTGATGCTCGAATCAGATTGCCAGATCTTCCAGGCTGAAACCTTCATCCAGCTGAGCTTGTACCCAAGCAGGCTTACGACCACGACCAGTCCAGGTCTGGGATTCATCATTCGGGTTCTTGTATTTGGCTTCTACCGGCTTGCGCACAGCAATCGTAGCTTTACTTAGTACATCATCCAGGCTGAGACCATAAGACTTGGCCAGCTCCAGGATCTGCTTCTTGGCATTGGCCTTTTCTTCAGTTTCGCGATGCTTGATTTCTGCCTGAACTGTATTAAGTAGTGCTTGCAGTTCAGCCAAGCTAAGATTCAAAAGTTCCATATGGGTATCCAGGTGTGGTAAAGGAATTGCGCTATGCAGTATGCGCTTTGATCGGGATTATACGTGTTGTTTTTGTATTGTAATATGTCTCCCATTCCTGCCGACTTGCATACGCTGGATACGCCGATGTTGTCAGAGCTGCCACAGAGCTACCAGAAGCCGGATAAAGTCACGATGCTGGGCAAGGTTACTGCCGTCATGTCGCTGCTGGTTGATATCGTGGGCGACAAACCGATCGGATTGCTAAAGCAAACCGACCTTGTGGCTTACTTCGAAGCAGTTCAGACACTGTGCTCGCAAGTGGCAGGATAAGGGCTGGCCGATGACGCTGACCACAGAAGGCGTGCAATACCTTGGCTCACGCCGCAACCCTGAGGGCGGGCAATGCGTAGTCAGGAGACAGTTCACAATACTCGAACATTGCATGCCCAGTTTCATTAACACCATTCCCGATCCGGGAAAAAGTGTTGGCAGCACAGCGTCAAGGAAGAACGATTTTAGGCATGGCAGAAATCTGAAATGCGCTTAAATCAGTCAGGGAAATACTCGACATGTGTCTCACCTTTGCGCCCGTAATAGCTAACGTGCCGGCCAGTAATCCAGACGGTATAGCTGATACACCCGGCGGCCTGCGATAGTTGTTTGAATTGTGGGTACATAAGGTCACCACGCTGTGCACCGAGAATTGCCTCCTTGATTGCCGGGCCTGAAAATTCAACTGCGATTTGGTTATTGGCAGGAGCCTGCTCAAGCGTGAGCGTTTCGCCACATGGCATGTAGTAGGTTACCCGGCCTGTTCGGTAGTCAACCACGTAGGATTCAACACCTGCGCTGACCAGATTTCCGACAACTTGGCCAAAGTGAATACGCCCTTCGTTTGATGCATTCAATGTTTCTTTGATGAGAGATTCGATTGCGTGTTCCATTTTGCTTTCCTGCTTGGTTTGAGGCTATCGGGTGGGGAGTTGTGTCAACTGGTGATGCTCAACCAGTTCTCTCATCAGTGTTGCTAGGGATTGGCGCTGGGTATCGCTCATATGGCTGAAGAAATGGGCATCGTTTTCGTCTGCGATAACTGCCAACTTCGGGACCATGGCTAGTCCGGACTCAGTCAGACATAGCACCTGCGCGCGCTGGCTATCTTTGGAAAGTTGTCGCTCTGCCAATCCCTTGGCTTCGAGCTTCGAAATCACCTTCGAGGCTGCTCCCTTGGTCATGCCAAGAGCACTAATCAGGTCTGCATGGGTGCTATCTGCGCGGCCATATAGGGAACGCATCGCCACCCACTCTGCCACTGAAATTTCGTGCTTTGCTAACAGATTTTCGAAACGGCTAGAGACTTGGTTCGACACAAAACGTAACCAGAAGCCAAGGTGAGATTCGAGTTCGCTAATTTTTGAGGTGTCAGTTTTTTTCATGATCAGGTTTCCATGGAAACTATTGGAATATAGTTTCCATGGAAACATAAATCAAGGGCTTTTTATCATTAGCTAAGAGCCAGCCATACATAAATGCCACGCATCTACTTCAAGCCACTGTCTTGGCTTCACTTGCCCATCTCTGGGGGAATTGCCCGGCGCGAATGGCCGGTGCAATGGCCTGCGTGCTGAAGCCGGCCAGTTGGTGGATGGCAAAGGGGTCGGCTGCAATCATCTGCTGTATTTCCGCCTCCTGCTCGCCGTATGCCAGGATGAATCCGCCCGTGCCGTTCAGCAGCGGGCCGGCAAAAAGGATGCGACCTTGGCAGATATTGTCGGCCAACCATATCTTGTGGTCTTCCAGTTGTGCCTGGACTTCCTGCTCCGGGCGCAGATAGTTGAGGGTAATGGCAAATAGCATGTTTGTTCTCCGGTATTGAAGGGGACTGCAGGGGATGTGACTTGCCGCGATATGCAGCATGTTGATACGGATATCTAGCTGGGTGAGGGGTTAGCGACTGGCTGCTCGGGCTGCCCGGTCCAGCAGGCTGGCGATGGTGGCCGGGTGGGAAATCATCGAAAGATGGCTGGATGGCACCGACCACACGGTGGCACCGATTTGCCCGGCCATGCGTAGCTGTACCGCAGGCGGCAAGGCCTGGTCTTGCGTGGTGTGCACATACCAGCTGGGCTTGTCGTGCCAGGCCGCATGTCCCACTTTGCCGCCAAAGCTGGCGCTGGCAATGGGCTGCTGCACGGCGGCCAACAGCCGCGCCTGTCTGAGAGGCACATCTGCAGCCATCACCTGGCGGAACCGGGCCGGCTGGTCCAGCCACAGCATGCCGTGCGCGTCGGCAGCCAGCCCTGCCATCGGGGCCTGCAGGCGGGTCAGCAACTCACTCACCGATTCATCGTTATCCGGCACCAGCGCGGACAGGTAGACCAGGCCTTTCACATTGGCAGCATTGCCCGCCTGGGTGATGACGGCTCCGGCCCAGGAGTGGCCAACCAGCAGCACATCTCCCGTCTGGCGCTGCAGTACCTGTTCGGTGGCGGCAACATCGTCCGCCAATGAAGTCAGCGGGTTTTGCACCGCCGTAACGTGATAGCCCAGCCGCTGCAGCCGGCTGATGACTGGAGCCCAACTGGAGCCATCAGCAAATGCGCCATGTACCAGCACGATATTGCGAATGGCAGGCGCGGCCTGGCCCGGCGTGCTGGCCAGCGTCAGCACCACACCGGCGAGGGCCAGCAGTTGCTGCTTCCAGTTGCGGGCTTGCCGTGCGCTGGCATTCTGGCTTGAAAATCTTGTTGAATCATTTGCTTGTGACATTTCTTTCATCCGGCGAATCAATGTCATGCAGTGTAGCCGGGTGGATACAGGCAAATAAGATGGCGAATCAGACATTGTTCATGCAAAATTCGCCAAACAGGTAAGGGGAAGATCATGCAGATCGCCATCGTGGCACTGGAAGGCAGTTTGTTATCCGCCATCAGCGGCCTGGCGGACATGTTCTGGATCTGCAATCAGGCCAGCCGCAATCCGCCACCGGGAGTGGTGACAGCCCTGGCAGGCAGTCCCGGCCCGCTGTTTCATACCCGGATTGTCAGTGCCGATGGCCAGCCGCTGCGCGACCCGCAAGGGCGGTGGATTCCGGTGGATGGCGCGTTTGATGCAGAAACAGCCTACGATGCCATCCTGATTGCCGGCATGGCACTGGGGCCTGACGGCCAGCCGCCGCATAGCGCGGCACACACACAGGCTGCCCGCTGGCTGTCATTCCGCCATCAGACTGGCGTGCTGATTGGCGGCGCCTGTGCCGGTACCTTTGTGCTGGGCGAAGCCGGTTTGCTCGACCGACGCCGTTGCACCACCACCTGGTGGTTACACCATGTGTTCAAGCAGCGCTTTCCGGCTGCCTGCCATGTATGGGGCAGCGCCCTGGAGGAGCAAGACGGCATCATTACCACCGGAGGGCCGCTGTCCTGGGTGGACCTGGCGCTGCATGTCATCCGCCGTCTGGCCGGCCCGGAGCTGGCCAGGCTGGCGGCGGACATTTCGGTGGCCGACAGCCTGCCCCTGCCGCAACTGCTGTATGCCCCGCGTGGCTTCGTCAACACGGCCAACCCGCTGCTGTTGCAGGCAGAGCAAATCATCCGCCATGCCCACCCCGGAATGACGGCGGAGGCGCTGGCCCAGGCCTTGCACCTGAGCGAGCGCACCTTGCACCGCCGCCTGAAGCAACTGACCGGTGAGTCACCCAAGGCCTTCATCACCCGTGTGCGTATCGAAACAGCCTGCGTGTTGCTGGCTACGCCGGGCATCAGCATCAAGCAGGTGGCAGGCCAGTGTGGTTATGGTGATGAAACCGCCTTCCGGCGCGCCTTCATTCAGGCTATGGGCCTCACCCCGGTGGATTACCGCCGCAGGATGCACAACCAACAGTCATGAAATCACATCTCTGGTGTTGCATGCCGGGGTGTGATTGCAATTTGTGCGGCTGGATGGACTGTTATCGTCTGATGGAAAATCGCAGTAAAACCAAGCTGTCGCAGACCGTTGTCCGGGACGGCTTGGCTGCATGGCGCAATCTGAAGTCATTGAGATGATTGAAATCCAATGAATGCGTTGTTGGCTTATTTGTCGGTTTGAGATTGCTTCGATTTGAACAAGACTTGGCTGGCAATCAAGGCAGAAGCGGCGGCAAACAACAGCCACCAGGCAGGCGAGCTCTTGCTGTGCGTCATTTCCACCAGCGCGGTGGACACCGCCGGGGTCAGTCCGCCAAAAATGGCAGTGGCCAGACTGAAGGCCAGCGAAAAGCCCACGGTGCGCACATATACCGGCATCACCTCGGTCAGCGCCGCCACCATCGCACCGTTATACATGCCAAAGAAGAAAGAGAACCACAGCAACACCGTCAGCAGCCGGATAAAACTGGGCGCAGCTGCCAGCCAGGCCATGGCCGGGTAGGCGGTCAGCAAGGCCAGCAGCGAAATGCCCAGCAGCAACGGTTTGCGGCCAATGCGGTCGGACAGCGCCCCGCCAACGGGCAGCCAGCAGAAATTGGACAGGCCCACGCACAGGGTGACAACCAGGCTGTCCTGCGCGCTCAGGTGCAGCACGCTCTTGCCAAAAGTCGGGGTGTAGACGGTGATGAAGTAAAACAGCGTGGTGGTAAGCGAAACCAGAAACATGCCGGCCACGATGGTGCGCCAGTGCAGGCCGATGGTGCCAAAGATTTCACGCAGGCTGGGGCGGTGCTTGCGCGCCAGAAAAGCATCGGTTTCCTGCAAGGAACCGCGCAGCAGGAAAATCAGCGGAATGATCAGGCAGCCGATGAAAAACGGCACGCGCCAGCCCCAGGCGGCAATCTGCTCTGGGCTCAGCCACAGCTGGATGCCATAGCCGATGGCTGCCGCCACCACGATGGCCACCTGCTGGCTGGCCGACTGCCAGCTGGTGTAAAAGCCCTTGTGACCTGGCGTGGCAATTTCAGCCAGATACACCGACACCCCGCCCAGTTCCACCCCGGCGGAAAAGCCCTGCAGCAAGCGGCCCAGCAGCACCAGCAAGGGCGCAGCCAGCCCGATCTGGCTGTAATCCGGCACAAAGGCAATCAGCACCGTGCCACAGGCCATGATGCCCAGCGTCACAATCAGCCCCTGACGGCGGCCGATGCGGTCCACATAACTGCCCAGCACGATGGCACCGAGCGGGCGCATCAGGAAACCGGCCCCGAAGACGGCAAAGGTCAGCATCAGCGAGGCAAACTCGCTGCTGGTGGGGAAAAATGCCTTGCTGATATAGCTGGCATAAAAACCGAACAGAAAGAAATCGAACTGTTCGAGAAAATTGCCACTGGTCACGCGCAGTACCGCGCCCAGTCGGGACTGGGCAGGGTGCTGGCTTGCTAGCGTTTGTTGCATGAGTACTCTCCTTTGTTGCATCTGTTGCGTTGTATTTATTGCTTTTCTGGATGTTTTACTGACCGACGGTCAGCGGAGTTGACGCTTTTCGATGGCCCACTTGAGCAAGGCCGCGCTGCGGAAAATGCCGTGGGCGAACTTGCCATAGGGCAGGGTGAGGAACAGTGCTATCACCACGCCCAGATGCACCGCCAGCAGGCTGCCCAGCACATGGCTGTGGCGGGCAAACGGCAACAGCAGGCCGCTGGCGCTGGTAAGCAGCAACAGGGCAATGAAGCCGCGGTCCATCGGGCGTTGCTGTACGTCGCCATGCTGCGGGTCGCGCTGCAGGTTCAGCCACAGCAGGCCGGCCGGGCCAATCAGCAGGCCGATACCACCCGCAATGCCCAGCAGCACCGGCAGGCTGTTCAGTGCATAGGGGGCTGGCAGACCCAGCAGATAGTGGTAGCCGGTTGCCACCAGCGTGGCGGCAAAGCAGGACAGGAAACCGTAGAAGGTGAAGTGGTGAAAACGCCGCCGCCACAGGGTGTAGGCATCGTCGGCGTTATTGCAGCCCTGGCCGTGGCCGCCATCCAGGTACTTCAGCGTGGCCACTGCATGACCGGCATCCAGCACCGCCGGTACATCCGGCGCTTGCGGGCTGATGTCACGCCAGAAGCGGCGCACACCCATGCCCAGCGCCAGTACGGCAAAGCCGAATACCGGGCCGAACAGCCCGGCCAACAGATGGTGCGGGAAGTAGTCGTAGAAATTGCCGCTGTTCACTGTCGGGGCCACTGCCTGCAACAGCAGCAGGAACAGCGCGAGGCCGGCAGCCAGTGCCAGCGCAACGGTCAGCCCTGCGTGGTGATACAGCCGCCCCAGCGCGCCCGGCCAGGCAAAGCGGGTATAGCTTTGCTGGCGCACCTGAGCCATGGCTTTGGGAATGTTGACAGCAAATTCATGCGGCGGTGCGTACTGGCAGGCATGCAGACAGGCGCCGCAGTTGTGGCAGAGATTGGCCAGGTAATGGATGTCGGCCTGGCCGAATTCCAGCCGCTGGGTCATGGCGGGAAACACCGCACAAAAGCCCTCGCAATAACGGCAGGCATTGCAGATTTGCAAATCGCGCGCCACTTCGGCCTCGGCCTTGTCCAGCAGGGAGCCCGGCTGGCCGGCAGCCAGTTGTTGCGCCTCGTCGATCAGGCGGGTGAGTTGTTGCATGTCAGATTCCTTGTGAAACAGCCTGAGCCGCCTGGGCGGCACGGCTGCCGGCAATACGGCCAAAAGCCGTGCCGATGGCCATGCCGATACCGGCCACATAACCCTTGCCCAGTACATTGCCGGCCATCATTTCACCGGCCACAAACAGGTTGGGGCTGGCGCGTCCGGCAAAGTGCACGGCGGCGTCGGCATTGGTTTTCAGGCCCAGATAGGTGAAGGTGATGCCGGGGCGCAGCGCGTAGCCGTAGTAAGGCGGGGTATCCAGCGGCAAGGCCCAGTGGCTTTTGGGTGGGGTGAGGCCGTCGGTGTGGCAGTTGTCCAGCACAGTGTGGTCAAACTGCCCGGCCTGACAGGCCGCGTTGTAGCGCTGGATGGTGTCGACAAAGCGCGCCTCGTCCAGCCCCAGCTCGCGCGCCAGTTCCGGCAGGGTATCGGCCTTGTTGCCGGGGAATACCGGCGGCATGAAGCGGCCAATGGCCTTGGAATCGATGATGGAATAGCCGATCTGCTCCGGCTGTTGTGCCACCAGCCGCCCCCAGATGGCATAGCGCTTGGGCCAGAAATCCTCGCCCTCGTCGTAAAAGCGCTCGGCATGGCGGTTGAGCATGATGCCCAGCGACACGCAGTCCACCCGGGTACAGATGCCGCCATCGTAAAGCGGTGCGCGGGCGTCAATGGCTACGCAGTGCGATTGCGACGGGTCGCCCACCATGTCGGCCCCGGCCTGCTGCATGAACTTGAGCAGCACGCCCTGATTGAAACGGGTACCACGGATGAGGAAGTTGTCCGCCGGCCAGTCTCCCTGCTCGTTCTGGCCCCAGGCACTGCGCAACCATTCGCGGTTGGACTCGAAACCGCCAGCAGCCAGTACACAGCTGCGTGCGGTGATGCGCTCGCCACCCGACAGATGGGCAGCAACAAAGCGGCCATCCTGCAATTCCAGCCGTTCAACCGCGCTGTCGTAGCGAATCACCACGCCCAGCTGTTCGGCACTGCGGTAGTAGGCATTCACCAGCGCCTTGCCGCCGCCCATGAAAAAGGCATTGGTGCGCGCCGTATGCAATGCGCCGGACAGCGAGGGCTGAAAGTGCACGCCGTGACGGCGCATCCAGTCGCGACAGCTGCCGCTGGCGCGAATCACCAGCCGGGCCAGCGCTTCGTCGGTCTGGCCGCCGGTGACGCGCAGCAGGTCCTGCCAGTATTCTTCTTCCGGATACGCATCTACCAGCACGTCTTGCGGGGCATCGTGCATGCAGCGCAGGTTGCGGGTGTGCTGCGAATTGCCGCCGCGCCAGGCGCGCGGGGCGGACTCCAGCAGCAGCACCGAGGCCCCGGCTTCGCGGGCCATCAGTGCGGCGCAGAGTGCGGCGTTGCCGCCGCCGATGATCAGAACATCAAACATGGGTACAGCCTCCCTGAGACAAGCGGAGACTGTAAAAAGCCCTCAGCCCGGCCGCCAGACCGGATCGGGCAACAGGTGTTTAGCGATTGTAAACAGTAGCTCCCGGCCACTGGCCGCTGCTGGCCAGTTCGCTGGCCACCTGTTGCAGCACCACGCGGGTTGCCAGTCCGGCCGGCGACAGCTCGTCATCGGACAGGCTCACCAGCAGGTTGGGGCGGCTGACGCTGTCGTCGATGATGTCAATCAGACGGAACTCTTCCGGTGGCAGGCGGGCAATGGCAGCACCGGGCTGGATGGTGGCGCCGTAACCGGCCCTTACTGCATCCATCAACAGCGACAGGCCGTCGATTTCCGCGTTGATGTTCAGCGCGTGCGCACCCTGGGTGCTGGCGTTGTTGAGCAGGGCGCGCAATCCATGCGGGCCACTGGGCATGATCAGCGGAATGTCGCCCAGCTCGGCCAGGCTGATGTGGTCCTGCGTGGGTGCTGCAGGCAGGTCGCGGCGGCAGATCAGGAACAGCTTTTCCTCCAGCAGCGGCAGCACGCTCCAGCGCCGCGTGCGCTCTTCTTGGAACAGCACGGCCAGATCCAGCTGGCGTGCGCCCAGCATGGTGGCCAGATTGCCGGACAGGTTTTCCACCAGATGCAGGCGGATGTCCGGGTAACGCTCGCGCATGGCCGCCATGAAGGGCAGGCCCAGCACGCCGGTGGTGCTGGGGGCCATGCCCACGCTGACATGGCCGGACAGCCGCGCCAGCTGGGCGGCGCGCATGGCGTCGTCGGCATGGCGGATCGCCAGCTGCGCCTGCCGCCAGAATGCCAGCCCGGCATCGGTGGGCAGCACGCCGCTGGAGGTGCGCTGCAACAGCCGGGTAGCCAGTTCTCCCTCCAGCCGGCTGATCTGCTGGCTCAGTGCCGAGGTACCCACCCCCAGTTCCAGCGCGGCGCGCCCCATGCTGCCCTGCGCCACCACGCTGACAAAATAGCGTAATTGCCGTAATTCCATTGTTCGTCCTATTGCTGCCCGTGTGGCTGTTTATCACGCAAGGCGCAGTCTACTGCCGAATCGGCGGCAGGCGTGAAAAGCCTATGTGTTGAGCTTGCAGATTATTGGCGAATACGCTCTCGCTTTCTGAACAGAAAGCGAGGCCCCCTTACAGGGTAAGGGCGGGGGGATAGGGAATAGACGGGAAGGCTGCGGAATCAATCAGTGTGTCGAAAGGCCCGGCTTTGCCGGGTCCGGTGAAATCGAAGCAAATCACCATGTCAGCAGCCTGGAGCCTCCGTGAGGAGGCCAGGCATGTGCTGACTGGAAAGAAAAAGCACACGGAGAGAGGCTAAGGCTCAGGCGGTGGCAGCCTTGCCGACAAAGCGGCTGCGGATGTCCTTGCGGTACAGCATCAGGGTGGCGGCCAGGCCGCAGGCTGCGGCCAGCATCATCCAGTAGCCGGGCGCAGCCTTGTCGCCGCTGGCGTCAATCAGCGCGGTGGATACCAGCGGGGTGAAGCCGCCAAAAATTGCCGTGGCCAGGCTGTAGGCCAGCGAAAAGCCCACGGTACGCACGTGACTGGGCATCAGCTCGGTCAGCGCCACCACGGTGGCACCGTTATAGCTGGCATACAGGAAGGACAACCACAGCTCCACCACCAGCATGTGGCCAAAGCTGGGAGAGGCCACCATCCAGGCCAGCGCCGGGTAGGCAGTGAGCATGGCCAGCAGGCTGAAACCCAGCATCAGCGGCCAGCGGCCAATGCGGTCGGACAGCGCGCCCATGATGGGCAGCCAGATGAAGTTGGACAGGCCGACAAAGAAGGTCACCAGCAGGCTGTCGTTTTCACTGAGCTTGAGTACGCTCTTGCCAAAAGTCGGCGTGTAGACCGTAATCAGGTAAAAGCTCACCGTGGTCATCACCACCAGCAGCATGCCTCCGGTGACCAGCTGCCAGTTTTGCGCAATGGAGCGCAGGACTTCGGCAAAGCTGGGGTGATGCTTGTGTGCCAGGAAGGCATCGGTTTCCTGCAGCGAACGACGGATGGCAAAGATGAAGGGAATGATCATACAGCCGATGAAAAACGGAATGCGCCATGCCCATTGGTCGATCTGGTGATTGTTGAAGGCCTGATGCAGCAGATAGCCCAGCACGGCGGCAAACATGATGGCCACTTGCTGGCTGGCCGACTGCCAGCTGACAAAGAAGCCCTTGCGGCCCGGTGTGGCCATTTCCGCCAGATAAACCGACACCCCGCCCAGTTCCACCCCGGCAGAGAAGCCTTGCAGCAGGCGGCCCAGCAGTACCAGTACGGGTGCGGCCAGGCCGATGCTGGCATAGCCTGGCACAAAGGCGATCAGGGCCGTGCCGCAGGCCATGATGGCCAGGGTGACAATCAGCCCCTTGCGGCGGCCGATGCGGTCGATATAGCTGCCCAGCACGATGGCACCGATGGGACGCGCCAGAAAACCGGCACCAAAAGTGGCAAAGGCGAGAATCAGCGAAGCATACAGGTTACCGCTGGGGAAAAAGGTTTTGGCAATATAGGTGGCGTAAAAGCCGTACAGGAAAAAGTCGAACATTTCCAGGAAGTTACCGCTGGTAACACGTAACACCATGGAAAGGTTTGACTGGCGTGGGCTGGCAGTGGTCATGTCGTCGTCCTTGTCATTGAGCGGAGGTGCTGACCGGTGTCATCCCGGTCTGGCGAATGCTTGCCGCAACCTGCGGCGAAGCAAGAAAGCGCAGCAACTGGCGGGCTGCTGCCTGATGTCCGCTGTCACGGCTGATGCCAGCGGAAAAGGTGGTGACTTGCTGTGCCTGTTCCGGCAGCAGGCCGACAATGTCGATGCCGGCAATCGGGATCAGCTCGCTCAGTTGCTGGAAGCCAAGTTCGGCTTCACCGCGTGCCACCACCTTGCCTACCGGTTCGGCGGGAATCATGTGGCTGCGGTCTTTGATCTGCCCGGCCACGCCCAGGCGGGAAAACAGCACGGTGGACAAAAACACGCCGCTGGCGCTGTCTGAGTAAGCAATGGAATGGCTGTTGAGCAGGGTCTGTTTCAATGCGGCCAGCGTGCTGATGTCCGGCTGCGGGCTGCCGTGCTTTACCGCCAGCGCAATGCGCGATGCAGCCAGCGGGGTATTGCTGTCCGCCACCACCCGGCCTTGGGCTTGCAACTGGTCCAGTGCGCTGCCCACCATCACCAGCACGTCGATTTTTTCACCGCGCGCCAGGCGCTGCGGAATGGCCTGCGGGGTGTCGCCCATGGACGGGCCCCATTCCAGTTTCAGCTGATGGCCGGTTTCCTGTTCGAATCTGGGTGCCAGCAGCTTCAATGCCGCGGCAAAACCGCCGGAACTGACCACGGTCAGTTGATCTGCCATTGCCTGGGTGCAGGCAAACGCCAGCAGCAGCGCGGCCAGGCCGCAGCCTGGCTTCCATTTCATTGCCATGAAGATCTCCTCTTGTTGTGTATGTGTTGTGCTGAAATAATGCACAAGATGCAATAAATGTTTAATTGCTTTTATTTCATGGATTAATCGATGGCGCGCATCAATCTGGAACTCAATGAATTGCAGGCATTTCTGGCGGTGGCGGAGAAGTCCAGTTTCAAAGCCGCAGCCGAGGCCTTGTACCTGTCGCAACCGGCCTTGAGCCGACGCATCGAAAAACTGGAGCAGTCCCTGCAGGTACGCTTGCTGGAGCGCACCACGCGCAGCGTGCGGCTGACCGAGGAGGGCGCGCATTTTCTGTTGCATGCGCAGAATGTGGTGGACGAACTGGAACAGGCCATGCGCGGCCTGGGTGAGCGGGCAGAACGGCGCAGCGGCTTGGTGTCGATTGCCAGCATTCCGTCGGTGGCGCAGCACCTGTTACCCGCCGCGCTGGCCGAGCTGGCTGCCAGCTACCCGGCGCTGTGCCTGCGGGTATTTGATGAGGGCGCACAAGAGGTGCTGGAGCAGGTATTGGCAGGGCATGCCGACTTCGGCATCAACTTCATTGGTGCCGAGGACCCCAATATCGACTTTGAGCCATTGCTGACCGAGCGCTATGTCGCCGTGATGCCGCACGGTCACCCGCTAGGAGGGCGTACCACACTTGAATGGAGAGATTTAGTGGGCGAGCGGCTGATTGGCGTGTCTCAGCTCAGCGGCAACCGCCTGCTGCTGGATCATCATCTGGCCAGCCTGCCCGAGCGGCCCCGAGTCCACTATGAAGCCGGTCACTTGCACGGAGCCTACGGAATGGCCATGGCCGGTCTTGGCGTGATGATCGTGCCCGAACTCTCTTTGACACCAGCTTATATGCATAAACTGGTCGGCATCACGCTGGAAGATCCACAAATATCGAGAACAATTGGTCTTATCACTCGATCCGGGTATAAACCCAATCCAGCAGTGGTGAAGTTAATCGAACTGGTCCGGGGACAGTTCAAAAAATATTGCCAGTCCAAACGACTATCAGCTTAGCGCTAGTAACCGGTCGGCGATTGAGCAGTATAACGCTGCGATTTGAGAGACTTTTCTCAGATATCCGCTTCGGCAGTTTGGCCTAAGCAGACGGTAACTCGAACCTGGGCCAGCGCCGCTGCAAGCCACACGTCGGACGATTGAGGCTGTGCTGTTTCAAAAGCTCGCCGGTGGAAACGTTGGCAAGGCCAATCGCATCTGCCAGGTACACTTGATCGCAACCACTACTGGATACCATGTGGGTTGGCCGGCAGGGTAATATTTATCGGCCTGTTCGACAGTGGTAGCCGTGCGTGGATCAAATGGACTGCCCAGTAGCTGAGACCTCTGGTACCACCGTCTTTCTCTCTCAAGGGCGTGCGCTGCCCCCGGTGGCAAGTTGCGACATGATTTGGTACGCCACATTCACCCGTTCAGCCAGCGGGGTGTTCTTGTTGGCCAGCATCACAATACCCACGCGCTTGGCGGGTATAAACGCTACGTACGCGCCAAAACCGTTAGTCGAACCTGTCTTGTTAATCCAGACATCTGCACGCGGTGCCAGAGGTGGCTTGATCTCGGTCGCCGGTATTGCTTCTACCATGCGCGACCCGTTTCCTTCTAGCAGCGTAGGTAAAGCGACGGGATACGGATACTGTTCCCAGATCAGGTCCTGAGTCATTGGCCCGACCCGGAAGTAAGCAGTATGCGTCTCGTCAATCGCACGCTGAAGCTTTTCGTCCAGTGAGATCGCATGCATATTGGCATTTACGAAGCGCAGCAGATCCGCTGCCGTGCTCTTGACACCGTAAGCTTCGGCCGACAACACCCCATCCCTCATGCGGATCGGCACACCGGTCTTGCTATAGCCTTGCGCATAATCAGCCATTTTGGCAGCCGGAACATTGATATAACTGTTGTTCATCCCCAGTGCCGGAAACAGCTTCTGCTCGATCAGCGCAGTAAAATCCTGCTTCATGCTTTTTGCCGTGATCCAACCGAGCGTGCCGATGCCGGGGTTGGCATAGGTACGGTAGGTGCCAGGGGTATAAGTCGGTTGCCACGCCTTGAAATAATTCAGTAATTGCACGTCATTATGAATGTTGTCCGGCACCTGTAATGGCAAGCCGCCAGGCGTGTGCGTCCCCAAATTGAGCAGGCTTACTTCACCGAATGGATGCCCCCTTAGCGACGGCAAATACTTGCCAGTTTTGTCCTGCAGTGAGAGGTAGCCCCTCACTTGTGCATAAGAGGCCAGCGTGGCGGTGAACGTCTTGCTCACTGAGCCAATCTCGAACAATGTGTCGTGCGTGACTGGCTGGCGCGTTTCCAGCGATGCCACGCCATAGTTGTATATGTAGGTCTTCCCCGTGACTGTGACCCCAACGGTCATGCCGGGAATGCCGTCTTTGGCCATCAAGGTGTGGATCGCTTTGTCCACTAAACCTTTGATTCTATCTTGCGGCATATCGGACGCCTGACTGACGGTGGCGCTCGCACAGAACACTGCACAGACCACTGCGGCGAAGCGCCTGATGCTGGATTTCATGACTTTATTCCTTGCGTCTTGTTTGTGGGAGGCCACCCCGACTCATTAGCCTTGTTTATGTATTGATTGCGCCAAGGATTTTCATGTCTTGCCGTATCAACCACAAGCGAGGAAAATTTGTATTAGACAATAGAAATTCTTATACATAAGCCCAATGCGCCCACATTTACCGTTAAATGCTCTCCGGGCATTCGAGGCCTCGGCCCGGCACCTGAGCTTCACCCGAGCCGGGCTGGAATTGAAGGTTACCCAAGCAGCCGTCAGCCAGCAGGTACGAATGCTGGAAGACTGGCTTGGCACCCCGCTATTCAAGCGCCTGCCGCGCGGCTTGGGACTGACGGACGAAGCCAGGGCGATCCTGCCGGTGCTGAGCGATGCGTTCAACCGTATCGAAGCGGTACTCAAGCAATGTGAAGGTGGTCATATGAGCGAGGTGCTGACCATAGGCGTGGTCGGCACCTTCGCCGTTGGCTGGCTGATGCCTAGGCTAAAACTATTTCGCGATGCTCATCCCTTTGTGGATCTGCGGCTGCTCACCAATAACAATCTGGTCGACCATGCCGCCGAAGGGCTGGATTTTGCAATTCGCTTCGGTGAAGGAGGTTGGCCAAGCACCGAGAATGCTTTGTTGTTCGATGCTCCGCTCTCGGTGCTCTGCTCCCCGGAGATTGCCAGGCGGCTTGCCGTGCCGGCCGATTTGACCAGAGAAACCTTACTGCGCTCCTACCGTACCGAAGAATGGATGCAATGGTTCGAAGTAGCACGATTGGAACCATGGACCATCAGTGGCCCGATCTTCGACTCCTCGCGCTTGATGGTAGAAGCAGCGATGCAAGGGGCAGGTATCGCGCTGGCTCCAGCACGGATGTTCCAGCGTGAGCTGCAGTCGGGTGTGCTGGCGCGACCTTTTGAATTGGAAGTACGCACCGGCAGCTACTGGCTTACTTGGTTGAAATCACGCAGCCTGTCGCCGGCCATGCAGATGTTCCACGACTGGCTTTTGCATGAGGCCGCCTGCCCATCCGGCTAGCCGGGAGGCGAAATTATGTGTATAGCCGTGGTTTTCATTGTTGAACACCTGCTGATCAATGGCCAGTGTCCGGTCATCGGCTTTGACCACCCACAGGATCAGATCCAGTTCCGGGAGTAGCCGCTGATACCGCTCGGTGTATTCCTGATCCCTGCCGATAATTTCACCAACGCCCGGTACGTCAATCAGGGCAATGCCTTTCCCATTTTTATACGCCAGGGTGTATTCCTGCGGGTAGGATCAAACCGATATTCAGCATCAAGGTGATGTACCAGTATTTGTTTGTCTGGAGCGCAGTTGTCACTTTTTGAACCAGGGTGAACTCGCTGCTGGACATGTCACCAGCCACCATGGCTCGCAGCAGAAAACCCAACGGGAGTGATAGGTGGCTGAAAAAATCTTGATTACATTCTCATCCAGGTTGGCGGTAGTTCGGCCTTAGCGGCCGGACGATCTACCCCTGCTCTGATTCGCCTTAAAAAAAGCTGTGTTTTGATCAAAAGGCAGGCAAAAGTCTATTAAATCAGCTTGTTCTGGTTGGCTGAAACAGCTTTCCAACAGAGTTGACCCTTTGCGGCAATTGGGCTCCTGCAACCTGGCTGGTGAGATGTCAGGGCCGGGTAAACACGAGGCCTAGGGGCGCTAGATTTAAACGTCATTATTCTTCAGGAATGGCTATACCTTATTAAGGTTAAGCATTGTCGATTGCCTGGAAATCATGTGCAGGCAAAACACCGGCGGTGTGGGAAAGGTAAGTTCAATTGTCCAGATGACTACTGAAAGTAGATCATGCGCAAAAAAATAAGCAGCAAAGCACTGCAGACTTTGTCTATCAGTCGGGCCGTTGTATTGATTGTCATCATGCTGGGCGGAATCCAATTAGCGTGGATTGCCGAGTTGCTGGCCGCCTCCTGGGCTAATTATCAACAGGCCGAGCAGGTGATGCAGTTGAACAATGTCAGCAGGCAATTATTCATGACTGCCGACCTGTTGCGGCGTGAGTCCATTCAGGCTCGCCTCATGCTGAACCGCAGCATGGCACCTGATGATGCGGAACGCACCACCTTGTTGCGTTTGCAGCAGGGAGCGGATTTCTGGACCGGGCAAGTTTTGCAGTCATTCCAGAGACTGCCGGATGACCGCCATTATGGTGTGCAATTTTCAGGGCAATTGCAGAATTTCGAACGGTTGCGTAAGGAAGTGAATACCCGGCTGAACAAGTCTTTCGTTCGCGACGAGACACTGAGCTACGCGCTGGAGCTGGCGATACGCAATGTTCAGAGCACGCTGAGCACCATGATGGTGGAAATCGGCAACCGTATCGACCTCAGCGGTAACGCAGACATCAATCAGCTGGATACGATCAAGCAAGATGGTTGGTTGGTGGCACGCAGCCTGCGTGCTGCCGCGATGGGGCTGGTGCTGCGGGCGGAACTCAATGCCATGCTGAGCGAAACCGAGGAAGACGATCTGCGCGCCCGGCTGGAGCTGTCCGGCGTGTTGCTGGAAAAGCTGCGAGCAGATGCCCGTTATGTCAATGATCCACGCCTTACACAGCGCCTGCAGCAGTTTTCTGCACTCGCGTTGCAACTGAACATTCAGACCAAGCAGCAAACTCAGATTCTACGGGAGCATGGCAATAACCCCCTGGCAATGAACCAGCTGCAAAGGCAGTTGGCGCAAACGCAGGATACGGCACGCGACACATTCATGCTCTTGATGGACATGACTGAGGTACATATCCAGCAGAACCGACAGCACTATCGCCGTCTGTTACTGCGCGATAGCCTGCTGGGCATTTTCTTGCTGGCGCTAGGCGTGGCCCTGTTGTACTTCATGGTGCGCAAGGTGCTGCAGCCGCTCAATCAGCAGCAGCGCATGCTGGATGCTACCGACGATGCCATCATGACCATTACCGACCAAGGGGTGATCCAGCATGCAGCGGCTGGTGCCGAACGCATGTTTGCCTACGCGGAAGGGGGGCTTGTCGGCTTGCCGATTGCACAACTGCTGCGCATGGAGGGTGACTTGGACCAGGTCATGCAGCTTGCCGAGGGGGAGGTGGGGATCAATTTGCAGGGTTTGGGCATGGAGAGTGGCGGGCGCTGTTTTTTTGCCGGACTGACCCTGACACGATTTCAGGACAGAGCGGCCCATACGCTGTATTTGCTGATTGTCAGGGATGAGCACGAGCGCAGGCTGGCCGAGCGCTCGCTGGAACGCAACCTGGACATGCTGTCTGCTATCTCCCATGTGGAAAACCTGATGTTGTGTCGCTGGCCGCGCGAGCAGGTCATGTGCCGTCTGCTGGACGAATTCAAGCGTTTTGCGCTAGCCGCGGACGGTTTCTTGCTGGCGCTGCTCAATAACAGTAATGGATCTCTCAATATCAATTTACAGGCAGGGCAATGGCCGGAAAATTTTCCATCACTCGACAACATCAGAAAGGAGCTGGATCCTGTCAGCTATCTGATGTCAGTCTTGGCTAACGAGCCTGCGTGGATCAGTTTGCCGGTAGAGCAGGATGAGCAGATTCACGCCCTCATCTGTTTGCGCGGTACCGACCCGCAACTGGTCAATAAGGATATCCATCCCCTGGTTAGTTCCTGTGCCAGTATTCTGGGTTTCTATGACGAGGAAGATCGCCGCCTTAATTCGGAAGCGCAGTTGCGAGCCGTATTGCAGGAGGAAGAGGCAATATATTCTGCTTCGCCGGTGGGGTTGTTGCGACTGAATGCCAGCATGCAGATTATTCGTGCCAACCCGATGGCTGAGGCAATCTTCCATAACGGCAAAGAACCATTGCCAGGGCGCCATCTGATGGAACTGGTGCTGTCTGACGAGGGCTGGTTTGAACTGACCTCCCAGCTGAATGCCATGGTGCAAAACCAGACCAAGGTCGGCTGTGAGATTGAGTGCAAGACGAACACGGGCGCGTCGATATGGGTTTTGTTTGAAGGGATGACTTTATTTGCCGATCAACCCCAGCTGGGGGCGATTCTGGCATGTATCGATATTTCCGAGCGAAAACAAGCCGAGCGTGAATTGCTGGAAGCCCGTGATCAGGCCAACTCGGCCAATAAGGCCAAGAGCGCCTTTCTGGCTACCATGAGCCATGAAATCCGCACGCCGATGAATGGTGTGCTGGGCATGCTTGAGCTGCTGGCCATGACACCGCTTGATGAGGAGCAGAAGGACTCGGTGGATACGATTCAGGAGTCGGCCCGCACTCTGCTAAGGCTGATCGACGATATCTTGGATTTTTCCAAGATCGAGGCCGACAAGCTTGAGGTGGTGATGACGCCGACTGCGCTGCGACCGATGCTGGAGCAGGTGCATACCCTGTATTCGCAGGCGGCGGAGCGCAAAGGGCTGAAGTTTTTACTTGAAATCGATCCGCGGGTAGCCGCTGCGGTGGTGATCGACCCCCTGCGCGTACGACAGATTTTGCAGAACTTCGTCAGCAATGCCGTGAAGTTTACTGCACACGGCCAGATTGCATTGCGCGTGCTGCTGCTGGAGGAAGAAGGCCGTTCGCAAACCTTGCGTTTTGAAGTGCAAGACAGTGGTATCGGCATCAGTGCCGAGGGCCTGTCCAAGCTGTTTCAACCATTCACCCAGGCAGAATCCGATACGTCACGTCGTTTTGGAGGTACCGGGTTGGGGCTGACCATCTGTCGCCGTCTGGCCAAGCTGATGGGGGGAGAGGTGACGCTGGAGAGTGGGGTCGGGCATGGCAGCTGTGCCTCACTGTTGCTGGTGGTGGTCGTGGCAGATGCTCATGAACTGGAAGAACCGGCGCAACAGCTAACCCCTGCTTCTGGCGGTTTGCTAGGTAATCAAGACCAGGCTCTGCCGCCCATCCTTTTTGCTGAAGATAATCCTACCAATCGCAAGCTGGCGACCAGGCAACTGGAAAAACTAGGCTATCGGGTGGAACTGGCCGAAGACGGCGCAGAGGCCTACGCCAAATGGCAAAACGGCAACTACAGCTTGCTATTGACCGATTGCCAGATGCCGAATACCGATGGCTACCAACTGGCACGGCTGATCCGTAATTACGAGGCAGAACACCCATCCAGACCGCCCACCATCATCATTGCCTGCACCGCAAATGCCGGTGTGGAAGAACAGGAAAAAACCAGTTCAGTCGGCATGAATGACTTTCTTACCAAGCCGCTATCTATTGCTGCCTTGTCGACCATGCTGAGCAAATACTTGGGGCATGAACAACAACTTGTTGAGCAAAATGGCTTGTAGCGACAGTGTATCTCTCAGGCCGTAATTTGAGGGATTCCATCTTGTACCTATTCGAAAGTTGTTGCCCTTGGCGGCAGTTTGCCGAATGGATGCTAATGTAATATTCTTGTGGCTTCCAACTGAGAGTCAGGTGCTGATTTGTTGCCATGAAAAGGACTGCACATGAATTTCTCAACAATTAAGCAGCTAATGGTGCGGTTAGCAAAATGTCCGGTGGTTATTTGCCTTTGGCTCGGTGTGGCCGGGCAGGGAATGGCCGGGGAAACCGTGTTGCGTTATTTCCCAAGCGGGCCGATTTACGAGTATCGCTGGAAACTTCTCGAGCTGGCTCTTGCACATGTCAAGGCAGAGAAAGGGGTATTCCGCTTGGAGCCTTATGCCGAGGATGTGACCCAGAATCGCGGCATATCTTTGTTGCAATCGGGGAGTATAGATGTCATTGCGCTAGGGACGAACGCCGAGCGCGAAAGCAAGATGCTGCCCGTTCGAATTGATATCTTGCGTGGTATTGTGGGCTTCAGGCTGCTTGTCATCAGGGCTGCAGACCAGGCGCGCCTCGCAAAAATGGATGCAGTGTCGTTACGCCGGAAATTAATATTCGGCCTCAACAGCCAATGGGCAGATCTGCCCATCATGCGGGCGAATGGATTTGTTGTCACCACTTCGGCAAATTATGAAAACTTGTTTGAAATGCTTGCGGTCAGCCGCTTCGATGCTTTTCCGAGAGGCTTGAACGAAGCCCAGCGCGAACTCGATGAGCGCAAAAAGAATTACCCGCTGCTGGCAATTGAAAAAACCAAAGCTTTGTATTTTCCCTATCCCATCTATTTCTGGGTTAACAAGAACGAGGTGACATTGGCCAAGACCATTGAGCGCGGTCTCCGATTGTCATTGGCAGATGGATCATTTCGCCAGCTGTTTGAGAGCTATCATGCAAATGAGATTGCAAGTTTGAAAAAAGATAAGCGTCAGGTGCTCTTGCTCGATAATCCGACACTTCCCATCGGTGCTCAACATCCGGATACGAGCTGGTGGTGGCCTGCAGAGGGTGTGAATCGGTGACGATATTTGATCGACACACTTTTTTCATCCCGATTGGTGGTGTTGGGTTTTTCAACAGGAAGCTGCGATGAGTGCAACCCAGACACTGGCTAGACGGTTGCTTTACACCATGCTGCCTTGGTATTTGCTGCTGGCGTTCTGCGTCACTGGGGTCCAGTTGGTCGTCCAGTATTGGACCGTGAGTCATACAATTGCTGACGACTTGGCTTCGCTGGGGCGTACGATTGAGCCGGGAGTCTCCGGGGCTGTCTGGGAGCTGGATTCGGAGCAGTTAACTTCAATTGCGCGTGGGATTAGGCAAAATGCCATTGTCACCGGGGTAAGGATTGCCACGGATAAAGGCGACAGTCTAGTTAAGGATGGTGATGTACCGGCTGTTCAGGAGCAGCGCAATCGTTTTCTCCCGGATAAGTACAAACTGGAAGTTGTTCCGCTGTTCCACCATGGGCTGCAAGGAGACCGTCATCTTATCGGTTATCTAAACCTTTATTCCAGTGCTGCGGTACTGTGGGATCGTGTCAAATACAGCTTTCTGGTTGTCTTGCTCAATGCATTGATTGTCACTACCGGCCTGTGGCTCATTTTCTCCTGGGTCGTCCGCTTTCGACTATCGGATAGCGTGACAGCTGTTGCCAGAAAAGTTGCCAGCTGGCAGTTCTCTGTAGGGGAAGAGCCTGTCGAGAAGATCATTTACCCTTACCGGGACGAGCTTGGCAATTTGATAGATGCGCTCAACGATGGGCGGGTACGCTTATCCGATTCGCTGCACAAACTCAATGAGATGAACCTGAACCTCGAAAAGACGGTAGCTGAGCGAACAGGGGAGTTGCAGCTAGCAAAAAATGCGGCTGACGAGGCTAATCAGGCTAAAAGTCAGTTTCTGGCCAATATGAGCCATGAAATTCGTACTCCGATGAATGCAATTCTTGGCATGCTCTACCTTGCGCTGAAGACGGATTTGCCACCGACACTGCAGAATTACCTGCTCAAGGCTCAGGGGGCGGCGCATTCCTTGCTTGGCATTATCAATGACATTCTTGATTTTTCGAAAATCGAGGCAGGTAAGCTCGATATTGATCAGGTTGAATTCGGACTCGATACCGTTCTTGAACGGCTTACCGATGCCCTGGTCTATCAGGCTGAACTCAAGGGCATTGAATTCCTGATCCGCTACGACCCCGCCATTCCGATGACATTGATCGGTGATCCACTGCGTTTGGGGCAAGTACTACTTAACCTCTGTGGCAATGCGGTCAAATTTACCGATCATGGCGAAGTCGAGCTGGCTTTCCGTGCACTGACGACAAGCGATGCAGAAATCAATATACAGGCTTGTGTGAGGGATACCGGCATTGGCATGACGGCTGAAATGCAGACAAGGATGTTCCAGAAATTCACTCAGTTGGATCAGTCCGCCACGCGCCGTTTTGGCGGAACAGGGCTGGGGCTGGCTATCAGTAAGCAGCTCATCGAACTGATGGGAGGCCGGATCTGGGTCGAAGACTCACAACTGGGCAAGGGCACGACAATCTGCTTCACGGTCCCACTCAAAGTCGCAGAGAAGGCTCAATGCCATCGGCGCGAGCTGGTGGCTCAAGTAGGCCCGCTGCTACAAGGCGTGCGTGTCCTTGTTGTGGATGATAATGAGGTATCTCGCGCAATTCTGGCCGAGATGTTGCGGTTTTTCCATCTTGACGTCGATGTCGCTGCCAGTGGGCCATCGGCACTGGCCTTACTCGAGGCGGCCAGTGACAAACCTTTTGATCTCGTGCTGATGGATTGGCGGATGCCCGGCATGAATGGTGATGAAGTGACGCGACGTATTCATGGCAACCCGGCCATCACATCTCAACCGAAGATTGTCATGGTCACCGCTTATGGTCGCGAGGATGTGATGAAATTGGCGGAACAGGCTGGTGTTAGCAGCTTCCTGATTAAGCCTGTATCGCCTTCAACCTTGCTCGATACCATGCTTTCGGTGCTTGGTAGAGGCCGGCTGCTCAGTCGGGAACAAGGCCCGATTGCCGCGCATCCGGGAGCGGCTGCCAATTTGGCTGGCGCCAGCATCTTGCTAGTCGAGGATAACGACATCAACCGCGAGTTCGCCAGCGAGCTCTTGCGCAGCGAGGGTATGGAGGTCGACGAGGCCGTGAATGGTCAGCAAGCTGTGGACAAAGTCCAGCAGAGGACTTACGACGCGGTGTTGATGGATATCCAGATGCCCGTCATGGATGGTTTGAAGGCAGCGCGCGCCATCAGGGCGCTGTCGGGTGAACGATTCTCCAGTTTGCCTATCATCGCCATGACAGCTTTGGCGATGGCCCATGATGCCGAGAAAAGCCGGGAGGCCGGCATGAATGACCATGTGACCAAGCCGATTGCTCCTGCGCAGTTGCTGGCCGCACTGGCCAAGTGCGTGCACGTCCCCGAGGATAAACGGATGATACGGTCGCGGAAGCGTGTCGCTGCTGAGCAGCCTGGGTTTCCCGAAGATTTGTTGGCGCTAACCAGCATCGATACGCTCGAGGGTGTGCGCCGTATAGGTGGAAAGGTCGAGGCTTATCGTAAGCAACTGCGCCGGTTCCGCGAACATTACCCGAACGCTGATAGCGAACTGCAGCGCTTGATCAGTCAGCAGGATTTTGAGGGTGCTCAGGAGTATTGTCATGCCTTGAAGGGGGTAACCGGCAATATCGGTGCCGGGCTGTTGTATGAAAAAATTAGTGAAATCGGTACCTTGCTCAAACAGGGCAATGTGCCGGAAGAAGCCAAATTGCAAGAAATGAGCAACTTTCTGCAACAGGTGATTGCTGATATTGATCGTTTGACCGTCACCGAACCACCAGCGGTGATGAGACGTACTCCGCTTAGTGTGGCTGAAGTTTTAGAGCGTCTGGAGCGTTTGCGGAAGTTGCTCGATGCAGATCTGGGGGCGGCAGAAGGGCTGCTGATGGAATTGAGATCTGGTGTGATCGGCGATGACATCGAAATTGCAATGAATGAAATCGCGGCAAAAGTCGATGAATTTTCCATTGATGAAGCACAGGAATTGATAAAAATCTTGTGTGATCGCTTGAAGCCGAGTGTCTGAGCTGGATATGACCATGAACGAATCTGCCCAAGAACGACCGCGTATTTTGATTGTCGATGATGTGCATGAGAATCTGCATGTCTTGATGAATATTCTGCGAGATGAGTATGCGATCAGCGCCGCAACAAGCGGTGAAAAGGCTCTTTTGTTGGCTCGTCGACAGCCCGCGCCACAAATTATTCTGCTTGATGTCAAGATGCCGGGAATGGATGGCTATTCGGTCTTGTCTCATTTGAAATCGAGTCCAGAAACGGAGAATATTCCGGTCATCTTCGTTACCGCCTTAGCAGACGTGACCGATGAAGCGCGTGGTCTCAAACTTGGCGTTGCTGATTACATTACCAAGCCAGTCAATCCTGAGCTATTGAAACTCCGCCTGCGAACGCAACTTGAGCTGCAGCGATATCGCCATGAGTCGCTACGTTTCAATATTGTTGAACATTGCGACTCCGCGCAACCACCCACCCTGCTTGTTGTCGATGATATTCCGGAAAATATCCATGAGCTGCTTGAGGCACTTAAAGATGATTACCGGATTATGGTGGCCAATAGTGGTATCAAGGCGCTCAAGTTGATTGACGGAGAAACGCCGCCTGATCTTGTTCTACTTGATGTCGTTATGCCAGAGATGGATGGCTATGAGACATGCCAGCGGATAAAAATGACCACGATTGGCAATCGTACTCCGGTCATTTTCGTAACCGTGGCCGACGCAACGCAGGAGAAAGTCAAAGGTTTTAGCGTGGGGGCTGCCGACTACATTACCAAGCCTTTCGATATCGATGAGGTGCGAGCCCGGCTGCGTACGCATCTGGAGCTATCCCGCCTGCGTCGTTTTCTTGAGGAGCAGGTGGCGCAGAGGACGGCCTTGCTTGAGCAGAGCGAAGAAAAATACCGCATCCTGGCTGAATACTCCCCAAACTGGGAATACTGGCTGGCGCAGGATGGTAGTTTTCGTTATGTCTCACCCGCCTGCGAAACGGTATCGGGCTATGCCCCCGCCGAGTTTTTTTCCGATGCCCGCTTGATGGAGCGTGTCATCCATGCTGATGATCTGAATGCCTGGATAACCTATGGTCCGGGGGGAGGGCATGTTGAGGTGGATGTTCCACTGATCCTGCGTATTTGCCGGAAAGATGGTGGTGAGCGCTGGGTCGAACATGTTGCCCGACCGGTTTTTAACGATGCTGGTGAGATGCTCGGGCTGCGGGGGTCGTATTGCGATATTACCCAACGCCGCCATGCGGAACAAAAACTTGATTTCTATACTCATCGTGATCCTCTGACTGGTTTGCCAAATCGGGCTTTGTTCTCAGAAATGCTGGATCAGGCAATTCGCCAGGCTGAATACACGCAGTCGGAATTTGCACTTCTCATTATCGATCTCGATAATTTCAAGACAATCAATGAAAGCCTCGGACACGGAGCGGGCGACCGCTTGTTGATTGAAGTCGCTAACCAGTTGCGTACGTTGTTGCCGGGTGTTGAGGCAGTTGCTCGCATTGGTGGCGACGAGTTCAATATCATCATCGCGTGCGATGCCAATGCTCCAGGCATCGATCTTATCGCTCATCACCTGCTCGACGCATTGGGCCAGGCGCACCAACTCGATGGGCAGAGTGTCTATATCGGAGCAAGTGCAGGGGTCGCGCTTTATCCAGCAGATGGCGTCACGGCGGAAGCCCTGCAAAGCAATGCCGATGCGGCGTTGCATGAAGCCAAGATGCAGGGGCGTGGTAATCTGCGTTTTTCATCACCAGGAATGACAACGCGTGCCAAGGAGCGCCTGTCTTTGGAGGCTGATTTGCGCCATGCGTTGAGTCAAGGTGAATTGTCTCTGCACTATCAGCCTCAGATCGATTTGACTAGCGGTCAAATTATTGGTGTGGAAGCATTGGCGCGCTGGCAGCATCCAACACGCGGGATGGTGGCACCGACTACTTTCATTCCTCTGGCAGAAGAATGCGGGCTGATCGTCCAGCTGGGAAATTGGGTTCTGAAATCTGTCTGTCGCCAGATCAGGTTGTGGATTGATGCCGGTCTGGCACCTAGGCAAACTGCGGTTAACGTTTCTGCAGATCAACTCTGCCGTGGAGATTTACTTGGCGTGGTTTGTCAGGCGCTGAGTGAGAGTGGAGTTTCTCCAGAGCAGCTGGAGTTGGAAATCACGGAGAGCTCTGTCATGGCCGATCGTGATCGCTCTTTCAAGGTGATTGCCGATCTCAAGGCGCTTGGGGTTCGTCTTTCTATTGACGATTTCGGGACAGGTTATTCATCACTGGCTTACCTGCAGCAGCTGGAAGTCCACAAGCTGAAAATCGATATTTCTTTTGTACGTAACATGACAAAAAATAGTGGCAATGCCTCCATTGTCAAGGCAGTGATCGCGCTTGGTCATAGCCTCGGTCTTGAAGTGATTGCGGAGGGGGTTGAGGAGGCTGATCAAGCCCGTTACTTGCGCTCGCTAGGTTGTGATGTCATGCAGGGTTATCTGGTCAGCAAACCGATACCCGCCGAAGAAATAACGCATTTTCTTCAATCCTTTGTACCCCAGATCACTCCCATTGACGATGCCGGCATATGCACGCGGTTCCTTGGGGATGACTAGCCTGCACTTTGCTTATGTTGGAGGCTTTGTTGCCAAATCAGTTAAAGCCGAGTTATCTGATCCCTTGACGGACTTATCCCATACGGACCGTTTGCGGCGCACCCAAGGCCGTAAAACGATTCAGAATCGCGGCTCGGATTTGAAGTTTGGCAACCTGCCTGTCAAAGTTTCGTGACTGGCCTGTCCGAATTTTTGTGTAAACGGGGCTTGGGTTACGCCTGTGGAATGCGTTCTTCAAACGGAATGGTTACGGGAAACCCTTCAGGCCATCGACGCAGGTGATGAAAATGTCCTGTACGCCCCGGTTACGCAGCGCGGTCACGACCTGAAGCCAGAGCTTGGTTCCCTCCGTCTGAGCCAGCCATATGCCCAGCACTTCCTTCTCTCCAGCCAGGGTGATACCAATGGCGAGATAGACGGCTTTCATGCGTACAGCCCCCTCACGTACCTTCACGGGGATACCGTCGAGGTAAAGGGGGCAGCTTCCTGCTAAATGTCCGTTTACACAACATTCAGTACACACCCGGATCCCGGCCTCGCCATCTCCAGAAAGCGAGTCCGGCTACATAATGTGTTCAGTTACCGGTAGGTTTCAAACATCTCACGACCAAGGCCAGCAATGAGGCGATGGCAGCCAATGCCGTCACTGCACTCCAGCCATAACTTCCAAGAAGCAGGCTGGCGAGTACCGACCCTAGCGACATGCCGATAAACATGCAGACAAACAGCATGGCATTCAGTCTGCTACGCGCTGCCGGATCAATGCGGTAGATCACCGCCTGGTGCGCGATCAGGCTGGCTTGCACGCCAAGGTCGAACAGCACCGCCCCTAGCGCTAGCAGTACAAGCTGTACACTCATTGACCATAAGGGGGCCAGACTAAGCATTACAAAGGCAAGGGTGGCAAGCGCTGCACCAGCACGCGTGACGATCTCAGGCCCTCGTCGATCTGCAAGATGCCCTGCCAGTGGCGCAGCCAAGGCACCTGCTGCACCGGCCAGGCCAAACGTTCCCGCGGCGGCACTGCCCATATGAAAAGGACTGTTGTGCAACATGATGGCCAACGTGGACCAGAATGCGCTGAAACCAACCGATAGCAAGCCCTGAGCGATTGCTGCACGGCGCAAGGCATCATGCTTGCGCCACAAGGTGAACAATGAGCCCAGCAAGGATAGATAAGGGAGCGTCGTGCTGGGCTGAAAGCGTGGCAGGTAGCGGCGGATAGCCAGACCGGTCAGCAGAATGGTCGCTGCGGCAATGAAGAACATGGCCCGCCAGCCATATTGTTCAGCCACCAAGCCACTGATGACACGTGACAGCAGGATTCCAGTCAATAAGCCGGTCATTACGGTGCCAACCACTTTACCGCGCTGCTCTTCTGCTGCCAGTGTGGCTGCAGCTGGCACGATATCTTGTGCCAGCGTTGCACTCAGTCCAATCAAGAAGGAGGCAGGCAGCAGTATGGACAGCGAAGGTGATAGCCCAGCAAGTAGCAGGGCCAGAACCAGCAATGCTGCTTTGACAAGCATGATGCTGCGCCGATCATGTCGATCACCCAAGGGGGCAAGCAGGAGAATGCCCAGGGCGTATCCCAGTTGGGTCAGGGTAGGTACCAGGCCGGTCGCCTGACCCGAAGCACCGATATCGCCAGCCAGCACACCCAGCATGGGCTGGCTGTAATAAAGAGAAGCCACCGACAGCCCGGCTCCTGCTGCCATTAGCCATATACGGGAGCGTGACAAGGATTGATCCGTGGCCTTGTTAGCCACAGGCAGCGCAGCGTGCGGCAGGACTTTTGTGGATGACATATGCAGCCTCATTGATTAAGAGATAACGGCCACATCATGGCTGTGTGTTGCGTGTATGTGTAGGCGGCCAGATGGAAGATCTGTTATACGTACAACACATAAACAAGTTCAGAACCAGATAGATGCAAGACAATCAAGACCCGAACACGCCGCTACGTATGGCCATGCCGCTGCAAGCGGGTACGGGTGAGCGCATTGAGTTGATGCTGACCTTTCTCAAAATCGTCGAGGCGGGCAGCCTGTCTGCTGCCGCTGTACTGCTGGGGACGACCCAACCCACCGTCAGCCGTCGGCTGCAAATGCTGGAGCGCTCCTTGGGTTTGCGCTTGCTCCAGCGCACCACACATACCATGCGCTTAACCCAGGACGGCGAGCACTGTTATGAACGTGCCAAGGATCTGCTGGCCGGTTGGGCTAGGTTCGAGTCAGAACTGAAAGGTGCACGAGAGGAACCCGCGGGCGTTCTGCGCGTGATCGTGCCGCATGCCTTCGGCCAGGAACGGTTGATCGGCCCGTTGGCGCACTATCTGCAGCAACACGCGGGGATGTCTGTGGAGTGGTTACTGCATGATGACCGTGCCATTCAGGATTACATCGCCGCCGGTATCGATTGTGCCATTCAGGTGGGCGAAGTGACTGACCCAGGACTGGTTGCCCTTCCACTGGCGGAAGTCCCACGCATTGTGGTGGCAGCACCTTCTCTGCTTGATGGCCAGCCCTTACCGCAAGATGCTACCGATCTGGCCGCTCTTCCCTGGCTGGCTCTGCGTACCTTTTATCGCAATGAAGTATTGTTGACACATGCCGAGACCGGCAAAAGCAAGCGTATCCAGATAAGGCCGCGCTTTAGTACTGACAGCCTCTATGCCTTGCGCAGTGCGGCATTGCAGGGTGTGGGTGTCGGTATCGGTTCTCGCTGGGTAATGAGCGAGTACCTGGCGCAAGGGCAGTTAATCCAGTTGGCTCCCAAGTGGCAAGCAGCACCACTACCGGTCAGTCTGGTCTATCCTTACGCCCGTTTTTATCCAGCCCGGCTGCGCCGTTTTATCGACCTGATTCGCGCCGAAGCATCCACGATATTTGGAGCACAGCGTGATGACCAGGGGACGGATTCCAGCGAGAAGAAGTAAACAACCACTGAGTTGGCCGATAATCTGTTGGCGCTATCCGCCGGTCAACTGCAGGTCGACGGCCTTGCTGGTCCTGCGCCACCCCATCGCTGCGCATCCTTTACTGGGATAAACGTAGCCATTTTCTTTGCATAAAAGCCCAGGGTCGGCTTTCTGATTTGAGCAACACCCACCTTCGATCCCGAGCGGTTTTCTGATGTTGCTTGGCCCTGACGGCGCGTCACGAACGAGCCTCAGTCATATGTTCCACCAGCCGGTTCGCGTGAGCTGGCGATGGGTGGCGAAACCGTTGATTACTGGATGGCACTAACGCTTTTTCATCGTCATAAACGAAAGAAGCGCACCTAATGTGCGCTTCTTTTTTGTCTCTCGGTTCAGCGATCGGCTTGTTGCTGCGTGAGGTATTTGTCGAGTGCGTCCATTGCGCCCCCCCAGCCTTGAGACATGCTGGCGTGGGACGCATCGAAGACGGCTTCTTCGGTTTCACTGGCATCCAGTGCTCGCCACTCAAGATGCATTAATGTGCCACCCTCGACATCGCTGATGGTGGTTGTCGATAGCGTATACGGCGGCCACTCTGCGGCCAACGGGTGCCGCGTCACTCCGCCATCGGCATCGCTGAACTGTACGACAACCACAATCCGCTCGGGCGGCGTCAACTCTCGGAACGTCCACTTGCCCCACATCACTGGGGCGTCCGGTATACCGCTTGGTTTCATTGCGTAGTGAAAAACGCCGCCAACACGTGCATCCACAGTGCAGTGGGACATTTCCATTCCCGGAGGGCTCATCCACGCGGCCAGATGCTTGGCTTCAGTCAGCGCGGCGTACACAAGTTCGCGTGGCGCAGCGAAGCGACGCTCGATGATAAAGGGTGCAGACACTTTGTCAGTCATGATTACGGGGCTTCCTGGTTCGGGTTGAAGGAGCGTTGGAAGTCTCCGTGTCGGGCTCTTGGAGTACATCCATGACTGGCATCTAGCGTATGCAAAGGTTGTTACTTCTATTGCGGACACGCTCGATGCCTATGAGCAGACAGTACTTATCGAGTTTGGTAAACGGATTTATCCGGAAGGCAGCAGATCAGCCCCGTCATAACGTGCCGGGCGATAGCCTGCTTGCCGCACTCGATAATATTCGCGTCATATTGGCCATATAAGCTGTCGTCGCCTTGATTAAACCTGTTGTGGCCTCTCTCTGACTGGCTATGCCCCTGTAAGCAGGGGTTTTTTTTGGCTCAACAGTTTACTGGCTATGCGGGCGATCAGACTGCATGCTCGACCAATGCGTTGCCGGACATGGAAGATACCAAGCCCAGTTCGAATGCATCCAGCCATGCCATGGCCACATAGAGTGCCATCGCCAATGCCCCCTCTTTGGTCGCACGCAAGTCCAGCAGCCCCGAGTAGCTGCCAATGAAATGGTCAGCTTCCGTAAAGCTGATACCCGACCATCCCTCCCATTTGCCTTCGCCTGCGTGGTAGATGGCAAAGATCCGGATATTCCGCCCGCGATAGGATACATCGTCGGCACACATTGCCTCCTTTGCAGGCCGGGTGTCGCCGGGTTCAACGGGCTGGTTCAGATTCATTGTTTATGGCAAGTACTGCCGGCATGGCTGAGGAAATCAGCATGTCAATCAGCTTGCTGCGTGACGCAATGTGATGGTCGAAGCGCCACTCCTTGAGCAGATCCATGGCCAGATCAAAATAGCGTTGGTCAATCTGGTATAGCCTGTCGATGCTGAAGTTGTCCTTCATTTGCAAGGCAATGGCCATCTCTTTCAAGACTTGCACTTGCTCAGGACTCTCTCCCGAATCGATCAGCAAGCGGATTTTTTTGGCAGCATTCATTCAGAAACTCCATATTTCATCGCAGCAAAATGATCATTGCACAGAAAGGGTGGTCCAGGGAGGATTGCAACCTGTTTTACGTATGATGCACATGCTTGTACTTCACCAGCATGTCGGCATGTGGCTCAATTTTTTTATGACTTGAGCCTGCTTTTCAAGCTTGCAATGGGCCTCATATGCCAGCCAGCCTGCTACCAGCCCCACAGAGTTTGCCAGCTCAGCATTGTCCTCTCCCAGCCGAGCCAGCAAGGTAAGCGCAACTGCGCTGTCGTTCATTTTCCCTAGCACCAACTGCAAACAGTGCAACTGTTTGAGTGTGCGCAGCACCGCCTTGTGAGGCAAGGGTGGTGAAAAAAATTCCAAGGTGTAGCGCAGCCTCTTTGCCCGCTTGCGCAGGTCATGGCGCTGCACCTGACTCAGCGTCTCCCATTGTCCGGCAAGGCTAATCAGTGATTTCCAAGGTCTGCTCAGTGCATGTCCAGCCAGCTGACGCAGCTTGATTGGCGACCTTGCTGTATTGGTGTGCAGGCAGGCCAGCAGGCGCAACAGCAGCGTGCCGTAGCGTGGTGAGCACAACGCTGCGTGAACACTATCCCGGCAGTGTGCACGGTGACTCTGCAATGCCGCATACAGGGTTGCAAAGTCAGCCATCGGGTACATTGTGGTTTCGATAGTCGGTAATGTTTCCGTCAGGAAAACATCCACATCCCGCAACTGCCCCAGGCTGTTACTCAGCCACTGCACATCCAGCGTGATCACATGCCTGCTGTCCGGCGGCAGAATGGCCGCAAAGGCAGCCAGCACGGTTCGCAGACGACGCAGTGCCACGCGTGCCTGATGGACATACTCCATCTCCTCGCCGCGGAGTACACCAGGCACATTACCTTGCAGGTGGCGCAATATCTCTTGAACAAGTAGCTGCAGTACCTGCTGCAAGCTCATGTCTGGTGACAGGGCCGGTAGCCTTGCACCGACGGGCAGCCCGGCATTGCCAGCGGCCTGCATGCAGCCTTTTGCTACCGTGTCCTGCAGCGTTGGACACACAGGCAGCTTATCGGCAAGTCTGAGTGCGAATGCAAACAGTGCGGCATTTTTGCCCTGTTTCAGCGTGATGTTGACGGTATTGATCTGCTCTGACCAGCCTATCCCTTTGAGCTTCCCCCGTTCCAGACAGATTTCCAGCAGATTGTCCTGCTCATCGCGCAGAACCCAACAATCATGCTTCAGGCTGACGGTAAAGATGGGCTGCAGTGTTGAGGAAATGCTTTTCTTGGACAGAAAGCGTCTTGCTTTGCCGTGGGGAAATTGCTCAATTTTCAATGCAGGGTCTGGTATGGCAATGGACAGCTCACGTTGGTGATGCAGGCCATCACGCTCAGGGCCGGTCTGCAACAATAACTGTTGCCATTCGCCAGCGGTCTGTTGCAGGCATAGGGCAATGCCCTGCTGATTCAGCGCCATGGCTGGTGTGTCGTAATACTCTCGGATCTGTGTGGTCCGGGTGCCAGCAATCGCAGCACTTGCTTCGATCAAGCGACGAAAAGCCGCATTGTAACGAGGAGCCAGTTGTAGCTTCAGCATAGCTTGCGACGCCATGGAGGGGTCTCCTTCCGCATGAAGAGTCCATCTTACCCGATGCGATAGCATGCATCGTAAAAGCCTTTGTTTGTTAAAGACTTTTGTGGCCATTTGCAATGTGAATGCAGCCATTTTCCATCAGGCATGCAAAGGGTCGTGGATCGCCCCTGCTTCTCTGGACACTTCCTGATAACTGCAAAAGGGTAGGCAACATGGTCGCCAATGCTTGCTGTCGTCTGTTTCGACCGACGCTCTTCTGGTGTTTCTGGTTGATAGATGGCAGTTCTGCCGAAAAGCTCGGTGCATACAGAAGCAAAATAGTGGTTTTGGTATCGAAAGCAGACATCAAAGTTTCTGATAAACCCTGTGGCAATCAATCAATAATCCGCGCTGCAATCTGCTTGTCATCGTTGGCAACTGCTTATCGTGATGCCTCCTCGAATGACATTCCTGCCGCCATCCTGCCTACCAGGGTTGCTACCGCAGGCGCACCACCATGGGTGGCAATCCACTGGCTGGTCCGGCAAGCTGCCTTGGCGTAGAGCTGGTGGTCGGTCAGCGCCGTTTTATTCCATTCAAGCATGCCCGTCGGCATGGCGGCCGACGAGGAGATCAGGCAGCGCTTGGCCTGCCCGACTGGCAGCAGGTAGCGCAGATCATTGGATGCGTACATGGCAACCCCTTCATTGAACCAGATGGGCATCCGTTCTGTTGTGAATGCCCACATGCCAATGCGGTGATGCATCTCGTTCATCGAGAGTTCGTGCGCTGCGATGGTGACATTGCTGCCACGTGGCGATAGTACGGCAACCTTGTCATACAGTGACATCCCGCGTCGCCCGCCACCACCAAGGCGGCGAAAGCAATCCACATCCGAACACACCAGGATTCTTGGCCTTGCTTGCAGCGGCCCCCAAAAATCCGTAAGTTCCTGCCGTGCGTCCACAATCATGCTGACGATGGCTGCCTGTTGTACCTTACCGAGTGTCCGCTGCACATAGATGTCAGGCTGTACCTCCTTGAGTCCATAACAGGCGGGGCAGGTTGCGGCGGCAACTGACGGAAGCAAGTAGGTGATTGCCACCACAGCGATGGCCAGCAGCACAAGAACAGCCATGCCCAGTGCAACCAAACGCTTAGGGACGCTTGTTTCACGCATCACGCGCTATCTTTCAAGACGGCGTGAATTGATATTCAAACTGGTAATAATGCTGCCCATCGCGAATGTCTATTTCCATTGTGCCGCTTAAGCCCTGCAGTTCTCCGGTACCGGAGTCCGGCACAAGCTGAACCGTCAGCGAGCGCTGGCCTTGCGCCATCACCCCGAAGTGCATCAAGGCAAAGCTACCCGCCCGCCCCGCCAGCCGGCCTTCCACCCGCTCCAGCGCGACATAGCCTGCCGAACCGGGCTGGGTGCCGTTGCTGGCCAGCATTTCGCCCAGACTTACTGCCTCCAGGTCGCCATGGAATGTTTTGTGAATGGCCCGCCGGTTCAACTGTGCAGCCTCCGTGCCAGGTGCGGCAGGATGTACGGCTAAGGTGACGTCAAATTTACCTTTGGCTTGCATGATGTTTTCCTGAAGAAATTAAATGCGGATGCGGCTAAGCGAGTTCGACAAACCACTATTGTCATACCTATTCTTGCCGGAATAGTAAAACAGGTATTCAACTTTGCTGATTGGAAAAGCACGACCAGCTCTCTCCACGGCTTGGCTGCTCATGCAGTTTTTGCATTATCGCAAATATGACATACGGCTGGACATTGTTATGGAAAAAATCTATGCCAGAATCTGTTGGCTGTTGCTGATGAAGTAAGCCGAACGGTTTGCATCGTCCAAGCTGGTCGCACTCCTCGCCGTTACCATCAACCCGCATTAAGGACACAGATGGAAAGTCCGGTCACCACACCAAAAACGGTCTTGCCTGCCATTCCCCGGATGGTATGGGCGCTGGGATTTGTCAGCCTGTGCATGGATCTGTCGTCGGAGCTGGTTCATAGCCTGCTCCCGGTTTTCCTGGCAAGCACACTGGGGGCTAGCGTACTGTCTATCGGCGTCATCGAGGGCATTGCCGAAGCCACTGCCCTGATTGTGAAAGTGTTTTCCGGCGCGCTCAGCGATTACATCGGCAAGCGCAAAGGCCTGTTGCTGCTGGGCTATGGTCTGGCCGCCCTGACCAAGCCATTGTTCCCGCTGGCCCACTCCGTGGAGACAGTGCTGGCGGCACGCTTTCTGGATCGTATCGGCAAAGGTATTCGGGGAGCCCCCCGTGATGCGCTGGTGGCGGATGTGGCTCCTGTAGAAATTCGCGGAGCTTGCTTTGGGCTGCGCCAATCCATGGATACGGTTGGTGCCTTTCTGGGGCCTGGCCTGGCCATTGTCCTGATGCTGTGGCTGAACGACATCCAGCAGGTACTCTGGTTTGCTGTCGTGCCGGCAGCACTGGTCATGGTGCTGATTGTGGTCGGAGTAAAGGAACCGGTACAGGAGGAGGGTACAAAGCGCTTCCGTTCTCCCATTCGTCGTGAGCAGTTACGCAGGTTTGGTGCAGATTACTGGTGGATTGTCCTGATTGGTGCCGTGTTCACCCTGGCTCGTTTCAGCGAGGCTTTCCTGATTCTGCGTGCCCAGCAGATGGGGGTTGGCAGCAGTTGGGTGCCGCTGGTGATGGTGGTCATGTCGGTGTTTTATACGGCATCCGCCTATCCTGCGGGCTGGCTATCCGATCGCATCAGCCGTCGGCATCTGCTGGGCTACGGCCTGGGCTTGCTGGTGATCGCGGATCTGGCACTGGGTCAGGCTACGTCTGTTCGTGCCGTCTATGTAGGTGCCGCGCTGTGGGGGCTGCACATGGGGTTCAGCCAGGGCATATTGGCTGCCCTGGTGGCCGATACGACGCCCAGCGACATGAAGGGGACGGCATTTGGCGTCTTCAATCTGCTCAGTGGCCTGGCCATGCTGTTGGCAAGCATTCTCGCCGGCTGCCTGTGGCAGTATTGGGGTGCATCGACAACCTTTTATGCCGGTGCTGCCATTGCCGGGTTGGCCTTGCTGTTACTCCGGCAGCGCTCAGTCTGAATGAGGCCGCAGGAGTCACATGAACATGGGCAATGGCAAAGTACCCTAGCGTATCAAGGTGGGCAACAGGCTGAAACCGTTACGGCTGCCGGTGGTTACGTAGCCAACCAGCTTGTTATCACGATGGGCGAGAGCCGTCAGCCCATCATCACCTTCGTTTATCTGCCAATCCAGGTTGCTGCCCTGTGTAAGCCCAGCCAGCTGGATGGGGTAGCGTGGCGTCTTTACTGCCACCGGCAGGGGACCAAAATGCACGGGCGTCGGTTTACCGGCCAGGGTACTGGCCAATGCATTGGCAGATAGTGTGATTGGCTGCAGGTAGGGGAGGATCTGCCCCTCGATTTCGGCACAATCACCAAGGGCGTAGACATGAGCTTGTGAGGTACGCAGATAGCTATCGACGACGATGCCGCGCTGTATTTCCAGCCCCGCTGTCAGATCGAGCCGCGGCTTAAGGCCCGCCGTGCAGATGATGGCGTCTACCGTGAGTTTCACCCCGTCAGCCATTGTCACGCTGTAGCCCTTTGCCATCTTGTCTATCCGCGCCACGACGGTGCCAAAGTGTAATGTGACTTGGTCCATGACACTGTGCAGGCGCTGGCTGACAGGCTCGGGCACCAGCCGCTCAAGCAGGCGGCTGCCGATATCTACCAGGGTGACACGCTTGTGTTGTGCGATATCGTGAGCGATTTCCGTGCCGACAAGGCCGCCCCCGATAACGAGTACATGCTCACTCCGGTTGAGGGTGTCGAAGTAGCGCCGGTATTGCTCCAGATTGTTCAGCGTCAGGATATCTTGTGCACCGTCACCTTCAATGGGTGGCACGAATGGCTTGGCACCTACTGCCAGAACGAGGTCGCTGTACGGGATTTGCGCTGCTCCCGCAGTGATTTTTTGGGCTGCAAAATCAATCGCAGTGACCTGGGTATGTGGCCTCACCATGATCTTCAGTTCGGCAGCCATGCCGGTGGCACTGTTCTGGATCAGCTGTGCGGCACTGGTCTGGTGACCGAATCCGTGGCTCAACTGTGGCTTGGAGTAGTACTCGCCGCCATCCTCGGTAAGCACAACCACCGGTGTGCTTGTATCGTGTTGACGGAAGGCCCTGGCCAGGGTGTAGCCGGCATGGCCGCTACCAATAATAACGAGAGGCATTTTCATCGAATTTCTCCTGGATGGGGGCCTTATACGGGGACAAAGTCGCTTTTGCCCATGAAGCACACCGGGCAAAGAAAGGTTTCTGGTACGTCCTGCCAGGCCGTGCCAGCAGCAACACCCTGAGCGACTTCACCCTGTTGCGGGTCATAAGTCCACGAGCAAGTCTTGCAGCGCATCTTGTCGCTGCCCGAGCAAGTGCCAGCGGTATTCGCCGTACTCTGCCCAGGACTACCCAATTGCTCGATGAACGTCTCGCCAAAGCGCACGCCCTGGGTGAGGGCATCGTCAGTAGGGCGCCATTCGGCAGTGATTCCGGGGTTGAGCACACGAAAACCGGCATCGTCCAGGCGCCTGGCAATACGTTCCACCGCGCCGCCACTCCAGCCGTGGGTACCAAAAGATGCAGCTGCCTTGTTCTTGAAGCGTAAGCCGGTCATTTCCTCAAGCAGGGCGGCAACATGCGGCAACATCACATTGTTGACGGTAGGGCTGCCAACCAAAATGGCCTTGGACTTGAATACGTGGGTCAGAACGTCGTTCTTGTCACTGTTGGACAGATTGAACAGCTTGATCACAACCTCCTGGTCCGCTTTGCGTATGCCTTGTGCAATTGCTTCGGCCATCATGCGGGTACCGTTCCACATGGTGTCGTAGACCAGGGTGATCTGGTTCTCCTGGTAATCGTCAGCCCATTTCAGGTATTGCTCGACAATCTGGGTGGGGTTATCGCGCCAGATGATGCCGTGGCTGGTGGCGATCATGTCGATCGGCAGGTTCAGTTCCAGAACCTCATGAATCTTCTGGGTCACCAGTGGGCTGAATGGGGTAAGAATATTGGCGTAATACTTGATGCACTCTTCTTGCAGCTCGACCGGATCGCACTGGTCGTTAAACATTTGGGCGCTGGCGTAGTGCTGGCCGAAGGCATCGTTGCTGAACAGCACGGCGTCGTCGGTCAAGTAGGTGGCCATGCTGTCTGGCCAATGCAGCATCGGCATTTCGACAAACACCAGTTGCTTGCCGTTGCCCAGGTCCAGACTGTCTCCGGTTTTGACGATCTGGAAATTCCAGTCCTGGTGATAATGGCCGCGCAGGGATTTTTCACCATTGGCAGTACAGTAGATCGGTGTATCCGGAATGCGCGCCATCAGTGCCGGCAGGGCACCGCTATGGTCGATCTCGCCATGGTTGGCGATGATGTAGTCGATGGCTGCCAGGTCAACTTCCTTGGCTAGGTTGGCAACAAATTCTTCGGCATATGGAGCCCAGACGGTATCGATCAGGGCAATTTTTTCTTCTTTAATCAAGTAGCTGTTATAGCTGGAGCCGCGGTGAGTGCTGTATTCGCTGCCATGAAATTCGCGCAGCTCCCAGTCTTGTTTGCCAACCCACTGGATGTTGTTTTTGACAATGAAAGCCATGCAGGAAAGCTCCTTGCTCTATAAGATTCGTGTGAAATGAATCTTATAGGACATAACATTCATAGTAAATGAATCTTATGGATATCCTTGATTGGCTTGATGCGGGTCAAGCGCGGAATGGATTTGCTGCGCGACAAGGCATGGAAGGGCAGTGAAATGTAGTGGGCATGGCTACCGGCAGGAAGCCATCAGGTTAAAATGAATACCCGATCCATCTGCATGTGTGCTGATGTGAACAATCCCATGGAATCCTTCCGATCGTGCGACTGACGGCTTTTACCGACTACTGCTTGCGTGTGATGATGTACAGCGCACTAGCGGGCAATCGCTTGGTGACTATCAATGAGATAGCCCAGGCATATAACATTTCTGCCAGTCATCTGACCAAAGTCGTGTTTTTTCTCGGCCAGCATGGCTACCTGGTGACGGTGCGCGGTAAAGGAGGGGGCGTCCGCCTGACCGAGGAGCCACGCCAAGTCAACTTGGGCAAATTGGTGCGGGCAGCTGAAACCGACAACGTAATGGTCGAGTGTTTCGACCCGCAGCACTCTCAGTGCCGCATCGCCTCGGTATGCCGCCTCATGAGTGTGCTGCAAGCGGCTCAGGAGGCTTTCTACACCGAATTGTCACGCCATACCCTGGCTGACCTGCTGGTGCCGTCGGCAGGACTGGGGCGTGCATTGGGAATCGAAATCCGAGAAATCAAAATGTCATGAAGCGTTTTCGCCAGTGACAGGCATGCGCCTTGTGCTGCGGCAGCTGCCACGTCAATGTCTTGGTGGAGGATTTCTTCCCTTTTTTGCGGCTGGGCACGATCGCGCGATAAAACACGCAATCTGCTGTTTCTTGCGCAATTCAACGCCTGATCGGGGGCGTTTGCACAGCACGCTTGGTGCAGATCAAGGTGCAGATCGCATCGTGGCGACAGTATTGCCGGTTTTCCACCACGGAGTATTCCGATGACCGCAGCAATGCCACAGACCTTTCCAATCCACTTTCATGATTCCTGCCCTCCCAAAGCCGGCGCAGAGCCGCCCATCATCGGCGCACGTGTTGAGCTACAACTACTCACCACGCTGAAATGTAATCTCAAATGTACTTACTGCTCGCTGGGCGTTGGCGATGTACTGGGCTCGCAAACCGAGCTTGAATATGATGTCGATCAGCTGGCGGCTTTTATTGATACACACTTGCTTGGCAAAGATGTTTACGTAACCTTCTACGGAGGGGAGCCCACGCTCAATATGAAGCTGGTGCTGGAGGTGATGCAGCGTTTTCCCCATTTCCGTTATCAGCTGCAAACCAATGGCACCTTGCTGGACGATGTGCCGCCATGGGCGCTGGCCCGCCTATCCAATGTCCTGGTGTCCATTGATGGCGGCGAAGCCATTACCGACGGCTACCGTGGCCGTGGCATCTACCGCCAGGTGCTGCGCAATCTTGCCCGGGTGCGCAAGCAATTGGGTGGCAGCCTCACTGCCCGTGTTACCTGGGGTAATGCCGATACCAGCTTTGAGGAGCTGGACCAGCTCCTTGGCGACGACTCTCCATTTGATTATCTCTACTGGCAATTTGTCGCCGATGAAATGTATGCGGGTGATTCGATCGACAAGCGCAAGGCGGTAGTCACCCAGCTGATCACGCGCTTCTTTGCCACCCCGTCCCGGCTCTATCCCTTGATTCCGGTGATGGGCATCGTCCGCAACAAGTTGTTTCCCGACCGCGCCCAGGAGTTATACGCAGGCCGTACCCAATGCCGCGTTTCCACCCATCTGCTTAATATCATGCCGAACGGGGAGATCTATCCCTGTCCTGACATGATGTATTTACCAAACATGAAAATGGGCGATATCAAGAACAACAGCTTGCGTCACAGTCCCTTGCAGCACACCGCCGCCATGCCGTGCCAGGGGTGTGAAGCCTTCAGCTGGTGCCGGGGCAACTGCATGAAGAACCTGCACCTGGGGTATGAGAAAGGCGATGCCCGGTATCGCAGCAATGTGGTTGAGCCGATTTGCGAACTGCTACGCTTCATGGGGCAGGAAATCGACAGGCAGAATCCCCAAGACTGGTTCGACACCGCCAGCCTGGAGGTGCGCAAGCAAGTGCGTGATTGCGAAGTGTATGAGTATGTCGAAATCATGCCATAGGCCGATCCAGTGACCGGAGCAGCTCACCAGGTCTGATCCTGGACGAAGAGCTGCTATTTACACCAGTCAGGGCGTAGCATCAGCGCTGATGATGACGCTGCTGGAGTTGACGCGCAGGCCTGGATTTGTCGGGTCAAACACCTCCAGCAGCATCATGTAAGGCTGGTGTGCGGTTCTCCTCAGCCATGCGGGGTTTTTATGCCAGCTGCGAGATGCATTCACTTCCTTGACCACCAGCAGCTTGACTGGCACGCCGATACGGCCCAGATGGGTCAGGTGGAAAGGTCGGGTGGTATTGGGAATGCCCGGTTGCTCGCCGCTGGCAATTGCGTTCATGCCTTCGGAACTGGCTCCACCAGCAGGCGAAGGATGGCGAGGTGGGGCTCATGCCCTGGAGCAGTAAGGATATGGGCAGCGTTTTATAATTCCATATTTCCATTGTCATGAAAGTATGGAGTTGAATCAAAAGCTGCGGAGTAGATGTATGTAGCGGGCGGATTTTGACAGTGCAATGACATAGTGCTAATAATTAACAAAACACATTTAAATTGCGCCATGTTATGTATAAAACGATTACAAATGTAATTGCAAAACACATGCCTCCGGCAGCCAGTGTGATCGGGTATGGCAACGGTCATCGCACCTGGTTGTTCAATGTGAGCTGGCCTGTCGAAGCAAATGCCGATCAGGCCGGCATGCGGTATATCGTTTTCATCCGGATAGAACATGACGTGATCGAAGATGGCGTGCGTTTTGAACTGGAGGATATGGAGTACAAAATCGAGCAGTTTCTGAAATACCAGTTTGAACATTTCATGCCAAACAGCAATCCCTACCGCCCGACCGACTCACCGCATGCGCTGTGGTCGGTAAGCTGCTCAGTGCTGGGCTGATCGTGTAAAACTCCATATTGGCAGGATGAGGTTTTGCATATACTGCAACGCCCCCTCGGCAAGCGGGCGTTGCAGTATATGCAAAATGCAAAATGCCAAACTGTTTCCTATACTCGCTCTGTACCACGCGGATGTCGGAGGCAGAGTGATTGCATGGATCTCATCTTTACACAGCTGTCCTCCTCGCTATCAACGGCGCAGACGATAGAACAATTGGTGCGTCCCATTCTCGATATGCTGGGCAGCGTAACGGGGATGGAGTCTACCTATCTCACCAGCATAGATCTGGATTTGCAGACCCAGTACGTCAGCTTTGCCAACAACAAGGACAAGCTGCAGATTCCGGAAGGCCTGACCGTACCCTGGCAGGATACCCTGTGCTGCCGGGCGCTGGCGTCCGGCACGTTGGCCACTGATTGCGTACCAGCGTTGTGGGGGGATTCGCAGGCAGCCAGCGAACTGGGCATCCGCTCCTATGTCAGTGCGCCGATCAGAAGCAGTAGTGGTGATGTGCTGGGTACGCTCTGTGCCGCAAGTACCGGACAGCATTCTGTTTCTGCCCAGGTGAAAGCGCTGTGCCAGTTGTTTGCCAGCATTGTCAGCAATTTTATCGAGCGGGAAATCCTGGTTGAGCAATTGAAAGTTGCTAACGAACAGCTGGCTTCATATGCGCTGACGGATTTGCTGACCGGGCTACCTAACCGACGCGCCATGTTTGACGAACTGGAGCACCTGTTTGCCCAAGGCCGGCGGAACCATTACACCATTCTGGTCGGGGTGATTGATCTGGATGGTTTCAAGCTGATCAATGACCAGTTTGGCCACCAGGGTGGTGACAGCTTTCTGCAAGGCATGGCACAGCGGCTGAGCAATGGTTTGCGTGCCGGTGACCGGGTAGGCCGGCTTGGTGGTGATGAATTCCTGTTTATCGGTCCCGGCCCGGCGCGTGCCTATGTGTCGGAAGGGCAGGCCGGCGCAGAGCAGGAGGACCCGACTGGTGTCGCGCAGCGCATGCGACAGCGCCTGTCCGATGCGACAACGGGTTGTTTCTGCCTGGCCGGGCAATCGGTCAGCTATGCCGGGGCTAGTGTCGGCGTGGTGGCTGTTGCGCCGGATATGCTCAGCATCGAGGAGGCCATTTCACTGGCAGACCGGCAGATGTATGCCGTCAAGAATGCCCGCAAGGGCGTATCGCTGAATTAGGCACCGTGCGGCGGCTGGTTTGGCGTCATGTGCTCGCCAGCGGTTGTCGCAGGGTTTGGACGATCGGCACTTCTCACGCAATTGCGACCGCTGTGTTTGGCGGTGTACAGGGCGTTGTCAGCCAGTTTCAGGGCCAGGCCTTCAGCAATATCTTCCAGCCGTGCCGTTGCCAGGCCGATGCTGAGGGTGATTTTGCCCACGCCGGGCATGGACTCGGCTTCTATGGTCTGCCTTAGCTTCTCGGCAACACGGATGGCATTCTCTGCCAAGGTGTCCGGCAACAGCAACAGGAATTCCTCGCCGCCATAACGCGCCACAAAGTCAGTGGCGCGCACGGTATGCAACAGCAGCTGACCTAGCCGGCGTAGTACCGCATCGCCGGTTTCGTGGCCGTAGTTGTCATTGATTTTCTTGAAATGGTCGACATCCGCCATCAGGATGGTATAGGCATGGCCGCTACGCTTCATGCGCAGAAACTCCTCACGTAGCCGTTCATTCAGCGCCAGGCGGTTGTGCAATCCGGTCAGGGCATCGCGTCGTGCCAGTTTTTCCAGTTCCCGGTTTGCGGTTATCAGCTCGGATACATCCTTCACTACCACCAGCAGCAGCTTCTCGCCGTCATGCTGCAGTGGAATCAGCGTGACGATGGAGTCCACCGCCTTGCCAAAGCTGCTGGTGGTGCTGAGCAACAGATGAACTTCCTCTCCGGTCAGTGCCTGCAGGGCTGCAGCATGGCAGCCGGACACTTTCCAGGAATCGATATGGTGGAAGTTCTGCTGCAAGAGGTTTTCCACCGAGGTGCCGATGATTTCCGCTGCAGCCTTGTTGGCCAGGATGCACTGGCCGTCATCCCGGTACAGCAGCAGGCCGTTGGCCGTGGCATGAATGATGGCCTGGCTTAGCGCTTCCTGTTTGTGCAGGGCGACTTCCAGCTCCCGCTGCTCGGTAACGTCCATCACGGCCGTACGGGACATGACAAAATGTCCGGCGGCATCAAGCACTGCCGACGAGCTGGTACGTACCGGAATCTGCCGCCCGTTTTTGCCGATCAGCTGGATATTCAGTGGAGGCAGCTGCTCCCCTGTCAGCATGCGTTGCTGGCGCTCCAGGAAAATTGCATCACAATCCGCGGGCAGCAACTGGCGAATCGACATCTTGCCGATGACCTCATCCCGCGTATAGCCAAGCCAGTGCAGTTCGCGGTCATTCATTTGGACGATGACACCATCCCGGTCGATGGCGTGATAGCCTACCGGGGCTTGGTTGTAGAGATCGGCCAGTTCCTGTGTGCGTTCGGTGACTTTCTGTTCCAGCGAACGGTAGCTTTCTTCCAGTGCATGTCTGCGTGCCTGCAGGGTAACCGACATGCGTTGCAAAGCCTGGGCCAGATTGTTGATTTCACGGGTATTGCTGCTGGTGTGAAAGTCGGCATGTTCATCGCCGCTGCTGACACGCTGGGCGGAATCGGCCAGTTGCTCCAGTGGCCGGCAGAAATTGCTTACCAGGCGATATACCAAAGTCATGAACAGGATGGTGGCAATCAGGCCTGCCACCAGCAGGGTGACATGCATGGCATGCACCGTTGCCAGGGCTTGAGACATGGGCTGCCGTGCCAGTACATGCCAGGCCGGATTGGTTGCCGTCAGCGGGTTGACTGTGGATTGCGCGGTGAGAAAGCGTCCCTCTTTTCCCCAGCTGATTTCTCCTTCTTCGTGGTTGGCAGGCAAGTTGGCCGGGACTGAAATCTGTCCGATGGCTGTAAATGGATAAAGAATTTGCTTGTTGTTGCCGATGAGGAAAATTTCCACGCCATTAGCCATGCCATCTTCGCCAATGGCACCGGCAATCACATCTCCCACCCAGGACCAGTTGGCATGACTGCCCAGTACACCGCGCAACTTGCCATCCACTCCCAAAATGGGCGAAGAAAAATCCACAAAGCGCAAGGGTTCCCTGGGGTTGGGATTGTTAAGCTTCTTGGCCAGCAAGACAGCCTCATGCACATCCCCGATATAGCTTCCTTGCTTGCCAGCGGTAAACCAGAGGCGGTTACCGACATTTTCTCCTTCCAGCAGCCCGTTGACTGCCGACAATACCGTGCCGTCGGGGCCGGCAACGCCGAGCCAGTCGTAATAGCGGTAGCTGTTCTTGGTGAGGGCAAGCCGCTCGCGCAGCAAGCTGCCACGCAGGTCACCTTGGGTCAGCAGGGCGGTTTTGCTTAGCAAGGCTATTTCGCGGTCGCGTTCGCGCAGGTTTTCCGCCAGTGCATACGATATGGCGCGTACCCGGTTTTGCAGCGATTCGCGCTGGTCTTGCGTAATGCGCGAGCTGGCAACCTGGCTGAGAAAAAACACAATGGCAGCACCAAGTGCAAGCGAAAGGCCGCCAACCGCCAGGGTCAGCCGCATGCGGAAGGTCATCAGGGGAGAAGCCATGATCCAGTACTCAGAGACAATACTGGAAGCCTAATCCATGAAGTATGAAATGGCCATCGGGGTGAACTGCCGACATTGCTTTAAATAATGCCATGGACATTTCTTGCCGTGTGCGATGCTGCCCAGGTGCAGGGCTGCATGATTTCTTTGCTGTCATGCCGCAAGTGTCTTAGGCTGTTGACGGAAATATTGACTATCACGGGGGACAATATGCATATCGCCATTCTGACTTTTGATGGCTTCAACGAACTGGATTCGCTGATTGCGCTGGGCATTCTCAATAGGGTGAAAAAACCGGGATGGAAGGTGTCCATTGCCAGCCCGGCTGCACGGGTGGAGTCCATGAATGGTGTGGTGCTGGAATCTCATATTGATCTGGCCGGGGCCAGTCAGGCCGACGCAGTGATTGTCGGTAGCGGCATGAAAACACGAGAGGTGGCGGCGGATAACAGCCTGATGGCACAGCTGCAACTGGACCCCGCCAGGCAACTGCTGGGGGCGCAATGCTCCGGCACACTGTTATTGGCAAAGCTGGGTTTGCTGGGTGGTGTACCTGCCTGTACTGATCTGATTACCAAGCCCTGGGTCGAGGAAGCCGGGGTGAGCGTGCTGAACCAGCCTTTTTTTGCTCACGGCAATGTGGCCAGCGCCGGCGGATGTCTGGCTTCGCAATACCTTGCTTTTTGGCTGATCGCCCGGCTGGAGGGGCTGGATGCGGCAGAAAGCGCACTGCATTATGTCGCTCCGGTGGGAGAGAAGGAGCAGTACCTGACGCGTGCCATGGAAAACGTGATGCCGTTTCTGGATAGTGCTGATTTGGCTGTGCATTGATGCCTGTTTTGTGTCATGCAGGCGGGTCTTAGGGGAAATATCTGCTGATGATCTGGCTGATGAAGCCATCCTGCTTCATGCGGCTGATGGCGTCGGCAATTTTGGCGGCATCCTCACGCGGGAATGACGGACCTGATGCAATCCAGTTCTGGTCGCTGTACATCCGCGCGCCAACCACGGGCGATGTGCCGGTTTGCCGCTGATATATCGGCCGGAAGGTGCTGGCTGCGCCAAAAAAACTGGCTACGCGGCCTGCCTTCAGCATCTTGGCCATTTCTTCCAGCGGGCTTTCCGCCAGCTGTTCGGTTTTTATTCCCTGGCGCAGCAGCCAGGCGCGTACGCTGGAGCCAGCACGAATACCGATCAGACCTGCCGCGGTGGCCTGATCCAGGCTATCGAGTGGCGGGCTGCCATCCCGGGTGATGAAGCCGAAGTCTGTGGTATTGGTCACGGCAATCCAGCGGAACAGCGTTTCCCGCTCCGGGGTGCGGGCAAAGTAGACCATCAGGGCGCTGGCACTGCCAGTCACTTCCTGCATGGCCCGTTTCCACGGACGAATCTTTACATTGGGCACGAAGCCGGCGCGGCGAAGGGCCTCGCTGCCGATTTCTATCATCATGCCTTCCTGCGGCTCGCCTAGCTGGTTGCACATGGGTGGCAGATGGTCACATTCCAGGTCGATGACCCGGGCTGCGTCCTGCGCCTGGGTGCCCAGGGAAAACAGCATGATGCTGCTGGCAGTCAGCCTGGCTGATAGTGCGGACATTGCTCCCGGCTCCTGCAGCAAGAAAACCTGTGATTAAACCCATGCTTTATACATAGCTGAGCCAAATGGAAATGCCAGCGTCTGTTTTGGGTTGCCAGAGCACTGGTTTTGCTGTGCGAGTGTTTATCTTTGTCTTGCGCTTCGGCAAGTGCTGTCACGTGCTGGCGGATTGGTTTTATGTTGTATTTGAAATACACATTTATGAGCGCGGCGTAGTCAGAGCTGGGCGATAACCCTGAGATATACCCGGTTTTGCATTGAATATGAGCGGATATGCAGGCACTTGCTGCATGATGGCGTCTTTCTGCGCTTGGTTGGCCGTGCTTGGCAGCGCATGGTCTTGCTTGTCAATTCAGGTGGTAAATAATATCGTAATGCGATATTGATGAGCGCATGGCTGTCATGCGCCCAGATGACGTGCCGCTGGTGCAATGCCCGCTGCACATTGTCGTTAGCCCTGCCCACCAAGGAAAGTATGTCCGGCTCATTCAGGAAAATCCCCATCGAGGTCGCCCCCGCAAAACCTGCCGCCGAGCAGGAAGTGGTGTCGCTGTATGCTGCGCAGAAGAAAATCTACCCGCGCAGTGTTCATGGCCGTTTCAACAACTGGCGCATTGTCTTTGTCGTGCTCACCCAACTGGTGTTTCTGGGCCTGCCCTGGCTGCGCTGGGACGGGCGGCAGGCGGTGAATTTTGATCTGGTGGAGCGCAAGTTCTACCTGTTTGGCCTGATTATCTGGCCGCAGGACTTTATCTATCTGGCGGCCTTGCTGATCATCTCGGCCTTCGGCCTGTTTTTGTGGACCACCATCGCCGGTCGCCTGTGGTGCGGTTATTCCTGCCCGCAGACGGTGTATACCGAAATCATGCTGTGGATAGAGCAGTGGACCGAGGGCAGCCACAGCCAGCGCAGCAAGCTGGACAAGCAAGGCTGGAGCGTGCGCAAGCTGCGCATCAAGCTGATCAAGCACAGCCTGATGCTGACCTTTTCCCTGCTGACCGGCTTTACTCTGGTGGGCTATTTCACTCCGATTCATGATCTGCTGGCGGCCTTGCCCCGCTTTGATTACGGGCCGTGGGAGCTGTTCTGGATCTTCTTCTACGCTGCCTGCACCTATTTGCTGGCCGGGGTGATGCGCGAGCAGGTTTGCCAGTATATGTGCCCGTATGCGCGCTTCCAGAGCGTGATGTTCGATGCCGACACCCTGGTGATTTCCTATGACACCGCCCGTGGCGAACCGCGTGGCGCGCGCAAGAAGGGCAGCGATCCACAGCAGCAGGGGCTGGGTTCCTGTATCAATTGCAATATCTGCGTGCAGGTGTGTCCGGCTGGTATCGACATTCGCAATGGCCTGCAGCATGAGTGCATAGGCTGTGCCGCCTGCATTGATGCCTGCGACGAGGTGATGGACAAGATGGCCTACCCGCGCGGCCTGATTCGCTACACCACCGAAAGCGCCCTGGAGGGCCTGTATCCGGACAGCGCCATTCTGTCGCGACTGTGGCGTCCGCGCGTGGTGCTATATGCCTTGCTGCTACTGGTAGCCACCAGCGCGGCGGGCATTTCGTTTGCCCTGCGCAAACCCTTCAAGGTGGATGTATTGCGCGATCGTGCGTCGCTGGTGCAGGAAACCGGTGATGGCCGGCTGGAAAACAGCTATATGCTGAATATCATCAATACCACCAGCCAGGATCAGGTGTTCAGCGTCAGCGTGAGCGGCCTGCCCGAGATTGCCATTTCCACGCCGCAGCGCTTGTCCATCAAATCGGCTGACAGCAAGAGCCTGGGCGTGCGGGTGGTGGTAGATCCGCAATACGCCGACCGTGGCAGCCATCCCATCCTGTTTCGGGTGCAGTCGCTGGGCAACCCGGCGCTGGTGGTGGAGGAAAAATCCAGCTTTATCGGCGAGTGAAAACGGGTAGTGTCAGGTATTCAGCTGCGCTAACTGGCTGATGTCACGCTTGGGCGGCAGGCCGAACAGGCGTACGTATTCGCGGCTGAACTGTGAGGGGCTTTCATAACCCACGCGGAAGGCCGCGGTGGCGGCTTCCAGCTTGTCGCTCAGCATCAGCCGCCGGGCTTCGTTCAGCCGCAGCCATTTCACGTATTGCAGCGGACTCATGGTGGTGAGCTGGCGGAAATGGTGGTGCAGGCTGGAGCTGCTCATCTGCACCCGCGTTGCCAGCTCGTCAATACGTAGCGGCTCGGTGTAGTGGGTTTTCAGCCAGTCGATGGCACGGGCGATGCGCTGGCTGTGGCTGCCGGTGGCCAGAATCTGCCACAAACGTGAAGCCTGGTCACTCATCAGCAGGCGGTAGTGGATTTCCCGCTTGATCAGCGGTGCCATCACGCTCATGTGCTGTGGCTGCTCCAGCAAGGCTAGCAGGCGGCTGAAGGCATCCAGCAGTTCTGCGGTCACCGTGCCCAGTGCCATGCCCGGCTGGCTGGCTTGTTCGGCTGGTGGGCAAATGCCGCCCTGGGCAATCAGCTCGGCCATGATGCGCAGATCCAGCCGCAGCACCAGCCCCATGCAGGGCTGCGCCGGGCTGGCGGTGAGCACTTGCGAGCTGGCCGGCAGATCAATGGAGTTGAGCAGAAAGTGCCGGGCGTTGTAGGGGTAGCGGGCATCCCCCACCAGCATCTGTTTTTCTCCCTGCACCACCAGCACCACGCTGGGTTCCACCATGCAGGAGCACGGTTGCGACTGGTGCTCGCGCCGGAAGAATCCCAGGTCGGCAATGTCGGTATTCTTGTCTTCCTCGCCATGGGTATGCGCGCTAATGATCTGACGCAGCTGGTTCAGCGTGTTGTTGTCTGCAAGTGGGAGAGGGGTGCTGGGCATGGGACAGTTTCCTGAGTAAGCCCTCCCAGCCTACTGGCTGGACAGGCTGCTGTCTGCCTGATTTTCGCTGTGCCGCAGGATCAGGCAAGCATTGCAGCCTATCGGGCAAGCAGGCTGGGCCGGCAGGATGGCACAAGGCCCCCGCCACGGTGGGGGCCTTGTTGCGTAACCGGCTGTACTTAGCCGGCGTTTCTCAGCGATGCCATGTCGATGACGAAGCGATATTTGACGTCACTGGCCAGCATGCGCTCATAGGCCTGGTTGATGTCCTGCATGCGGATCAGCTCGATATCCGCACCAATGCCGTGCTGGCCGCAGAAGTCCAGCATCTGCTGGGTGGCGGCAATGCCGCCTATCATCGAGCCGGCCACGCTGCGCCCGCCCATGATCATCACCACCGAATCCAGCGCCGGTTCCAGCGGCCCCAGATAGCCGATCAGTACCAGCTTGCCCTTGTGGCTGAGCGTGGGCAGATAGGGGTTGAGGTCGTGGGCGTAGGGCACGGTGTCCACGATCAGGTGAAACTGATTGGCTACCGCCGCCATCTGCGCGGCATCGCTGCTGAGTACTACCTTGCTGGCACCCAGGCGCAGCGCATCGGCTTCCTTGCCCGCCGACCGGGTGATCAGGGTAACTTCGGCGCCCAGGGCGCGGGCCAGTTTGATGGCCATATGGCCCAAACCACCCAGGCCTACCACGGCCACCTGGCTGCCAGGGCCGATGCCGGCTTCCTGCAGCGGTGCCCAGGTGGTGATGCCGGCACACAGCAGCGGCGCGGCGGCGGCCATGTCCAGCGTATCCGGCACGCGCAGCACAAAGTTCTGGTTCACCACGATCTTTTCCGAATAGCCGCCCTGGGTGATGCCACCTTCCTCGCTGCTGTCCGGCCAGCCGTAGGTGTAGGTGGCACCGGTATGGCAATGCTGCTCGAAGCCTTCGTCGCAGGCGGCGCAATGACCGCAGGAGTTCACCATGCAGCCCACGCCTACGGTATCGCCCAGGCGGTAATGGCTCACCTTGCTGCCAACGGCGACTACCTTGCCGATGATTTCATGCCCCGGCACGATGGGGTAGACCGTCCAGTTCCAGTCATTGCGCGCGGTATGCAGGTCGGAGTGGCACACCCCGCAGTAATGGATGTCGATTTCCACATCATGATCGCGCAGCTGGTGGCGCTTGATCGGATAAGGCCCCAACGGTGCAGTGGCCGAGGTGGCGGCATAGGCTTTGACTTTGCGTTCTGTCATGGGATTTCCTTGAAGGTCGGCACCGGAAGTCATCGGTGCAGCGGCTGCCTTGTCCGGGTGGCAGGGCAGACAACAGGTTTTTTTCAGCCATGCAGTGTAGGAGGGGGCGAGGACGGGGCGGTATCACAGTCCTGCGGTGTTCTTGCCTGATTCTGCAAATCAGGGCAGGTTTTGTTGTCAGCTGGCGGAATTCAGTGCGGGTCCAGCGTACCCAGACTGGCTAGCAAGGCGAGCGCCAGCAGGCTGAGGGCAATCTGCACCCGTACGGCGCGACGGAAGCAGGGCAGGGCGTGGGCGTCGCGGGCCATGCGCGGTACCAGGTAGTAGCGGTTGTACAGCGCCAGCAGCGTCATGCCGGCCACCATCAGCAGCTTCAGACCCAGCAGGGTGGTGTAAGGCGACAAGCTGTCCGGCAGCAGGCTGCCGTTGATGAGGTATAGATTGCCCAGGCCGCTGGCAATCACCACCAGCACCACGCCATGGCCGATGCTGGAAAAACGCAGCATGATCTGCCGCAATACGGTTTGCGGTGCCGGCGCGGGCTGGCGCAACAGCTGTCGCACCAGTGGCAAGGCACCCAGCCAGGCGCCACTACTGAGCAGGTGCAGCAGGTCGTTAAACCTGTGGGCGAGACCCAGTCCGCCGCCATGCATGGCGGCATGGCCGCTGAGGGTAAGGCTGGCCAGTACGCTGGCACCGGTCAGGGTAGTAAGGCCGGGAGAGGACACGCCAGCACGGTGGCGACCGGACAGCCACAATGTCAGGGCGGCTGCCAGTTGCCAGCACCATGCCTGGCCCATGCCGGTATCGCGCGCCACGCCCAGCAAGGTGGCAGGCTGCCAGCTGTCAGCCCAGCCATCAGTCAGAATGGCACTGTGCAGGGGCAAGACGCACAGGGTGGCCAGCAGGATGGCCAATCTGGCCCGCCGGTAAGCAACAGCCTGTTCCTGCCAGATGCGCATGCGCAAATCGGCAGGCACCAGCGCCAGCAGAAACAGCGCACTGCCCCACAGCCACAGGGCTGCGCCATCGATCAGCCAGCGGCACAGCCACAGCAGGTAGTCTGCAGTGCTCACTTGCCCACGCTGAAGCTGTAAGTACCCTTGGTTTTATGGCCATCCACCGACAGCACATGCCATTCCAGCTGATAGCTGCCCACCGGCAGGGGCTGGGCCGGTTTCACGATAAGGGTTTTTCCGCCATTACTCAGCACGGCCTCTCCCAGGGTGATGTCCTGTTTTTCGGCATTGCGCAGTTTGACGCCGCTGAATTTCACATCCAGCGCTTCGGTAAAGCTCAGGCTCAGGCTGGCCGGGGTGCTGACCACGCTATTGGCTGCCGGGGCGGTGGTTTTCAGATGAGCATGCGCCCAGGCAGACGTGGTGGTGAGCAGGCTGGCAGCAACAATCAGCATGGATGAACGGATAAAATGCAGCATGACAACTCCTGTTGGGTCAAAAGGCATGGATGATGCGGCATGGCGCCAGCCGAAGAGGCAGGATGCTAACGCATCAGCCACTGCTCTGGTAGTCAGCCCGGGGATGGGATGGCAGAAAACTGATCTGGAGCAAGCCGGACTCAGGCATCAGGCCGGTGCTGCCCGCAAGGAAAGCGGAAAAGTGCCATTTTAGGCAAGTAGCTGCGCTGCCGCCTGTGGCAAATTGTCGCAGCCGGAGAGGGTATGTACCGCATGGCAGGCAATGCCAACGGGGCTGCCAGGGGTGAAGCAAGCCGGCACTTGCCCTATAATGCAGGCATTCCGATGCATGATGTATCCCAGTTTTTCTCATGCCCACCCTTCCATTCCAGGTGCTTTATGGATCGCATCCTGAAACAGCTTTCCTCCTCGTTGAATACCGCGGAGACCATCGATCAGCTGGTGCGGCCCATGCTGAGCATGCTTGGCACCATTACCGGCATGGAGTCGACCTATCTGACCGGTATCGACCTGGAACAGCATACCCAGCGCATCCGTTTTGCCCGTAATAGCGGCACATTGCAGATTGCCGAGGGCATGGAGGTTCCCTGGGCGGATACCTTGTGCAAGCGGGCGCTGGAGATGGGTCAACTGGCTTGCGATGCCGTTCCTGCCCTGTGGGCGGATTCGGCAGCGGCGGCACAGTTGCAAATCCAGACCTATGTCAGTGCGCCCATCAATAACGGTGACGGCGAACTGATGGGGACTTTGTGTGCCGCCAGCACCAGCAAGCTGGCCATTGCGCCGAATGTCGAGGTACTGTTCCAGCTGTTTGCCAATATCGTCGGCAATTTCATTGAGCGGGAAGTGCTGGTGGAAAAGCTGCAGGCTGCCAATGACCAGCTGGCTGCGCATGCGCTGACCGATCTGCTGACCGGCCTGCCCAACCGCCGCGCCATGTTTGCCGAACTGGAGCATATGCTGGCGCTGGCCAGCCGCAGCCGCATTCATGTTCTGGTGGGGGTGATCGATCTGGATGGTTTCAAGGACATCAATGACCGTTACGGCCATCAGGGCGGTGATGATCTGCTGCGTGCCATAGCCCTGCGGCTGCAGGCTGGCATGCGCTCGGCCGACCTGATCGGCAGAATGGGTGGGGATGAATTCCTGTTTGTCGGCCCCGGACCGACAGTGGGCGAAGCCGATGCCGACGCGGCGGCATGGCACATGCAGCAGCGGCTGTCTGCGCTGTTGGTGGGCCATTATGAGTTTGCCGGCCAAACCGTCAGCTATGGCGGTGCCAGCGTTGGCGTGGCGGCGCTGCCGCCGGACCATGTCGGGATCGAAGCCGCCATCCACCAGGCGGATGCGCTGATGTATCAGGTAAAACACAGCCGCAAGTTGCGTTAGCCGACACAGCATCAGGGTTGTGCCGCGCTTTCCTGCCGGCTGGCCGCCTGTACTTTTCCCCGTTCTCCTGCCTTACGTTCCATCGCATTGTGCGCTGCCTTTTTCCGCCCTTGCCGTTTTTTCCACCAGACGGCCACGCCGGTCGCGCTGAGCGATGCCACCACCAGTCCCAGCAGCATGATGAATACCTTGTAGGGCAGGCCGCCTATTGCCGCCATGTGCAGGCTCACCAGCCAGCTGTGAATGGTATCGCCGCTGGCGCGGCCTGTAGGTAGCCAGGCACCCTGGTCGCGGCCGGTATCGCCATCAAAATACACCACGGTGCTGCCCCAGCGGCGGCTGACATCCAGGCTGCTGCGGCTGCTGAAACCATACAGGCCGGTGCGGCTGTCATAAAACAGGTCGTCTTCTTCCAGAATGGCAAAGCCCTTGCTGGCAGCCAGCCGGGTCATCAGCTCGCGTCCCCGGCTGCGGGCGGCTTCCCAGTCCAGCCGTGGTGGCAGCTGGCTGGCGCGGCCTGGCGCTACCTCATCCGGCTCGGTCTGGGTGGTAAACAGTGTTGCCATCACCGGCTTGTACACAGACGGCAGGTTGAATGACACGCTGCTCCAGGCCAGCACCAGCAGCATGGCCCACAGCCAGAGTGATGCCGCACGGTGCCAGTCAAACACCAGCTTGTAGCTGCCGCCGCCACGGCGGATTTTCCATGACACCGCCCAGCGTTGCAGCCAGCTCTTGCGTGTTTGCTGCACATCAGCCGGAACGGGCTTGCCGGCTTTGCGTTGCGGTGCCGGGAAGGTGAGCCAGGCACCGGCAAAGCAGTCGGCCGTCCACAGCAGGGCGATGATGCCGAAGATGGTGGTGGCCAGGTCACCCAGCGCCAGCGAGTAGTGCAGGCGGTAGATAAAAGGAATCAGGTTCTTGCTGCCCTGGCTGATGTCACCCCATTTGCGCGCGCCCTGAATCCTGCCGCTGTACGGATCGACAAACACCTGGTTATTGGCGGGCTCGGACAGGGTGCCGTCGGACTTGGGCAGGCCGGACAGCCAGAAAATCATGCTGCGTCCTGCTTGCTGTTCCAGCGGCACCATGGCCGCCACCGCATCCGGAAAGGCGGCTGCCACCGTCTGACGCAGTTGCAGCGGGTCTAGCGGGCGGGTGCCGGCTGCGGCGGGCGGGGTGAAGAACAGCTCCGGGTTCAGCCAGTGATCCAGCTCCTCGTTCCATGCCAGGATGGCACCGGTGAGGCCGGCCAGCAGCAGAAAGCCTGCCATTGTGAGGCCAAGCCAGCGGTGGATGAGGACAGCGCTTTGTCGGAAATGCGGTTTCATGCCTTGTGCAGTCGTCATGGGTAAGGGGCGGGTGGGTGGGCCGATGCAAGCCGGTTCGGCAGACAGGCCGAACCCTTTGGTGAGAGGGTCTTGTGCTGTGGCGTGCAGTTTATATGCAAATGCGAATCATTACTATATTGATTGGAATTTTCCTGCCCTGCCCAGGGGGATGTCTGTTGCCGCTATGTAAAGGCGATTGACAATGCTTAGTATTTCTACTGAGAATGTAAATCAGAATCATTATCATTAACAAAAAACAGACGGCTCGCTCTGATTTTTAACACTCTGGATTCCCACATCATGCAAGTTCACCGGCCTGCTGCCGCACATGCTCCCTTTACTTCCGGTTTTACTCTGCGCCCGCTTTGCCTGGCTGTCATGCTGGCTGCGACTGGTGTTGCCAGTCAGGCTTACGCAGATGATGCCGCCACGGCTGCTGCCACAGGCAAGGCTGCGGATGTAGCCGTGTTGCCAGCGGTAACAGTTTCGGCAGAAGTGCCCACCGCCCAGTTGCCCACGGAAAAGCAGGATACCTACACCATCAAGCACAGCGATTCCGCCACCCGGCTGAATCTGAGCCCGCGTGAAACCCCACAGGCGGTATCGGTGGTGACGCATGCCAAGATGGAAGATTTCAACCTCAATACCATCAACGATGTGCTGGCCAATACCACCGGGGTGACGGTGGAGAAGGTGGAAACCAACCGTACCTACTACACCGCACGCGGCTTTGACATCACCAATTTCCAGATGGACGGCATTGGCGTGCCGATGACCTACAGCCTGCAATACGGCGATATCGATACCGCCATGTTCGACCGTATCGAAATAGTGCGCGGGGCCAACGGCCTGTCCAGCTCCACCGGCAATCCGTCGGCCACGGTCAATTTCATCCGCAAGCGCCCGACTGATGATTTCCAGGCATCCGCCGGCCTTACCATTGGCTCATGGGATACCAAGCGGCTGGACGTGGATGTTTCCGGCCCGCTGAACCAGGAGGGGACAGTGACCGGTCGTGTGGTGGCCGCACATGAGGATGGCCATTCCTATCTGGACCGCTACAAACCGTCCCGCGATGTGTTTTACGGCGTGTTGGAAAACAAGCTGAGCGACAAAACCGTGCTGACGCTGGGCTACAGCTATCAGAAGGAAGACGGCAAGGGTGCGATGTGGGGTGCGCTGCCGATGTCCTACAGCGATGGTTCCAGCACCAACTACCCGGTCGGTACTAGTACGGCCACCGACTGGTCCTATATGGATACCACCGAACAGCGTGTTTTTGCCGAGCTGGCCCATGCGCTGGACAACGGCTGGCAGTGGAAGAGCACGTTGGGTTACAACCAGTTTGATACCGACAGCGCACTATTCTACGTGTACGGCACGCCAAACAAGACGACCGGTGGCGGACTGTATGCCTATCCCTCGCGCTACGAAAGCAGTAACAAGCAGGTGTATTTCGACAGCAATCTGGGTGGCAAGTACACACTGGCCGAACGCCAGCATGACTTTAACCTTGGGGTGAATCTGTCGCGTTCGCGCCTGACGGATGTCAGCCATTACGGCGCAGGCATCGGCACCGAGCTGTTTGGCTCCACCGCCTTCAACGGCAGCTATGCCATGCCCAGCTTCGACGCCAGCGTGGACGGCAGCAGCTATGTCGATACCCGCAAAACCCTGTACGCTGCCACCCGGCTGAATCTGGCTGATCCGCTAAAACTGCTGCTGGGGGCCAATTACACCCAGGCCAGCTCCAGCGGTTACAGCTATGGCGTTGGCCATGCGCTGGACCAGTCGGCCACCTCGCCTTACGTTGGCCTGGTGGTAGACCTGACCGAGCAGATTTCCGCCTACGGTAGCGTGGCCAAGATTTTCAACCCGCAAACCCAGACCGACGCCAGCGGTGCCACCCTGGCTGCCGCCCGCGGCACCGGCAAGGAAATCGGCCTGAAGGGCGAGTTCTTCCAGCGTCGTCTCAATACCTCGCTGTCGCTGTTTGAAGTTCAGCAGGACAATATTGCCGAACAGGCCGGTTACGTGGGCAGCAAGGCTTACTACCGCGGGATTTCCGCCAAGTCCAAGGGCGTGGAGTTTGATGTTTCCGGCGAGCTGGCGCACAACTGGCAGGCTAGCCTGGGCATGGTGGCACAGCAGATCACCGGCGAAAACGGCGACGATGTACGCCTGTACGTGCCGCGCCGTCAGGTACGGCTGTCCACCACCTGGCGCGTGCCGCAGCTGGAGCAGCTGAAACTGGGTGCCAGCCTCAACTACCAGAGCGAAACCCGCTACAGCAGCACTTCGGCAGCCTATCAGGGCGGCTACTCGGTATGGAACCTGATGGCCAGCTACGAGGTGGACAAACACCTGACGGTGGCCGCCAATCTGTACAACGTGCTGAACCGCAAATACCTGACCAGCGTGTACTGGGATCAGTCCTACTACGCTGCCCCGGTGAATGCCAGCGTATCGGTGAAGTGGAAATACTGAGTTTTATTCCGCTACGGAGCCCTGCGCCCCGTCTATTCCCAATCCCCCCACCCTTGCCCTGCAAGGGAGCCTCACTTTCTTTCCGGAAAGCGAGATGGCGTTTGTTAACAATCTGCAGCCAGCCGGCCTTGTGCCAGCTGGCTTTTTTCATGGCAGGGCGGGTAGGGGTGCTGGCTTTGTTAAGGAGTATTGCGCTGCAGGCGGCGTGACAGGTATTTTCGTTGACAGTTCAAATGCGAATGAGCATGATTCTCATTTTAAGAATATTCACAATCATGCTCATCCCATTTCTCATCATGTTGCGCGAAGGCATGGAAGCCGCGCTGATCGTCGGCATTATCGCCAGCTATCTGCGCCAGTCCGGCCAGCAGCGCTGGATGCCCGCCGTGTGGCTGGGCGTTGTGCTGGCCTGCCTGCTTAGCCTGGGCGTGGGTTTTGCCCTGGAAATGACCGAGCAGGAATTCCCGCAAAAGCAGCAGGAACTGTTTGAAGCCGTGGTAGCGCTGATTGCCGTTGGCATCCTCACCTCCATGGTGTTCTGGATGAAGCAGGCCGCCCGTTCCATCAAGGGCCAGCTGCACAACTCCATCGACGCTGCCCTTGGCCGTGGCCGCGGTCAGGCTTACGCGCTGATCGGCATGGCCTTTTTTGCCGTGGCGCGCGAAGGGCTGGAATCGGTGTTTTTCCTGCTGGCGGCATTCCAGCAACAGGCGGAAAACCCGCTGGCCTGGCTGGCTGCCCTGCTGGGACTGGCGGTTGCCGTGGCCATAGGCTGGGGCATTTATCAGGGCGGGGTGCGTATCGATTTGCGCCGCTTCTTCCGCCTTACCGGCATGTTCATCATCCTGGTGGCAGCCGGCCTGCTGGCCGGTGCCATCAAGGCCCTGCATGAGGCCGGGCTGTGGAATCAGCTGCAAAGCGTGGTGTTCGACCTGAGCCACATCTTACCCATCGACACCCCGCTGGGGGTGATTCTGTCCGGCATGTTCGGCTACAACGACACCCCCACCGTCAGCGAGCTGCTGGCCTGGGTGCTGTATCTGCTGCCGGCGCTGTTCCTGTTCATGCGCGGCAGCAAGCCAGCCGCCAGCTCGTCCCGTGCCACGCTGCACTCCCATTGAAATCACCGCTCACCAATCCTGAAGGAAATTCATTGATGGCAAACCATGCCCTGTTCAAGTTGTCCGTAGTGGCGCTGCTGGTATCCACGCTGGCTGCCTGCGGCAAAACCGAGCAAGCACCTGCGGCCCAGGCCGGCAGTGCGCCGGTTGCTGAAGCTTCTGCCGCAGCAGCATCGGCCCCTGCCGTGGATTACACCGCCCAGTTGGCCGGCCCGATTGCCGACTACAAGCAATATGTGAGCACCGAGCTGGACGGTTTGCTGACCCAGTCCAAGGCGTTTGCCGCCGCCATCAAGGCTGGCGAGCTGAAGAAGGCACAGAGCCTGTACGCCATTACCCGCCAGCATTACGAGCGCATCGAGCCGATTGCCGAATTGTTCTCCGACATGGATGCCGCCATCGACGCCCGTGAAGACGACTTCAAGCAAAAGGCTGCAGATCCCAAATTCACCGGCTTCCACCGTCTGGAAAAAGCCCTGTTCGGCGACCACACCACCAAGGGCCAGGCCCAGTACGCCGACAAGCTGGTGGCCGACATCACCGAGCTGAACAAGCGGGTGGCCACGCTGGATATTCCGCCGGCCAAAATGGTGGGCGGCGCTGCCGGCCTGATCGAAGAGGTGGCAAAGACCAAGGTAAGCGGGGAAGAGGACCGTTACAGCCATACCGACCTGTGGGACTTCCAGGCCAATGTCGACGGCGCGCAGAAAATTGTAGAACTGCTGCGCCCGCTGCTGCAGAAGGCCAACCCGGAGTTGCTGGCCAAGGTGGATGAAAACTTCAAGACCGTGGACAGCCTGCTGGACAAATACCGTAGCGAAGACAAAAAAGGCTTTGTCAGTTACGACAAGGTGACCGACGCCGACCGTACCGCGATGAAGGGCCCGATTACCGCCCTGGCCGAAGACCTGTCCAAGCTGCGCGGCGTGCTGGGCCTGGATTGATCCACCTCATCCTGCCCCGTTGCCGCGCATGGCACGGGGCAGTTTCTGTCAGCCAGTCAGGGCGGCCAGCGGCTGCCCGGCTGCATTCAGGACACCTTCATGATCAAAGCATTACCCCTGTGCCTGCTGCTTGGTTTGCTGGCTGCCTGCAGCAAGCAAGGCCCGGCTCCGGCCACCGCCAGCCAAGCCAGTGCGGCCCCGACCATCCCTGTTGTCAATGTCGGGGTGACGGATGAGGCCTGCGAGCCGATGCAGCTTACCGTCAAGCGCGGCAAAACCCAGTTTCTGATCAAGAACAACAGCGCCCGCGCCGTGGAGTGGGAAATCCTCAAGGGCGTGTACGTGGTGGAGGAGCGCGAGAACATCGCCCCCGGCTTCAGCCAGAAGCTGACCGCAAAACTGGAACCCGGCAAATACGAAATGACCTGCGGCTTGCTGAGCAATCCGCACGGTGTACTGATTGTTGAATGAACACGCTGCCCGGCAGCACCACATAGACAGACCTTACGTCATGACAGAACAAGACAAGCCCGCCATTGCCAACTCCTCCACCATCGCCAACCCCCAGCGCCGCAAGCTGCTGCGCGGTGCCGGTTTGTTTGGCGGCGGTCTACTGGCTGGCGGGCTGGGAGCCGGGGCCTGGTTTGGCAAACTGGCCAGCCCGGCTGATCCGGCAAGCGAAGTGGTGCCGTATCGCGGCGCACATCAGGCCGGCATTACCACGGCTGCGCCGCAAGAAGCCATTTTCATTGCCTTCGATGTACTGGCCAAAGACCGCCAGGGCCTGCAGCAAACCCTGCAACTGCTGACCGAGCGCATTGCCTTTCTCACCCGTGGCGGCCCGGCTGCCGTTAGCCCGCCCAAGCTGCCGCCGCCGGATTCCGGCCTGCTGGGCGATACCGTGGCCCCGGACCGGCTCACCATCACCGTGGCGGTGGGCGCTACGCTGTTTGACGGGCGTTTCGGCCTGCAGTCACAGCGACCACGGCATCTGGGCCAGATGCAGGCTTTCCCTAATGATGCGCTGGATGCCGCCTGGTGTGATGGCGACCTGCTGCTGCAATGCTGCGCCAATTCGCGCGAGACGGTGATTCATGCGGTGCGCGACATTATCAAGCATTGCCCGGACAAGCTGGCGGCGCGCTGGAAAATGGACGGCTTCCTGCCAGCCGGTGCGGTACGCAACAGCAGCACCCCCATCAACCTGTTCGGCTTCAAGGACGGTACCGGCAATCCCGAAACCGCCGATGCCGCCCAGATGAACGCACTGGTGTGGGTGGACGGCAAGGACAAGGAACCGGCCTGGGCCAAGGGCGGCAGTTATGTTGCCATTCGCCTGATCCGCTTCACGCTGGAGCAGTGGGACCGTACCCCGCTGGGCGAGCAGCAGGGCATTTTCGGCCGCGACAAGGGCAGTGGTGCACCGCTGGGCCAGCAGCACGAATTCGACGACCCGGCTTTTGCGGCAGACCCGCATGGCCGGCAGGTGCCGCTGGATTCCCACATGCGCCGCGCCGAGCCACGCTTGCATGGCCGCCACGATGCCCGGCTGCTGCGCCGCAGCTACAGCTATTCGCTGGGCCTGACCAAATCCGGCCAACTGGATATGGGGCTGGTATTCATCTGCTTCCAGTCCAATCTGCAAACCGGCTTCATCGCTACCCAGAAGCGGCTGGATGGCGAACCGCTGGAGGAATACATCAAACCCTTTGGCGGCGGCTATTTCTTTGCCCTGCCCGGAGTGGAAGGCAATGCCTGGCTGGGCCAGTCCTTGCTGCAAGTCACGGCCTGAGCACGGCTGAGGCAGCCTGACAGCTAAAAAAAATGCCGGCACCTGGTGCCGGCATTTTGCATGCAAGACGCTGTGTCAGATTTTGTAGGCATCGACAATGCTCTGCAACTGGCGTGACAAGCTGTCCAGTTGCTGGGCCGAATTGGCCGTATTGCCTGCCGCCGCGCTGCTTTCTTCCGCCATCTGCGCAATGCCTTCCACCTGCTGGGCAATGCTGGTGGTTGCTACGCTTTGCTCCTTGATGGCATTGGTGATTTCATCCACCAGCGCCACCGCCCGCTGGCTGCCGCTGCCAATGGCGATAATGGATGCATTGGCTTCTGCTGCGCCCCTTACCCCATCGGCCACGTTTTCTTCTACCTGCCCCATGGCTTTGACGGCCACTTCGGCGCTTTCCAGAATGGCCGTGATGGTGGAGGAAATTTCCTGGGTGGACTGCGCCGTGCGCTCGGCCAGCTTGCGCACTTCGTCTGCCACTACGGCAAAGCCGCGGCCCTGTTCGCCAGCACGCGCCGCCTCGATGGCTGCATTGAGTGCCAGCAGATTGGTCTGATCGGCCACGTCACGGATTACCTGCACCACGCGGGACACCTGCTGGCTCTTTTCTTCCAGTCCGCGCAGTTGTGTTGCCGCTGTATCCACGGTACGGGAAATGTACTGGATGTCGCTGGCCGCTTTGCTGATGGTGGCCTTGCCTTGTTCTGCCAGCTCGCCGGAGTTTACCGAAGCGGTATTGGCTTCGCTGGCGCGGTCTGCCACGTGGTTGACGCTGACTGTCATTTCTTCGACGGTGGCGGCCATATTGGACGAGGCACTGCTCTGGTGCTGGGCTGCCGTGGCAACCTGTGTGGCGGTAGATGCCAGTTCGGTGGACACGCCGGCAATGGTCAGTGCGCCCTGTTTTACCGACTGCAGGCTGCTCTGCAGGGTATCCAGCAGCTTGTTGAAGGCTTCTGCCGTGTTGCCCAGTTCATCCTGGCGGTGGATCTTGATGCGCTGGGTGAAATCCAGTTCGCGTGCCACATGACGCAGGCCATCGCGGAAAGCCTGCATGCGCTGGCGGATTTCACGTACCAGCATGAAGCCAAGGCCACCAGCCACCAGGATGGCCAATACGATGACGGTGACAAACAGGTTGAGCGCCTGATGGAAATTGCGCTGACCATCTTCGGTCAGCTGCTTGGCTGTCTTGTTGTTGTAGGCAACGTGGTTTTCCATCGCCTCGGTAAACTTCATGGCCAGATTGCGGAATTCGCCGGTTTGGGAAATTTCCTTGCGCATGCCCTCCATATTGCTGGCATCGGCCATGGCCTGGATATCCCGGGTCTTGTTCAGGTAGAGCTTCAGCAGGGATTTGTCTGTGGCCAGTAGCTGCTTGTCCTGTTCATCTGAAATAAAGTGGGCGGCATAGTTGTTCAGGCCTTCTTCCACCTTGCTGGCATTGCTTTGCAGGCGCTCGCCGGCGGCGGTTCGCTCACTGGCATCACCTGCCAGCATGTAGTCACGGATGTTGATACGCAGGCGTTCGCCGTAAATGGTGGATTCGTACAGTAGCTGAATGCTGGGCAGCACATTGTTGTCGATGTATTCCACCTGTTCCTGTGCCGTGCGCATGTTGCGATAGGCAAAGCCGGCAACGGTCAGGATGGCGATCAGGCAAACCAGCAGGGTGCAGCTTAGTCTTTGTGCAATGGTCAGCTTCATGCCAGCCTCATTTCTTTGTTGATCAAGCCACTCATGGTTGCATTTCTTGCTTAAGCCAGCAAGCGCGATTGGATAAAAAATTAGATAAATCTTAATTACGATAAATGTTTAATATATATATTATTTTTTTAAAAAATATTTATTAAGCATTAAGAGTGATGATGGCAAAGTGGTTTAACCATAAGGCGCTGCACAACTGTTGCTAAAAATATTGCGCTATTGAATTGCTGCTAACGGCGGCCAGCCACGGCTGCGCGCGGTACCTTGCGGTATGCAGTGAAATGGAAGCAGTCATCATGTTATGCCTGGAGTGCAGGGTTGCTGTACCGAGATATCAATATTGATATATCAGCTAGAGCGATTTTGCTGTTGGATGCCCCGGCCAAACAGCCCATGATGCAGCCATGTGACGGGACGGTTTGATCCCGCCGGATGCAAGCGCATCACGATAGCAAAACGATTGGAGACATGCGTGATTAGTGGCAAGACAACGCTGATTGCCCATCTGGGTTATCCCACCGAGAGCTTCAAGGCTCCGATGATTTACAACCCCTGGTTTGACAGCAAGGGCATCGATGCGGTGGTGATGCCCATTGGCGTCAAGCCGGAAGATTATGTGGCGGCGGTTGCCAGCATCCGCAAGTTCACCAATCTGCGTGGCGCACTGGTCACCATGCCGCACAAGGTCACCACCCTGGGACTGATGGACGAAATCACTCCCACCGCCGCCATTGCCGGTGCCTGCAACGCCATTCTGGTCCGCCCGGATGGCACGCTGCTGGGCGACCAGTTTGACGGTGCCGGTTTTGTCCGTGGTGTGGAGCGCAAGGGTTTTGCGCTCAAGGGGCGCAAGGTGCTGGTATCCGGCAATGGCGGGGTGGGGTGTGCCATTGCCGCCTCGCTGGCGGCTGCCGGTGTGGCCGAAATGGCCTTGTTCGACAGCAATACCGCGTCCTCGGAAGCACTGGCAGGGCGCTTGCGTCAGCATTATCCGCAGTTGAAGGTATCGGTGGGCAGCAATGACCCGGCGGGTTTCGAGCTGATCGTCAACGCCACCCCGCTGGGCATGAAGGACGACGACCCGCTGCCGTTTGACATGGACCGTGTCAGCCCGGACACCTTTGTTGGCGAAGTAGTGATGAAAAAGGAAATCACCCCGCTGCTGGCGGCGGCACAGGCCAAGGGCTGCCCGATACAGCTGGGCACCGACATGTTGTTTGAAATGATTCCGGCCTATCTGGAATTCTTCGGTTTTGGCAGCACCACGCCGGAAGAGCTGCGTGCTGTGGCCACACTGAATTACTGAGGGTTGGCATCATGAAGAAAATGCTGATGCTGCATGGCATCAACCACAATATGTTCGGCAAGCGCGACCCGAAGCAGTACGGCACGGTGACACTGGCCGAGATCGACGCGCGCCTGCAGGCGCTGGGCCGCGAGCTGGATGTGGAAGTGGAAAGCTTCCAGACCAATCACGAAGGCGAAATGTGCGAGCGCATCCATCAGGCCTATGCCGATGGCGTGGACGCGGTGCTGATCAATGCCGGTGCCTGGACGCATTACAGCTATGGCATTCGCGATGCGCTGGCCATCCTGACCGTGCCCATCGTGGAAATCCACATGTCCAACATCCACGCCCGTGAACCATTCCGCCACCAGTCGGTATTTGCCGAAATTGCCAAAGGGCAGATCTGCGGCTTTGGCACAGAAAGCTATCTCCTGGGCCTGCGCGCCGCCGTGGCTGCCACCGCTGCGCAGTAAGTTTTTCTCTGTAGCAATCCGAAACTGACTCAGTCAGTACTGTGCGGAGGAGCCTGGCTCCTCCGCTTTTTTTTGGCTATTGCCGGTGGGGGAGGGAAAGCCCTAAGGCTGCCGCCAGCTGTGGCAGGCCGGGGAAGATGCTGATTTGCCCGGCAAACTGGGCGGCGGTTTCGGCGGACAGGTGCACCCCGGCCACGGCTACTCCTGCGGCAATACCAGCGGCAATGCCGGAGGCGCTGTCCTCCACCAGCAGGCAATCGGCGGCATCTACCCGCAGCAGTTGCAGGGCGTGGTGAATCAGCGCCGGGTCCGGCTTCCAGGCATTTACTTCGTAGGCACTGATGATGGCTTCGCCAAAATAGGGTTTCAGCCCGGTGCTGTGCAGGCTGGTTTCAATTTTTTCGCGCGGGCCGTTGGAGGCAATGCAGCGCGGTAGCTGTAGCGCCGCCAGCAGATCATGCGCGCCGGGCATGATCTGCAACTGGCTGCCCAGCAACTGCAGGCTTTGCTGGCGAAACTGCTGGCTGAACCGTTCACGGTCCAGTTGCGGAAAGTGCTGGCTGATGTCGTCCAGAAAGCGCGCATAGGGCCGGCCCCGGAAATAATGCAGGATGATCTCTTCATCCAGCGTATGGCCATGCTGCTGCAGGATGCGGCCCAGCAGCCGTGCCGACAGGCTTTCGCTATCCACCAGCGTACCATCGCAATCAAAAATCACCGCCTTGATCTTAAACACCTGCTTGTCTCCACATGGCTGTCAGACATAGCAAGTTGTTATAACTGTTATGGCTGGCAATGGCTTCTTTCTCCGCTCCGAATTCACCAGAATGGTGCGCGCCAGGCGCTGGCCGGCTGAGCGGGCGTGACAAGGGCTGATGATGGCACAGCCTGTCCGGCACTGCATATAAAACACGAGGAGACAGAACATGAAACTATCAACACGGCTGGGGCTGATTGTGGGGCTGGCGGCGCTGGGCGGTCTGCTGCTGGCTGTCATGGGGCTGGCGTCCTTGCGCGCTGCCATGCTGGAGCAGCGTCATGAATCCATTCGCACCGTACTGACGCTGGCGGGGCAGCAGGTAAGGCATTTTCAGCAACTGGAGCAAAGTGGCCAACTGAGCCGTGCTGAGGCGCAGCGCCGTGCCATCGATGCCCTGCACAGCATGCGCTACGAGAAAAGCCTGTATCTGTGGGCGCGCACCACCGGCGCGCTGGGGCTGGTGCTGCCGGGTGACAAGGGTGTGGGGCAGGTGGATTTTGGCAAGCCGCTGCCGGATGGCCGCCATGACTTCAACCGCTATCTGGATGTGCTGGCCACGCAGAATATCGGCTTTGTCGAGTTGATGGTGGTAAAGCCTGGCGGTAGCGACGAGGTGCTGAAGATCAACGGCGTAACCCGTATCGATGGCTGGGACTGGATTATCGGTTTCGGTGCCTGGACCGATGACATCCAGGCGGCTTTTTGGCAGGTGGTGCTGCGGTATATGGCAACTGGCCTGCTGCTGTTTGCCGCCATTGGCGCGGTAGCGGTGTGGATGGCGCGAAAAATCTACCGTGCCTTGGGTGGTGAGCCGGAACAGGCCGCGCAGCTGGCCAGCGAAATTGCTGCCGGCAAGTTGAACCGGCGGCTGGATGCGACTGCCCCGGCGGGTAGCCTGATGGCTTCCATTGCGGTGATGCAGGACAATCTGCGCACGCTGATTTGCGGTATCCAGGATAACGCCCGCCAGGTCGGCCAGCTGTCGCATAATCTGGCCGGGCAGATGGCGCAGATCAATGATGCCTCGCGCCTGACCTCCGCGGCGATCTCCTCCAGCGCGGCGGTGATCGAACAATTGGCGGTCAGTGTTGATCACATTTCCCAGGGCGCGCGCGACACCGAGGCCAACTCTACCCGTGCGGCAGAGCTGGCAGAGCGTGGTTCCACCCTGGTGCTGCATGCCGGTGCGGAGATCAGCCGGGCAGCCGGGCAGGTGAGTGACGCCTCGCGCCTGATCGGCTCGCTGGAGCAGCGTACTGACCAGATTGGTGATATCGCCAGCGTCATCCGTGATATTGCCGACCAGACCAATCTGCTGGCGCTTAACGCCGCCATCGAGGCCGCCCGTGCCGGCGAACAGGGCCGCGGCTTTGCCGTAGTGGCGGACGAGGTGCGCAAGCTGGCCGAGCGCACCAGTACCGCCACCGCGCAGATTGCCAGCACGGTGCAGGCGGTGCATGCCGATACCGCTGCCGTGGTGCAAGGCATGCAGGCCATGGCCCCGCAGGTGGCGATGGGGGTGGACATGGCAGCGCAGGCCGGGGAAGCCTTGCAGCAGATCAACACCGCCTCGGCACAGGCGCTGGACAAGGTGCGCAGCATTGCCAGCGCCACCACCGAGCAAAGCCAGGCCAGCAACAGCGTGGCGCGCAATATCGAGCAGATATCCGGCCGGGTGGAAGAATCCAACCGTTCGGTGGATGAAGCCTGCGCCCATGTGGCCGAGCTGGAGCAACTGACCGAAACCCTGCGGCAATCGGTTGCCCGTTTTCAGGTATGAAGCCAGGCGCTGTGTAACGGGACCGGGCAGGGCGGCTTGCTGATCAAAATGGACTGTGTTCCAATCCGGAACAATATTCAGCAGGGGAGATGACATGGCAGGCAGTATGGAGCGTTCGCTGGCAATTCTGGAATTGCTGGCCCGTAATGGCGGGCAGCTGCCGCTGCATGTCATCGCCGACACCCTCAACATGCCGCGCAGCGGTGCACACCGCCTGCTGGCCATGCTGATCGAGCAAGGCTATGTGCGCCAGCATGCGGAGAAGGGCGAATACCAGCTTTCGCTCAAGCTGGTTTCGCTGGGGCTGATCTACCTGTCCACCAGCGGCGTGGCTGATGTGTCGCAGCCGATACTGGAAAACCTGGCGCGTGGCTCCGGCGAGCTGGCGCGGCTGGGCATCATCGAAAACGAGCTGATCACCTTTGTGGCCAAGGCGCAGGGCGCACGCTCCGGCCTGCGCTACGACCCGGACATGGGCAGCAACCCGCCGCTGTTCTGCACCGCCAGCGGCCCGGCCTGGCTATCCAGGCTGGACGATGAACAGGCCTTGCAGATTGTCGCCCGGCAGGGCTTTGGCAATGGCCACGACTACGGCCCCAATGCCCCGCGCACCATTGCCGCCTTTCTGGAGGTGCTGCATGCCACCCGCAAGCGTGGCCATGCAGTGGCGGTGGACAGTTACGAACCGGGCATGACCTCGCTGGCCGCGCCCATCATCAACCCGCTCAACCAGAAGGTGGTGGGCGTGGTGACACTGGCCGGCCCCACCAGCCGTATTCCGGCCGAGCGCCTGCCGGAGCTGGGCAGCCTGTTGCAGGATGCCGCACGCGAACTGGGTGAAGCCTCGTTGGGCTCGTTGTACTTCAAGTCCTGATTTGCGCTGTTTTTCCATGCATGGCCCGCTTGTCGGGCCATTGCCATTCATGGGCTTGATGTATAGCAAAACGTTATATCTGATAGAGCGATAGTGCTCTTTTTTAATGCATGGCGCGGGAACACAATCCTCGCATGCAAACCTCTATCCCGACTCTGTTCATGCGTGGCGGTACCTCACGCGGGCCCTTCTTCCTGGCAGACGACCTGCCGCAGGATCAGGCATTGCGCGACCGTGTGCTGCTCGCTGTCATGGGCTCTCCCGACCGCCGCCAGATTGACGGCCTGGGTGGAGCACACCCGCTGACCAGCAAGGTCGGCATCATTTCCCGCGGCAGCCAGCCCGGCGTGGACCTGGACTTCCTGTTTGCCCAGTTGCAGCCGGACAAGGACACGGTGGATACCACGCCCAACTGCGGCAATATGCTGGCGGCGGTGGTGCCCTTCGCGCTGGAGCGCGGCCTGGTGACGGCGCAGGGTGAAACCAGCACCTTCCGCGTGCTCACCCTCAATACCGGCATGCAGTGCGACGTGACGGTACAAACGCCGGGCGGCCAGATGCGCTACGACGGCGAAGCCCGTATCGACGGCGTGCCCGGCAGCGCATCACCCATCACCATCAACTTTCTGGATACCGCCGGTTCGGTGTGCGCCGGCCTGCTGCCCACCGGCAAGGTGAAGGATGTGGTGCAGCTGGAAGATGTGGGTGCGCTGGAAATCACCTGTATCGACAACGGCATGCCGCTGGTGATGCTGCGCGCTGCCGATATGGGCCGCAGCGGTTACGAAAGTGTGGCCGAACTGAATGCCGATACCGAGCTGAAAACCCGGCTGGAAGCGCTGCGCCTGCAATGCGGCCACCTGATGGGCCTGGGCGATGTCAGCAAGAAAACCTATCCCAAGATGTGCCTGGTTGCCCCGCCGCGTGAGGGCGGCAGCATCAGCACCCGTTGTTTCATCCCCCACGTCTGCCACGACGCCATCGGCGTGCTGGCGGCGGTGACGGTCGGCACCGCCTGTGTGCTGGAAGGCTCGGTCACCGACGGCATCGCGCAGATGCAGGCCGGCCACCGTCATCTGGTTTCGGTGGAACACCCGACCGGCGAATTCTCGGTGGACCTGGAGCTTGACCCGGAAAACCCGCAACACGTCATCCGCGCAGCGCTGCTGCGCACCGCACGGCTCATCATGCGCGGAGAGGTCATGATTCCCTCCGCCATCTGGAAAGGACAGCAAGCATGATCATCGACATCCACGGCCACTACACCACCGCTCCCAAGGCGCTGGAAGACTGGCGCAAACGCCAGATCGACAACCTCTCCACCCCGGAGCTGGGCCCCAAGCCGTCCGAGCTGAAGATCTCCGACGACGAGCTGCG
>NZ_JASLFG010000057.1:0-168323 GCF_030150775.1 Aquitalea sp.
TTCTTGTCTTGCAGTGCAAGTATTTGGCTTTCGCCAAGCACTCACACCTATCGGTTATTCTGTTTTTTAAAGAGCGGTGCAGGTCGCTGCGTTTCGTTTCCGTCGCTGCGTTGTCTGCTGAGGAGGCGAACTATACCGCCACACCCCACCCTCGTCAACACTTTGTGCGAAGAAATCTGCACGATTTGCTGAAATTCCGTCCCACTGCGCGCTAAGTCACTGAACGGTAATACTTTATGAAATACGGGTTTCATGACTATTTTGCTGCGGGTGCACAGGCGGCGGCGCACCGCAGTCCAGCCTGCTACTGATCAACGGGGGAAACTGGCGCAAAAAGCTGGTCAGCGCACTGCCACCGGCAGCAAAAAGCCCGGCTGGGCCGGGCTTTTTGCCAATATCTTATCTGTCTCTACTAATCTGTCTCTTTATATAGATGATTTTATTGCTGTCATTTGATCCCCAGTCTGTCCATGCGGTAACGCATGGAGCGGAAAGTAAGGCCTAGCAGTTTGGCTGCCTGAGTACGGTTGAAGCGGGTGACATCCAGCGCCTTGAGTATGGCTTCACGCTCCACCCGGTCTAGAAACATCTGCAGCGGTTCACTACCGGCGTAGCCAATACTGCTTTCCAGGTCATCCAGGGCCTGACAGGGGGTGAGCTGCAAGTCGGCGACATCGACCTTGTCGTCTCCGGCCAGCGCGATGGCACGCTCAAGGATGTTTTCCAGTTCGCGGAAATTGCCCGGGTAGTTATAGGACAGCATGGCCTTGACTGCATCCGGCGTGAGGCGTGGACGGCTCTCCGGGGTGGCGAAACGGTCCAGCAGCGCGCCGATGAAACGGGGAATGTCATCGCGCAGCTCGCGCAGCGGTGGCATGCGCAGCGGCAATACGTTGAGCCGGTAGTAGAGGTCTTGCCGGAACTGGCCGGCCTCAACCAGCGCGGCCAGATCTTTGTGGGTTGCACAGATGATGCGCGCATCGACCGGCTCCTCCTGCGGGCTGCCCAGCTTGCGCACCTTCTTTTCCTGGATGGCACGCAACAACTTGACCTGCATGGCCAAGGGCAGATCGGCGACCTCGTCCAGAAACAGAGTGCCACCGGTGGCTTGCTGGAAGAACCCGTCACGGTCACTGTCGGCTCCGGTAAATGCACCTTTGCGGTAACCGAAGAATTCGCTCTCCATCAGGTTTTCCGGGATGGCCCCACAGTTGACCGGGACGAATGGCCGCTCGGCACGCGCGCTTTGCTCGTGCACCAGACGGGCGGCTTGTTCCTTGCCGGTGCCTGACTCGCCGCTGATGTAGACCGCCGCCTGGCTACGTGCCAGCTTTTCGATCATGCGGCGTACATCCAGCATGGCGGGTGAGTCGCCGACCAGGCGCTCCATGCCCAGCGGCTTGCCATTGCCCTCTACTTTCAATACCGATTTCACCAGCGTGCGCAATTGCGCCAGGCTGATGGGTTTGGACAGGTAATCAAAGGCACCGGCTTTCATTGCCTTGACTGCGTTTTCGGTACTGCCATAGGCGGTAATGATGGCGCTGGGAATATCCAGTGCCTGCTCGGCGATGAACTCCACCACCTCTATCCCTTCTCCATCCGGCATGCGCATATCGCTGAGCACCAGATTGAAGGGTTCGCGCAGCAGCAGTGCCTTGGCATCGGTGACATTACCAGCGGTCACCACATCCAGCCCCATCTTGAGCAGAGTGAGTTCGAGCAGTTCGCGGATATCCGGCTCGTCGTCCACCACGAGCACACGCAGGGTGTTCTTATTCATAGGCATGATGACAGCTTAAACGGAAAACGCCGCCCGGGGGGATATAGTCGAGCCGGGCATCATTGGCTTCAGCCAGTTCACGGGCGATATACAGTCCTAGGCCGGTCCCGCTGCTTTCCGTGGTAAAAAAGGGTTCAAACAGGTGGGCCTGGGCGTCTTCGCTCATACCTGGGCCATCGTCAAACACGTGGATGAGCACTTGCGCTTCAATCTGGCTGACTTCAATACGCACCGCGCCATGGACGTGCGAGGAGTGACGCCAGGCGTTGGCCACCAAGTTGGACAGGATCTGCCCCAGATGGCCGCGGTCAAAATAAACGCTGCCGGTGCTGTAGAAAATGGGGAGTATGCGACCGGCGGCTTCCGGCTGTGCCATGCCGAACTGATCGAGAAAGTCGGCAAGAAACTGTGACAGTTTGATCGTTTCGGTCTTGACCCGGTCACGCCGCCCCAGCATCAGTACTTCTTCTACCAGGCCATTGATGCGCTTGGCGTTGTCGCGAACGATGCGAGTAAGCCGCTGGGTAGCGGGATCCTCCGCCCCCTCGGCCAGCAGGTCGCCGGCATGGGAAATGGCTGCCAGCGGGTTGCGGATTTCATGGGCGATATTGGCAGTAAGCCGACCCAGTGCAGCCAGCTTGATGCGCTTGGCTTCTTCCGCCATGTCAGCCATGTCGCGCAGGAACATCACCACGCCGCGCAGATCACCGGCCAGAATGGGCACCATGCGACCGGCCAGTTGCCGGCCTCGCACATTGCGCTCGACAAATACCGGCATGGGCGAATGGCTGTTGAGGCGCCAGCGCTCCACCACCGGGCTCAGCTCGGGCAACAGGATGCCACGCTGCATATTGGGAAAGTAGCGCACTGCCTGGGCATTGAACTGCCTGACGGTACCGGTTTCATCCAGCACGATGACCGCATCCCGCTGGCTTTGCAGCACCAGTTCGTTCAGGCGGTTGAGGTTGGCAATTTCCCCGCCACGGCGCGAAGCCAGCTCTTCGGACTCTCGCGCCACCCGTGCCAGTTGGTAGGTCACCACCGAAGTGACAAAACCGGCCAGCGACAGCAGGCCGGTCTGGAACAGGTCGGTGGTGCTGCCAAATAGTACTTCATGCCGATAGTGTTCATAGCCCACGTAGCCAAACAGGCTGGCGGTGGCGATGGATGCATAGAACAGGGCAAATCGCCCGGAGGACAGCAAACCCGCCACGGCCAGATAGGGCAGCAGCAACATGCCATAGCCACTTTTCACCCCGCCGTTCATGCCCATCAGCAGCACGATCATCAGAATGTCGGCGGCAATGGCCAGTGACAGCTGCAGGGTATGCCCCGCCTTGCCATTGCGCAGGGCAAACCAACAGGCAATCAGTCCACCATATACCGCGGACCACAGATAGAAGCGCCCACCGCCACCCACCAGCGGCTGTCCTTCCGAGCCTTGCAGCAGGGACATGAACAGCAGCACCAGCAACATGAGTGCACGAAAACCGTTGACGAAGGCCAGGGCCTTGCGCGGGGTCAGCGGCAGCGGGCGATCCAGCATCATGGCGTGCCAGCCGCCGGCAGGTCGCCAATGGCCGATACTGCCCACTTCTTCGGCATCAGCTTGCCCTTTTTGCCACGCTTGGCATCGAACTCGGCCAGGGCCAGCTTTTCGTCAGCTACCTTGCCGCGCACCGATACCGTAGCCAGCAGCGCCTTGTCGCCCTTGACCAGGCCAATGGCGGTCAGCGTTTCGCCAGCATCCAGCGCCATCAGCATCAGGCCACGGCCCTTGGCCATTTCCTTCAGCTCGCCAGCCGGGAATGCCAGCAGGCGGCCATTATCCGCTGCAGCCACCAGTCGCATGGCCGCCAGATCGGCATTGCTGGCCACAACTACCGGGGTGATGACGTTTTCACCATGGTCCAGCGTGAGAAAAGCCTTGCCGGCCTTGACCCGGCCCGACATGTCAGACAGTTTGGCCACAAAGCCATAACCGCCAGAACCGGCCACCACGAAGCGGGCATCGTCCTTGCCGGAAATCATCTGCGCCGGCTTGGCACCGTCCTGTAGATCCACCAGCGAGGCCACCGGCACGCCGTCGCCACGACCGGTCGGCACATCAGCCGGGTCGATGGTGTAGGCACGGCCCTTGCTGTCCAGCACGATGACCGACCACACGGTGCGGGTTTCCACCACGGTGTGTAGACCGTCGCCATCCTTGAAGGCCAGTGCCGACAGATCGACGTTGTGGCCGACGCGGGCGCGGATCCAGCCCTTTTGCGACAGGATGATGGTGACCGGCTCGTCGGCGATGGTCTGGGTGAGCACGGCGCGTTCGGCGGCCTTGATTTCGGTGCGGCGCTGATCGCCATACTTGGCGGTATCGGCCATGATTTCATCGCGGATCAGGCGGGTGAGGGCGTCCGGCGTATCCAGCACATGGCGTAAACCTTCGCGCTCTTCACGCAGCTCGGACAGCTCTTTTTCCAGCCTGAAACCTTCCAGCCGCGCCAGTTGGCGCAGGCGGATTTCCAGAATGTCCTCGGCTTGTGCTTCGGACAGGCCGAAGGCTTTCATCAGGTCGGGCTTGGGTTCGTCCGATTCGCGGATGACGCGGATGACTTCATCGATATGGATGAAGGCAATCATGCGGCCTTCCAGGATATGAATACGCTTTTCCACCTGGCCCAGCCGATACTTGAGGCGGCGGGTGACGGTGCTGCGACGGAAGTCTATCCACTCGGACAAAATAGCCTTGAGACCCTTCTGCGCCGGGCGGCCGTCCAGACCGATCATCACCAGGTTCATCGAGGCATTGCCTTCCAGACTGGTTTGCGCCAGCAGGATGTTGATGAACTCGTCCGGGTCCTGCCGGCTGGACTTGGGTTCGAACACCAGCCGCACCGGACACTGGCTGTCCGATTCGTCCCGCACGCGGTCCAGCAGCGACAGCATCAGGCTCTTCAGGTTTTGCTGGTCTTGTGTCAGCGCTTTCTTGCCGGCCTTGAGCTTGGGGTTGGTGGCTTCTTCGATCTCGGCCAGTACTTTCTGTGCCGACGATCCCGGCGGCAGCTCGGACACGATGACGCGCCACTGGCCACGCGCCAGTTTTTCCACTTCCCACTTGGCCCGCACCCGCACGCTGCCACGGCCACCTTCATAAGCAGCCAGGATATCGTCGAACGGGGTGATGATCTGGCCACCGCCGGGAAAGTCCGGGCCGGGGATAAAGTCCATCAGCTGGCGGGTAGTCAGTTCCGGATTGGCCAGCAAGGCCAGGCAGCCACGTGCCACCTCGGTGAGGTTATGTGGCGGGATTTCCGTGGCCATGCCCACGGCAATACCAGAAGCGCCGTTGAGCAGCACCATTGGCAGCCGTGCCGGCAGCAGGGCGGGCTCTTCGAAGGCACCGTCGTAATTGGGCACAAAGTCCACGGTGCCCATGTCGATTTCGCCCAGCAGCAGCTCGGCAATCGGTGTCAGCCTCGCCTCGGTATAACGCATGGCGGCGGCACCGTCGCCATCGCGGCTGCCGAAGTTACCTTGGCCATCAATCAGTGGATAGCGCAGGGTGAAGTCCTGCGCCATGCGCACCAGCGCCTCGTAGGCCGAGCTGTCGCCGTGCGGGTGGTATTTACCCAGGATTTCACCCACCACCCGCGCCGATTTGACCGGCTTGGCACCATGCGCCAGACCCATATCGCGCATGGCATACAGGATGCGGCGCTGCACCGGCTTCTGGCCATCGGCCACCTCTGGCAGCGCGCGGCCCTTGACCACGCTCATGGCGTATTCCAGATAAGCACGCTCGGCATACTGGTCCAGTGGAATCCAGTCGCCCGTCTGTGCATCAGCCGGCGGGGCAGGCGGTGTCACGGGCGGCTGCGTGCCGGAGACTGGCGGCGCATCGTCAAAGAGATCGTTACTGTTCATGGGGCAGGGCTTGCTTGTGTGATAGGGTTTCAGCTTGTTCATCTGCAGTACCGCCACGCTGCACACCGGCCATCAGCCGGGCAGGGTGGAACACTGCGCCATTCATTTTCGAGGGCAATTCTACTATGGCCAGCCTGTTGCAGTGGCAATGCCACCCGTTTGACGGTTTTTCCCCGCTTGCGCTGTATGAAATGCTGCAGTTGCGCGACCGGGTTTTCGTGGTGGAGCAGCAATCCATCTATGGCGATGTCGACGGTGTCGACCTGCATTGCTACCACCTGCAAGGACATGATGGTCACGGCAAACTGCAGGCCTATGCCCGCCTGATTGCTCCCGGTGAAAAATACCCGGATGCCAGCGCCATCGGCCGGGTGGTACTGGAACCGGCACTGCGTGGCAAGGGCCTGGGTAACCAGCTGCTGGCCGAGGCGGTGAACCACTGCCTGCAGCTGTGGCCCGCAGCACCCATCATGCTGTCGGCCCAGCTGGCTGCCTGCGGACTGTACGAGCGCTTCGGCTTTGTTGCGGTTTCGCAGCCCTATGACGATGGCGGCATCATGCACGTGGACATGCGGCGCGGCACACTCAGCCACTAAGCTGCAACCTGTTCAATCCGCCCGCGGAGCGAACAGGTCTTTCCAGCCGGTATACGCCGTGACATACAACACTGGGAACCACAGCAACAAGCCCAGCCCCAGCGGCAGCAAGGCAAGAAACAGCAGCAAGGCCAGCATGAAGGCAGACAGCAGCACCGCCTGCCAGTTGGCCAAGCCGCCACGGAAACTGTCACGCAGCGCCTGCCACGGCCCCAATCCGTTCAGCACCACCAGCGCCGGCGCAAACCAATAGCACAGGCTGAGCAGAAACATCAGCGCTGCACCCAGTAACATGAGCAAGCCGATGGGTCCATCCAGCCTGGGCATATTCTGCGCATTCTCCGTGGCAATCACATGGACGCCCAGCAAGGGCATGGCCGCACTGAGCAGCATCATCGCCAGCAGCAACAAGGCCAGATACAGCATGCCGACATTGAGCAAGGCGCGGGGAGCCTGACGGAAACCGGCAAACAGCGCGCTCAACTTCAGTTCGGTATCGCGCTCCGCCTGTTGTGCCGCCAACACAAAGCCACCGGCAAACACCGGTCCCAGGAAAAAGGTAAGCGGCGGCCCCAGCATGGGTATGGCCGCCACGGCAAAGTGGATCAGCAGATAGCTGCCAGCCAGCAGCATCCAGGTCAGCGGTTGTTGCCTAACCAGATAAAATGCTTCCACGATCCAGCGCCAGCCACGTGCATAGCCCACCTGGCGTGCATCGATGCGTGCGGGGAAATCAGTCTGCATGCTTGCTCCTGTACGGCTGTTTCATGGTGAAAACCCAAAATCCTGCGCCGACTGTCCATGAGAGCGGGGTGCAGGTCAAGCCCGTTAGCCAGCCGACCCCGGCCAGGCAGCTAAGGCTGCATGCAGCAATGCTGTCAACAAAGCATTGAAAATGCATGAAAACGGCGCACAAGCTGCGCCGTGAAGGTTGCCGCAATGCGGCAAAATCAGCGATAATTCCATGATTTCGCGGCGGTTAATCCATGCCGGTGCCATGCACGGGCCACGGGCTGACTGTCGTACCGCGTCTGTCCCGCCCCCTTTACAGTTTTGAGGTTTTCCCGAAATGGTCACCCGAACCGAGCTAGCCAACGCCATTCGTTTCCTGTCTATGGATGCAGTGGAGAAGGCCAAATCTGGTCACCCTGGCGCCCCGATGGGCATGGCTGATATCGCCGAAGTACTGTGGCGCGATCACTTGAAGCACAACCCTGCCAATCCTTCCTGGTCCAACCGTGACCGCTTCGTGCTCTCCAACGGGCACGGCTCCATGCTCATCTACAGCCTGCTGCACCTCACCGGCTACGATCTGTCCATCGACGACCTCAAAAACTTCCGTCAGCTGCACTCCAAAACCCCGGGCCACCCGGAATACGGTTATGCACCGGGCGTGGAAACCACCACCGGCCCGCTAGGCCAGGGCATCACCAATGCGGTGGGCATGGCGCTGGCCGAAAAAATGCTGGCCGCCCAGTTCAACCGCGACGGCCATACCGTAGTCGACCACAATACCTGGGTATTCCTGGGTGACGGTTGCCTGATGGAAGGCATCAGCCACGAAGCCTGCTCGCTGGCCGGTACCTGGGGCCTGAACAAGCTGATCGCCTTCTGGGACGACAACGGCATCTCCATCGACGGTCATGTTGAAGGCTGGTTCACCGACAACACCCCGGCCCGCTTCGAAGCCTACGGTTGGCAGGTGATCAAGAACGTCAACGGCCACGATCCGGTGGAAATCGCCACGGCCATCGAAACCGCCAAGAAGGGCGACCGTCCGACCCTGATCTGCTGCAAGACCACCATCGGCTTTGGCTCGCCCAACAAGCAAGGCACCCACGACGTGCACGGCGCACCGCTGGGCGCGGCTGAAATTGCCGCCGCCCGCGAAACGCTGAACTGGCCTCATGCGCCGTTTGAAATTCCGGCCGACATCTACGCTGCCTGGAGCGCCCGCGACAAGGGTGCACTGGCCGAGATCGAATGGAACAAGCAGTTTGACGCCTACCGCGCTGCCTACCCGGAACTGGCTGCCGAATTCGAACGCCGCATGCAGGGCGAACTGCCGGCAGCCTGGGCCGAAGCCCGCGATGCCGCCATCGCCAAGATTGTCGACGCCGCCCAGACCGTGGCCACCCGCAAGGCCAGCCAGATTGCACTGGAAGCCTTCTCGCCCAGCCTGCCTGAGTTTGTCGGCGGTTCGGCCGACCTGACCGGCTCCAACCTGACCAACTGGTCTGGTTCCAAGTGGATCGACGCGGCCGGCAACGGCAACTACATCAGCTATGGCGTACGCGAGTTCGGCATGGCTGCCATCATGAACGGCATGACGCTGCACGGTGGCCTGCGCCCCTACGGCGGTACCTTCCTGATGTTCAGCGAATACGCCCGCAATGCACTGCGCATGGCTTCGCTGATGAAGATCAACCCGGTGTTCGTGTTCACTCACGACTCCATCGGCCTGGGCGAAGACGGCCCCACCCACCAACCGGTGGAACAAGTGGCCACGCTGCGCCTGATCCCGAATCACCACACCTGGCGTCCGTGCGACACCACCGAAGCTGCGGTGGCCTGGGCGCATGCCATCGAACAGAAAACCACCCCGAGCAGCCTGATCCTCAGCCGCCAGAACCTGCCCTTCGTGCAGCGTGATGCGCAGCAGGTGAAGGACATCGCCCGTGGTGGCTACGTGCTGCGCGATGCCGCCGATGCCCGTGCCGTGCTGATTGCCACCGGTTCGGAAATTGAACTGGCGCTGAAGGCACAGGAAGCACTGGCAGCCGAAGGCATCGCCGTGCGCGTGGTGTCCATGCCTTGCACCAATGTGTTCGACCAGCAGGACAAGGCCTGGCAGCAAAGCGTACTGCCGGCCGGCCTGCCGCGTCTGGCCATTGAAGCCGGTGTACCGGACGGCTGGCGCAAGTATGTCGGTCTGGAAGGTGACGTGGTGGGCATGGCCCACTTCGGCGAATCCGCACCGGCCGGCGTGCTGTTCAAGGAATTCGGCTTCACCGTCGACAATGTCGTCGCCAAAACCAAGAACATCATTCAATAAAAAAGCACAGGCCGCCCCATCCAAAAACAAAGCAGGGGTGGCCTTATTTTCATGGTGTCTCCATTCTGACCCGCTCACGCGGGGAGGCACCAGTTTTCCGGGAGAGTAATAGTATGACCATTCGCATCGCGATCAACGGCTACGGCCGCATTGGCCGTCAGGTACTGCGCGCCATTTACGAATACAACCTGCACAACGATTTCAAGGTTGTTGCCGTCAACGCAACCGGCGATCTGGCCACCAACGCCCACCTGACCAAGTTCGACACCGTACACGGTCGTTTTCCGGCAGACATCGCTCACGATGAAGAAAACCTGCTGATCAACGGTGAAAAGATTCCCTTCTTCTCCACCCGCAACCCGGCTGAACTGCCGTGGAAAGCCCTGAATGTAGACCTGGTACTGGAATGTACCGGTGCCTTCACCAGTAAGGAAAAGTGCCAGGTCCACCTGGACGCCGGTGCCAAGAAGGTGCTGATTTCCGCCCCGGGTGGCGACGACGTTGACGCCACCATCGTGTACGGCGTAAACCACGACGTGCTGACCAGCGCCATGACCGTGGTGTCCAACGCATCCTGCACCACCAACTGCCTGGCACCGGTGGCCAAGGCACTGAACGACACCATTGGCGTGACCAAAGGTCTGATGACCACCATCCACGCCTTTACCAACGACCAGGTGCTGACCGACGTGCGTCACAAAGACCTGCGCCGCGCCCGTTCCGCCACCGAAAACATGATCCCCACCAAGACCGGTGCCGCCAAGGCCGTGGGTCTGGTACTGCCGGAACTGAAGGGCAAGCTGGATGGCTTCGCCGTGCGCGTTCCCACCATCAATGTTTCGCTGGTTGACCTGACCTTCAAGTCTGGCCGTGACACCACCAAAGACGAAGTCAACGAAATCCTGCAGGCTGCCTCTGAAGGCCCGATGAAGGGCGTGCTGGGCTTCAACACCCTGCCGCTGGTTTCTTCCGACTTCAACCACAGTACCGAAGCCTCCACCTTCGACGCCACCCTGACCAAGGTGACCGGCGGCAACATGGTGAAGGTACTGGCCTGGTACGACAACGAGTGGGGCTTCAGCAACCAGATGCTGAAAACCGCTCGCGCCATGTTCGAAGCCAAGTAAGGTGTGGCCCTGCGGGGCCAGCAGCAAATGAAAGCAGGTGGGACGCAGGTCCGCCTGCTTTCCTGCAGTTAAGAGGGTTGACGGGTGAGCCGGTTGAGCCATGCTCCCGCCACTGCGCCCCAAGGCAAACACAACCGCCCAGGCTGCGGCTTAGCGCGGCTAACAAAATAGCGTAGCGTCCCTGGGGCAAGGCGCGCCGACGCCGACAGTACAAGGGTACGGCAAGGAGGCGCAACGCAGCAGCAGGGTTTTTGTTAGCGGCGCTTAACAGCCAGCAGGGCAGGGTGCAAGAGCCAACTGCTGTAATAAATACACTACTTGATCTGCTGTCTGTTGCGCATGCAGACAGCCCGGTACAGTAGCTACAGCGATAGCCAGCACAGTGACAAGGCTGCCAGTCATATGTCATTGCGCTTACACTATCGCCAAGCCCGAATACGGCTGTACGGCCTTCTCCCACGAAGGCGGTCGCCAATCGCATTCAACAGATAAAAGCGAGCCACCGATGAAATTCAACAAACTGACCGAGCTGGACCTGGCCGGCAAACGCGTGCTGATCCGTGTTGACATGAACGTGCCGGTGAAAAATGGCGTGATCGGCGACGACACCCGCATCCGCGCCAGCCTGCCTTCCATCGAACACAGCCTGAACGCCGGTGCCGGCGTCATCCTGATGACCCACCTGGGCCGTCCGACCGAAGGCGAACCCAAGCCGGAAGACAGCCTGGCTCCGGTGGTGGAACGCCTGTCCGCCCTGCTGGGCAAGCCGGTACGTCTGGTTGCCGACTGGCAAGCCGGCCTGAACGTGGCTGCCGGTGAAGTGGTGATGCTGGAAAACGTGCGCCTGAACAAGGGCGAGAAGAAGAACAATGCCGAGCTGGGCCAGGCTTATGCCAGCCTGTGCGACGTATTCGTCAACGATGCCTTTGGCACCGCGCACCGCGCCGAAGCCTCCACCCACGCGGTAGCACAGTTTGCCCCCACCGCCTGTGCCGGCATCCTGCTGGCTGCCGAGCTGGACGCACTGGGCAAGGCCCTGCTGGCCCCGGCACGTCCGCTGGTGGCCATTGTGGCCGGTTCCAAGGTGTCCACCAAACTGACCATTCTGGAATCGCTGGCCGACAAGGTGGACCAGCTGATCGTGGGCGGCGGCATTGCCAACACCTTCTTGCTGGCCGAAGGCAAGAACATCGGCAAATCGCTGGCCGAAGCCGATCTGGTAGAGGAAGCCAAGAAGGTGATTGCCAAAATCCGCGCCCGTGGCGGCGATGTACCGCTGCCCAGCGACGTGGTGTGCGCCACCGAATTTGCCGAAACCGCCGCTGCCACCACCAAGCCGGTGGCCGAGGTAGGCGCTGACGACATGATTCTGGACATCGGCCCCGATTCCGCCGCCGAACTGGCGGCCATCATCGCCAAGGCCGGTACCGTGGTATGGAACGGCCCGGTCGGTGTGTTCGAATTCGACCAGTTCGGTAACGGCACCAAGACCCTGGCGCAGGCCATCGCCCAGTCGCCGGCCTTCTCCATTGCCGGCGGTGGCGACACCCTGGCGGCGATTGCCAAGTACGGCATCACCGATGACATCAGCTATATCTCCACCGGTGGTGGCGCTTTCCTGGAGTTCCTGGAAGGCAAGACCCTGCCGGCAGTAGCCATTCTGAGCGAACGCGCCGCCTGATCGCAGTCATCACCACATGCAAGTGAATGGCGCGGCTGATGCGCCATTCTCCCCACCCTTGCCGGAGTACTGCCATGCCGCTGAATACTTGGTTGTTGTTTCTTACCACCGTGTTTTTTGTTTCCGCCACGCCCGGCCCCAACATGCTGCTGGCCATGACCCACGGCATTCACCATGGCGTGCGCCGCACTGCCGTGACCTGCCTGGGGCTGATGACCGGCCTTGGCATCATCATGCTGGGCTCGGCAGCCGGCCTGGGAGCCTTGCTGGCGACATCGGAACAACTGTTTTCCATAGTAAAATACGCCGGTGCCGCCTATCTGATCTATCTTGGCATCAGAACCTGGCGTGCCACGCCGCAACCGGTAACGGAAGTGGCCGAAGATAGCAGCAAGAGTCATACCCCCGGGATGATGTTCCGCACCGGCTTTCTGGTGTCGATGAGCAATCCCAAGGCCTTCATCTTTTTTACTGCGCTGTTCCCGCAGTTCATGGACGCGCGGCTGCCGCAGGGGCCGCAGCTGGCCATTCTGGCGGCCACGTTTTACGTGATTGAAGCCTCCTGGCAGTTTGTCTATGCCAGTGGTGGCGCCCGCCTGGCAGGCTGGCTCAACAGCGCTCGTCGCCTGAAACTGGTGAACCAGGTATCCGGCGGGGCCTTTGTCGGTGCCGGCCTGTTGTTGTCCGGCGTGTCCCGCCACTAGGCGGCTTGCACCACCGCATGCGTAATTGGACTGCCGCTGTACCACAGATGGCAGTCCCCGATTTGAAACCCATGCCGCCAAACCGCGGCATGATTTGAGGAGATTTTCATGGCACTCGTTTCCATGCGTCAGCTGCTGGACCATGCAGCCGAATTCAGCTACGGCCTGCCGGCTTTCAACGTCAACAACCTGGAACAGATGCGCGCCATCATGGAAGCCGCTGACAAGTGCGACGCACCGGTCATCGTGCAGGCTTCCGCCGGTGCCCGCAAATACGCCGGCGCACCCTTCCTGCGTCACATGATCCTGGCCGCCGTGGAAGAATTCCCGCATATCCCGGTGGTGATGCACCAGGACCACGGCACCAGCCCGGACGTATGCCAGCGCTCCATCCAGCTGGGTTTCTCTTCCGTGATGATGGACGGCTCGCTGAAAAGCGACGGCAAGACCCCGGCCAACTACGACTACAACGTGGACGTGACCCGCACCGTGGTGAACTTCTCGCACGCATGTGGCGTGTCGGTAGAAGGTGAAATCGGCTGCCTGGGCAGCCTGGAAACCGGCATGGCCGGCGAAGAAGACGGCGTGGGCGCCGAAGGCGTGCTGGACCACAGCCAGCTGCTGACCGACCCGGAAGAAGCCGCCCGCTTCGTCAAGGACACCGGTGTGGATGCCCTGGCCATTGCCATCGGCACCAGCCACGGCGCGTACAAGTTCAGCAAGAAGCCCACCGGCGACGTGCTGCGCATCGACCGCATCAAGGAAATCCACGCCCGCATCCCCAACACCCATCTGGTGATGCACGGTTCCTCTTCGGTACCGCAGGAATGGCTGCAGATCATCAACGAATTCGGTGGTGAGCTGGGCGAAACCTATGGCGTGCCGGTGGAAGAAATCGTGGAAGGCATCAAGCACGGCGTGCGCAAGGTGAATATCGACACCGACCTGCGTCTGGCCTCCACCGGTGCCATCCGCCGCTTCATGGCGCAGAACCCGAAGGAATTCGATCCGCGCAAATACCTGAAGGCCTCCACCGATGCCATGCGCGACATCTGCATCGCCCGCTACGAAGCCTTCGGTGCCTGCGGTCAGGCCAGCAAGATCAAGGCCATCAATCTGGACACCATGGCCAATCTGTATCTGAAGGGCCAGCTGGCGCAAATCGTCAAGTAAGCGTCCCTCCATTCTGCCATCAGCCCGCTCCTGCAGCGGGCTTTTTCATGTCCATCCGCCAGCCGCCGCATGCCGGCCTCCCCCATCAGCAGCATTGGCGCAAGCCACACCATTGCTTACACTGCAATGATGAGCGAACTGTTATCTCCCCTCGAATGGTTTTTCGTCATTCTGCTGGCAGTGATTCCACTACTCGGGCTGGGTTTTCACCTGTGGATCATGCTGCTGGGCCATGGCAACAACGACAAGCGCACCAAGGACCAACCATGAAACTCGACATCCTGTATTTTGCCCGCCTGAAAGACAGCTTCGGCATGGGTAATGAACAGTTGGAAACCGAGGCCAGCAGCGTGGACGAGCTGCTTACCGAATTGCGCCAGCGCGGCGGCAACTGGAGCAGCGAGCTGGCAGCCGGCAAGGCCTTCCGGGTGGCACGCAACCAGGAACTGGTGCGGCTGGATGCCACACTGAGCGACGGGGACGAAGTGGCCATCTTCCCGCCGGTTACCGGGGGCTGACATGCAGCCATTTACGGTGCGGATCCAGCATGAGGCCTTTGATTGCGGTGCGGAAATCGCCCGCCTGTCGGCCAACCCGGCCTGCGGTGCCGTGGTGAGTTTCAGCGGCCTGGTACGCGACTATGGCGACCGGCAGGACATTGCCGCGCTGGAGCTGGAGCATTACCCGGGTATGACGGAAAACACACTGCACGCCATCATCCAGCAAGCGCGGGAACGCTGGCAGCTACAGGCAGCAACTATCATCCACCGCGTGGGTTATTTGCCGCTGGGCGAGGCCATCGTGCTGGTGGTCACCGCCAGCAGCCATCGCAAGGATGCCTTTGCCGCCGCCGAATTCCTGATGGACTTCCTCAAGACCGAAGCGCCATTCTGGAAAAAGGAAATCCAGCAGGATGGCAGCAGTTACTGGGTGGAAGCCAAGGCCAGCGACCAGAGCGCCGCCGGACGCTGGCAGTGATGCCTTACACCGCGCTGATTCTGGCCGGCGGCCAGGCCAGCCGCATGGGCGGGGTGGACAAGGGCCTGGTGGAACTGGCTGGCCAGCCGCTGATTGTCCGCACCCTGCACAGCCTCACCGCGCAAAGCCAGCCACCGACGCGAATCCTGATTTCGGCCAACCGCAATCTGGATGCCTACGCCGCTTACGGTCATCCGGTATTGCCGGACAGTCTGCCCGATTTCCCCGGCCCACTGGCGGGCTTGCTCAGTGGCATGCAGGCGGCACCGGATGCCATCCTGCTGATGCTGCCATGCGATGCCGTGTGTCTGCCCACCGACTTTGCCGCACGCCTGCTGGCAGCCTTGCCGGGGCAACAGGCAGTCAGCGCCAGCGATAGCGCGCAATGGCATCCCAGCCTGCTGGCGCTGCAAGCCGGCCTGCTGCCCTTGCTGCAGGCCTACCTGGACGGCGGCGGTCGTTCCATCCGCGGCTGGCTGGCCGGCCTGCAACATGTAACCGCGCAGTTTGACCAGCCCTTTCCCAATCTCAATACCCTGGAGGCGGTGGCAGCGCTGGCGCAGCAGTGGCCGGTTGACTGACACTGTCCAGCAGCCAGCTTTTGAACAGCCGGGCATTGTCGCTCAATGATTTGTGGCGCGGGTGGACCAGGAAATCCACCTTGCCGCTGACAAAGGCAAACGGCCCCAGCCGCTTGAGCACGCCTTGCTGCAGCAGATCATGCGCCATGAACTCCCAGCCCAGTCCGATGCCCATTCTTTGCAACACGGCATTGAAGGCCAGCGTCACCTGATTGAACATCGGCACCCGCTCCTGCGCGGTATAAGCCAGGCCGAAGTGGCCAAACCAGTCATGCCAGTTGATGCAATTCCAGGCCGATGAATCCAGCTGGATCAGCGGCAACTCAGCTAGCTGCTCCACCTGCGTGATGGCTGGGTAATCAAGCTGCGCGCTGTACACCGGGTATACCACTTCGGGAAACAGTGGCTCGGCCGCCAGCGAGCTCCACTGGCCATCGCCATAGAAAATGGCAAAGTCGTATTCGGCCACGCTGGCTTCATCCATGCTGTTGCTGGCATGAATATTCACCGTAATGTCGGGGTGCTGCTGACTGAAGGCCACCAGCCGGGGAAACAGCCAGAACTGCGCCACCGCATGGGTGCAATTCACGGTAAGGGTATGGCGGTTGTGCTCGGCCTGCAGCCGCACCACGCTGCGCAACAGCGATTGCAGCATGGGGCCGACCTCGCGCTGCAAGGCCAGCCCGGCCGGGGTAGGCTGGATGCCGCGCACCAGCCGCTCGAACAGCGGCAGCTTGAGCCAGTCTTCCAGCGCGCGAATCTGCTTACTCACCGCACTTTGCGTCACACACAGCTCGGTGGCCGCCTTGGTAAAGCTGCCATTGCGCAGTACTGCCTCAAAATGAATCAGGCTTTCCAGCGGCGGCAGATTCTTCAGATACCGGCTCATGTATTTGCGTCCCCATCATCACTGCTGCCGGGCTGACATTCCCGTTCAGCATCTTGTATTGAAGCATGATATTAACCCGGACAAGCCCCATGCAAGATATGCCATTCCTGCAAGGAATGCGTGAATGCCGAGATATCCTTTGTCGGCCCGCCCTGCCAGCACGTAGCCTTGGGTCATCATCAGTTGCGCAGGGAAGATGCAAAATGAAACGCGGAGTCAGTTATGCCGGCCTGGCCGGTGCGGTATGGGGCATGGTGCTGATGGTGCCGCAGGTCATGCCGGCCTTCAGCCCCTGGCTGCTCAGCGCGGTTCGCTTCACGCTGTATGGCGTCATCTCCTTGCTGCTGGCACTGCCGCGGGCCGGGCGGATACGGGCCAAGCTGCAAAGCCGGGACCTGCTCATGCTGACCGTACTGTCACTGGTCGGCAATCTGCTGTATTTCATTCTGCTGGCAGCCGCCATCCAGCTGGTCGGCATTGCTCCCGCCTCGCTGATTGTCGGTGTGCTGCCGGTCACCATTACCCTGCTGGGGCTGAAAGACGAGGGTGCGCTGTCGCTGCGCCAACTGGCCTGGCCCTTGCTGATGGTGCTGGCCGGCATTGTCTGCATCAATATCGATACCTTTGCCGGCAGCCATCCGGCCACTGCCAGCGTGGCAGACCGTATCCTGGGCGTACTGGCTGCGCTGGGTGCACTGGCCAGTTGGAGCTGGTTTGCCTCCCGCAATACGCGCTATCTGCGCCAGCGCCCCTGTTTTGACAGCCATGAATGGTCTTGCCTGCTGGGCATGGTGACCGGGATGATGGGCGGTGTGTTGTGGCTGGTTGGCAAGGGGCTGGGGTTGCCCATGGTCAGCCATGCCGTCAGCAACGGGCAGTGGCAGCTGTTCTGGCTGGCTGCTGCCGCGTGTGCGCTCGGCGGTTCCTGGCTGGCCAATGCACTGTGGTATGCCGCAGCGCGCCGTCTGCCACCCACCTTGTCCGGTCAGTTGATCGTATTTGAAACGCTGTTTGCCTTGCTGTATGGCTTTGCCTGGCTGCAACGCTGGCCGCGACCGCTGGAACTGGCCTCCATGCTGCTGTTGCTTGGCGGGGTGGCCTGGGCGGTACGGCGGCATGCCGCTCCGGACGAACCGGCAACGGAAGTGGTCCTGCAAGGCGGCTAAAGCTTGCCACTTGGTGCTGGTCATAAAAAAACGCTGCCGAGGGCAGCGTTTTTCATATCGGATGCAAGAGAGCTTATTTGCCACCAACCGTGCCCAGTTTGGCACGGCGTGCCTTGACCGCATCGGCCAAGGTGGTAAGCAGCTTCTCGGTGTCATCCCAACCGATACAGGCATCGGTGATGCTCTGACCGTATTTCAGCTCGCAGCCCGGCTTCAGGTCCTGACGGCCTTCTGCCAGATGGCTTTCCACCATCACGCCAAAGATATGCTGATCTCCGGCTGCCAGTTGGCCAGCCACGTCGTCCGCCACTTCCATCTGACGACGATAGTCCTTGCGGCTGTTGGCATGGCTGAAATCCACCATCAGCTTTTGCGGCAGGCCCACGGCCGCCAGTTCGGCAGCGGCGGCGCGTACATGCTCGGCCGAGTAGTTGGGTTCCTTGCCACCACGCAGGATGACATGGCAATCTGGATTGCCGCCGGTGGACACAATGGCGGAATGACCGGTCTTGGTAACCGACAGGAAGTGGTGCGACACGCTGGCCGAGCGGATGGCATCCACGGCAATTTTCAGGTTGCCGTCAGTACCGTTCTTGAAACCCACCGGGCAGGACAGACCGGAAGCCAGTTCGCGGTGAACCTGGCTTTCGGTGGTACGTGCACCAATGGCACCCCAACTGATCAGGTCGGCAAAATATTGCGGGGTGATCATGTCGAGGAATTCGGTTGCCGCCGGAATGCCCATGTCGTTGAGCGTGAGCAGCAGACGGCGCGCCAGGCGCAGGCCGGTATTGATATCGTAGGATTCGTTCAGGTGCGGGTCGTTGATCAGACCCTTCCAGCCCACGGTGGTGCGCGGCTTTTCAAAGTACACACGCATCACCACCACCAACTCGCCAGCCAGACTGTTGCGCAGCGTGGAGAGCTTGCGCGCGTACTCGATGGCGGCATCGGTATCGTGAATCGAACAGGGGCCGATCACCACCAGCAGGCGATCATCCTCACCACGCAGCAGGGCGGCAATGTCCTTGCGGGTGGTGTAGATGACTTCGGAAGCGGTTTCGGTGATGGGCAGTTCGTACAGATGGGCAATCGGAGGCAGTAATTCCTTGATTTCGTTGATTCTGACGTCGTCGGTCTGGCGTTGCATGTTTGTCCCTAGCTGATATCGTTTTTACCTTGCATAGCAGCAAGATACCCGTACCAGCCATGGCCGACAAGCCCTTGTGTGAGTGGCATGCACAGGCAAAAAAACAAAAAGCGCCATCGCAAGGCGATGACGCTTTGTCAGGGTAGAATGTCGCGCTGGCTCAGTCTGCGTATTGGCGCTTCATCCGTTCACGGCGCTCCTGGGCTTCCACCGACAGGGTGGCTGTCGGACGCGCCATCAGGCGGCGCAGGCCAATGGGTTCGCCAGTGTCTTCGCAATAGCCGTAGGAGCCATCGTCAATCTGACGGATCGAGGCCTGAATCTTCTGCAGCAGCTTGCGCTCGCGGTCACGGGTGCGCAATTCCAGCGCATATTCTTCTTCCAGCGTGGCGCGATCGGCAGGGTCCGGGGTGGCTTCCTGCTCTTGCAGATGGTTGGCAGTGGCATTGGCGTTGATCAACAACTCCTGCTGCATCTGCAACAACCGGTCTTTGAAGAACTCAAGATGGTCGGCGTTCATGTAATCATCGCCTTCCCAGTTGAGAATATCTTGTTCGGTCAGCTTGGCCATAATTTTGGTGCTTCCAGCATGAGAGTTGGCAGACAGGCGAAGAAGATTACCCACGGTATCGGATTTGTGCAACTGCCAGCTACAATTCCCTTCTCCGGCTCGCCCCGCTGCTGACACTTGGTATAGCGCCAATCGCGGCGGGTAACAAGCTTGTCACATGAAAAAGGCGGCCGAAGCCGCCTTGGAACTACAATCCGCACTTATTTCTGCGACAGAATCCACTTCACCAGAGTCTTGACGTCGGCGTCACTGACCTGAGCGTTCGGCGGCATCGGGATCGGGCCCCACACACCGGAACCACCTGCTTTTACCTTGGCGATCAGCTTGGCTTCGGCACCTTTGTCACCAGCGTACTTCTTGGCCACATCCTTGTAAGCCGGACCCACCACCTTGTGGTCTACCGCGTGACAGGACAGGCAATTGTTCTTTTGTGCCAGTTGCAGGTTAGCCATGGCAGGTGCAGCAACAGTACCCAGCAGCAGGGCAGCAAGCAGCATTTTCTTCATCACGATTCTCCAGATCATTGAGGAAATGTCTCTACATCTTTTCAGATATAACAGAGCCTGACAAATAAACACATTTACTGCATCACCACTTTGAGTTGCATCAAGAAGCTGTTTTCCAGGTACTGCACCAGCGGCATCAGAACAAACTGGATGATCAGGAACAGAATCATCGGCGACAGGTCGACCCCGCCCACCGTAGCGCGGCGGAAGGGTTTGAGAAACGGCCGGGTCAGGGCATCCAGAATCGGGCTGAGCGGGTTATAGGGGTTCACCCAGCTGAGCACCGCCTGCACAATGACCGCGCCCATCAGCAAGATCAACGACTGCTTGAACACATCCAGCACAGCCAGCAGGGTGAGTGCCAGCCAGGTTTCTGGTGCTGCCAGGCTGTACATCGGATTGAGCGACAGGATGATGACGCTGGAAACCATGCTTACCAGCCAGGCCAGCAGCATGGTGGCGCTGTCATAACCGCGCAGCGATGGCACCAGCTTGCGCAGCGGCAGCACAGCAAAATTGGTGGCGGCCATGACAAACTGGCACAAGGGGTGCTTGAACGGTGCCCGGGCCACTTGCAGGTAAAAACGCAGCAGCAGAACCAGTACAAACAGGTCGGCGATGGTCTTGATCAGAGATTGCACGGTTTCCAGAAACATGAAGCTTTAATCCTGACTGAGTTGTTGACCCATTTCGATGGAGCGGTCACGGCAATCCATGGCACCCGCAATGATGGCAGCCTTGACGCCTTCGGTTTCAAAACGGGCGATGGCACGTTCGGTGGTGCCGCCCTTGGACATCACGTTGGTACGCAGGGTGGCTACCGGCAGCGTGCTCTGGCGTGCCAGCTCCACTGCACCATCAAAGGTGGCCAGTACCAGCCGGCGTGCTTCGTCGGCAGCAAAGCCGGCCTGTTCGGCGGCTTCGATCATGCTTTCGATAAAGTAGAACACATAGGCCGGGCCACTGCCGGAAACGCAGGTAATGTCGTCTATGCCTTCTTCCTTGTCCAGCCATACCGTAATACCGGCAGCCTGCATGATGGTTTCGGCATTGCTGCGGTCTTCCGCGCTGACGCCACTGCCAGCATACAAGCCGGATACGCCCTTGCCCACCATGGCCGGGGTATTGGGCATCACGCGCACAATGCGTTCGCTGCCCAGCCAGCGTGCCATGGCATCACAGCGGATGCCGGCGGCAATCGACAATACCATGCCGCCATTCAGCCGTGGTGCCAGCGCCTGGCAGACATCTTTCAGCTGTTGCGGCTTGACGGCCAGCAGCACGATATCATCCGCCGACAGTTGCTCCGGCAGGTCGCTGGCTGTTGTCACGCCAAAATCACGGCTCAATTCCGCCAGCTTGGTGGTGTTGGGGTCCACCACATGAATGCGATGGCCGCCTTGCTGATGGAGTCCGCCGATGATGGCCGTAGCCATGTTGCCGCCGCCGATGAAGGTAATCTGCATTGCCTGTTTTTCCTCTTGATCTCTATTGCCATGCCCGGACAGTCCTGCTGCCCGGTTGCTGATGTTATGCATGATAGTGGCGGGCACCGAAAATGGCAGTGCCTACCCGCACCATGGTGCTGCCTGCCGCGATGGCTTGCGTCATGTCGGAAGACATTCCCATGGATACAGTATCCAATGTGAGGCCGTCTTCGCGCAATTCATCCTGCAACTGACGCAATAGGGCAAACTGGCCCGCCAGCTTTTCCCTGTCGTCGGTTGGCTCGGGAATGCACATGAGGCCTCGCAGCTGCAGATTCGGCAGTGCCGCCACCGCCTGGGCCAGCGCCCTGGCTTCGGCAGGTGCGCAGCCGCTCTTGCTGTCCTCACCGGACACATTCACTTGCACACAAACCTGCAGGGGCGGCAGTGTTGCCGGACGCTGCTCGGACAGGCGCTGTGCAATCTTCAACCGTTCGATGGAGTGCACCCAATGGGCATTTTCTGCCACGATACGGGTTTTGTTGGACTGCAGCGGACCAATGAAATGCCACTCGATATCCAGCCCAGCAAGGGCCGCAGCCTTGGCCTGCAGCTCCTGCACATAGTTTTCGCCAAAGGCACGCTGGCCAGTGGCATAAGCTTCCTGCACGGCACTGGCAGGAAAAGTCTTACTGACCGCCAGCAGACGCACGCTGCCGGTTTGCCGGCCTGCAGCGGTTTCGGCGGCACGGATGCGCTGGCAGACATCGGTAATGGCCTGTGCGATGGAATCGCTCATATTGCTCCTTGTGGCGCAGCCGGGCGCTCTCTACAACGAAAATGGCAGGACTGCTGCCTCTATTGCTATCTACATATCCTTTTGCAACGGCTTGCGCTTACAATCGCAAAAAAACGTTAGCGTCATGCCCGCTGCCGGGTAATCGTGGAGAAATTATAAATGGAAATTTCCGAGCTCTTGGCCTTTACCGTCAAGAACAAGGCATCTGACCTGCACCTGTCCGCAGGTCTGCCACCGATGATCCGGGTTCACGGCGATGTTCGTCGCATCAACCTGCCGCCGCTGGATCACCATGATGTGCACGATATGGTGTACGACATCATGAATGACTATCAGCGCAAGATTTTCGAAGACGAATTCGAATGCGATTTTTCCTTTGAATTACCCGGCATAGCCCGTTTCCGGGTAAATGCTTTCGTGCAGAACCGCGGCATGGGCGCGGTATTCCGTGTGATTCCGTCCAAGGTGCTGACGCTGGAGCAACTGGGGGCACCCAAGATTTTCCAGGATATTTCCAGCTACCCGCGCGGCCTGGTGCTGGTTACCGGCCCGACCGGTTCCGGTAAATCCACCACGCTGGCGGCGATGGTGGATTTTGTCAACGAAAACAATTATTCGCACATCCTGACGGTGGAAGACCCGATCGAATTCGTGCACGAAAGCAAGAAATCGCTAATCAACCAGCGCGAGCTTGGCCTGCAGACCCACAGCTTCTCCAATGCCCTGCGTTCGGCACTGCGTGAAGACCCGGATGTAATCCTGGTGGGTGAATTGCGCGATCTGGAAACCATCCGCCTGGCGCTGACGGCAGCTGAAACCGGCCATCTGGTATTCGGCACCCTGCACACCAGTTCTGCGGCAAAGACCATCGACCGTATCGTCGATGTGTTCCCGGCCGGGGAAAAGGAAATGGTACGTTCGATGCTGTCCGAATCGGTACGCGCAGTCATCTCCCAGACCCTGCTGAAAACCAAGGACGGCAATGGTCGGGTGGCGGCACATGAAATCATGATCGGGACACCGGCCATCCGCAACCTGATTCGCGAAAACAAAATCGCCCAGATCAACTCAATGATCCAGACCGGCCAGCAACACGGCATGCAAACGCTGGACCAGTGTCTGCAGGAGCTGGTACGGCGCAATATTGTTGCGCCAAACGAAGCACGCCAGAAAGCAGCGTCCAAGGATGCGTTCTAAACTAAAGCAGGCACGCTAGCCCGCTCGGATGGCCATCATGGAAAAAGACCAGGCATCAAAATTCATTCACGACTTGCTCAAACATGCAGTCGGTAAAAACGCGTCTGATATTTTCATTTCAGCCGAATTCCCGCCGGCAATGAAAATCGACGGCAAGATCACCCCGGTAGCGCCTCAGCCGCTGTCGGCACAGCACACCAAGGAGCTGGTGCGCTCGGTGATGAACGACCGCCAGACGGAAGAGTTCGAATCGAAGAAAGAGGCCAATTTCGCCATCAACCCGCCGGGCATCGGGCGTTTCCGGGTCAGCGCCTTCATCCAGCAGGGCTGTGCCGGCATGGTACTGCGCAAGATCAATACCGAGATTCCCACCTTCGACAAGCTGAACCTGCCCGAGGTATTACAGGACATTGCGCTGATCAAGCGCGGGCTGGTGATTTTCGTTGGCGGTACCGGCTCGGGCAAATCCACCTCACTGGCAGCTCTGGTTGACTGGCGCAACAGCCATAACCAGGACCACATCATCACCATCGAGGACCCGATCGAATACGTGCATCAGCACAAGAAGTCGATTGTCACCCAGCGCGAAGTAGGCGTGGATACCGAAGACTGGGAAGTTGCCCTGAAAAATACCCTGCGCCAGGCCCCGGATGTGATCCTGATGGGGGAAATCCGCGACCGGGAAACCATGGGCTATGCGCTGCAGTTCGCCGAAACCGGCCACCTGTGCCTGGCCACACTGCACGCCAACAATGCCAACCAGGCGCTGGACCGCATCCTTAACTTCTTCCCGGAAGAACGCCACCAGCAGGTGCTGATGGACTTGTCGCTGAACATGCGCTCCATCATTTCGCAGCGCCTGCTGCCAATCAAGACCGGGCGCGGACGGGTGGCTGCGGTGGAAATCATGCTCAATACGCCGTTGATTTCCGACATGATCTTCAAGGGCGAAATTGCCAGCCTGAAGGAAGTGATGAGCCGTGCACGCGAGTCCGGCATGCAAACCTTCGACCAGTCGCTGTTCGACCTGTTCGAAGCCGGCTACATCAGTTACGAAGATGCGCTGCGCAATGCCGACTCCATCAACGACCTGCGCCTGAAGATCAAGCTATACAGCGAGAGCTCGAAAGGACGCGACCCGCTGGATGGCATCGACCATCTGAACATCGTCTGAGCCGGTGGCATTACGCCCAGGCTGAGCCACCTGCACGGGCGACTGGAAAATAACAGATGTACTTCGACGAAAACACGACTGTCCTCATCATCGAGGATTCGCTTACCGTACGTCAGGGCCTGCGTACCATGCTGTCCATGGCTGGCATTACCCGCTCCGATGCAGTCAGCAGCGCTGCCGAAGGGCGCGCCAGGCTCAAAGGGCGGCGCTTTGATGTCGTGCTGTGCGACTACAACCTGGGCGACGGTATGGACGGCCAGGAATTGCTGGAAGCACTGCGCAAAACCGGGGCGCTACCGCTACCCACCATCTGGATCATGATTACCGGCGAGCGCAAATACGAACGCGTGGTAGCTGCCGCCGAAATGGCTCCGGATGATTACATCCTCAAGCCCTTCAACTCCAACCTGCTGCTTACCCGCATGAATAATGCCCACAAGCGCAAACAGTTTCTGGCCCCGGCCCACGAACAACTGGAGAAGGGCAACCGCAGTGGTGCCATCAGCACCTTGCAGCAGCTGGTTGCTGCCGCGCCGGGCACGGCCAACCGCATTGACGCCAACCGGTTGTGTGCCGAACTGCTGGTGACCGAAGGCCGCCAGGGCGAGGCACTGCACATCTACCAGGAATTGCTGGAAAGCAAAGTGATTCCCTGGGCCAAGATGGGCGTGGCGCGCATCCAGGCCGACCAGGGCATGCAGGGCGAATCCAGCGCGCTGCTCAAGGAAATCATCCAGGATGCACCGCTTTATACCGACGCCTACGACTTGCTGGCGCAGAACCTGATCGACGAAGGGCAGTATGCACAGGCCGTTGATGTGCTGGAAAAAGCAGTCAGCATTTCACCACGCAATTTTCATCGTCTGAAAAGCTGTGGCACCGCGGCCCTGCGCTCTGGAGATCCGGAAAAGGGTGCACAATACCTGCAACGGGCGGTGGAAGTAGGGCGTAACAACAATTTCTTTGGCCCGGAAGTACTGGTCGACTTGCTGCAGGCTTATTCCGAAACCGGCAATACCCAGAATATCGACCGTCTGCAAGCCGAAATCAGCGCCAGCCTGGCCGATCGCCCCGAAGCGCAATTCACCCTGCTCACCTGCAAGGCACTGACCGCGCTGGTACAGCAACGGGCCGAGGAGGCGCTGGGCTTGCTCAAGCAGGCGGCTGGCGACCTGCTCAAACCCTTTGTGCACTTTGAATCGGCCCAGCGTTTTCTGGGGGCCGTGGTACGCCTGCCAGAAACCTTGCCAGACCCGTCGCTGCTGGAAAACTGGACCCGTACCATCACCATGCGTTTTGCCTACAGCCGGCACGAACTGGCTACGCTACAGGAAATTGCCCGCAAGCATCCCCATTGCAGCGAATTGATCGAGCAGGCCTATGCCGAATTGCAGGAGCAAAGCAACCGGGCCGTGGAACTGACGACCGAGGGCCGAGCCGCCGAAGCAGGCCATATGCTGCATGAAATGGCCATGCGCCTGTACAACGAGCGTACGGGCATGAACGCCTGTGCCATTTTGCTGCGGGTTCGGGAGCAACTGCGCAAGAAAAATCAGGATGTGGCCGAATACGACCGCATGCTGCATGAGATTCTGGACTGGCTGCCGAGGGATAACGAACGGGTACAGGGCTTTCTTAACCGGCTGCATGATCAGGATGGTGACTAGATCAGTTCGGCTGGGGACCGCACGGGCTGGGCAGTGTCATTTCCACATGCTGTTGACCCAGTCCAGCGCCTGGGTCTGCACCCGCATCAGCATTTCCGGGTCGTAACCCGCGAGTTGAGGCTCCACCTCGTTCTCCAGCGATTCGGTCACGCGCAACAATTCGCCCAGCACATGCCGGCCTTCCAGTACCGCTTCCTTCAGGATGTCATCCACCGGCAAGCCAGCAATCACCTCGGCCTTGGGCTGCTGTACCAGCACATCCACCAGTGACAGCATGCCGATCATGAAGGCGCTGTCCTGTACATCGCGCCGCTGTGGATAACAGGCTTCGGCCAGCAGCTCCATGATGCGCCCGCGCGTGGCGGCCAGCTCCAGCAGCGGATTGCGCTGTGGTTCGATATTGGTGGCATTGCTGGCAAACAGCAGCAGCATGGACCAGCGTTTTATCTTGGCCCGCCCCAGCACCATGATGGCCTCCTGCACTGACGATACCGGTCGACGCGTTGCCGCAGAAGCCGTAGTGCCGAGCTTCATCAGCATCAGCACCACATCCGGTGCCAGCTTCAGTGCCTGTGCCAGTTCCTCATTGTCGGCATCGCTCATCAGCAAGCCCAGCAGGCTGAGCATGGCATGCTGGCTGGCATTGGCCTGGCGGGTGGACAATACCGTAGGCCGAGCAAAGAAATAGCCCTGGAACCACTGGATGCCCAGTTCGCGGCACAGCGCAAACTGCTCCACCGTATCCACCTTCTCGGCCAGCAGAATGCCGGGGAAACCGGCCAGCTGCACCACCAGCTCACGCAATTGCAGCAGGCTGAGTGCCACCAGGTCGATCTTGATGATATCCACCAGCGGCAGCAGGGCACGCCGGTCGTCATCCAGTTCGATGACATCGTCCATCGCCAGCCTGAAGCCCTTGCGGCGCAGATCAGCCAGCCTGTCCAGCAAGGCCGGGGTTACCTTGACCGTTTCCAGGATCTCCAGCACCACCTTGTCGCAGGGCAAAACGTCCAGCAGATCATCCATCAACAGGGTGTCACTGACATTGATGAAGCCCAGCCGGTCTCCCAGTACTTCACCCACACCCAGATCGACAAAGGCATGGCGGATCACCGCTGTGGTGGCCATCACATCATCGTTGACCCGGGCGACATTGGCCTGACTGGAGCGGAACAACAGTTCGTATGCCACCAACTGCTGGTTGGCATCGACAATGGGCTGTCGCCCAAGATAGCGGGTCGAATACATGAAGGGACCTGGCGGCAAATCGTTGACACTATTGTCAGTGTAGGCCCGTAGCAGATGGCTTGGCAGGGATTTTACTCCGTCAATAATACATTGGTGATTACATCACTTGTAATCATTATCAACTAATAAGGCGGATAGTGTCATCTGTGCGCGGCAAGAACTGGATTCTACTGTCATCAACCGGTTACTCGGCGCTGGGTGGGGCATGAAAAAACCCGGCCGGGGCCGGGTTTTCGGTACTGCAGGCTGATGGTCTCAGTGCTGCAGGATCTTGGACAGGAACTGACGGGCACGTTCTGAACGGGCATTGATGTCGCCGAAGAAGGCGTCCTTGTCGCAGTCCTCCACGATGGCCCCCTTGTCCATGAAGATGACACGATGCGCCACACGGCGGGCAAAGCCCATTTCGTGGGTCACGCACATCATGGTCATACCTTCCTGGGCCAGCTCGGTCATCACATCCAGCACTTCGTTGATCATTTCCGGGTCCAGCGCACTGGTGGGCTCGTCAAACAGCATGGCAATCGGATCCATCGCCAGCGCACGGGCAATGGCCACGCGCTGCTGCTGACCACCGGACAACTGGCCGGGGAATTTGTGCGCATGGGCTTTCAGGCCCACCCGATCCAGCAGCTTCAGGCCCTTATCGCGAGCCTCGTCCGTGCTGCGGCCCAGTACCTTGACCTGGGCAATGGCCAGGTTTTCGGTAATGGACAGATGCGGGAACAGCTCAAAGTGCTGGAACACCATGCCCACGCGGCTACGCAGCTTGGGCAGATCGGTTTTCGGGTCGCCCACCGAGATGCCGTCGACAATGATTTCACCCTTCTGGAAGGGTTCCAGTGCATTGACGCACTTGATCAACGTAGACTTGCCGGAGCCGGACGGGCCGCACACCACCACCACTTCGCCTTTCTTGACGCCGGTGGTGCAATCGGTCAGCACCTGGAAATCGCCATACCACTTGCTTACATTGTTGATGCTAATCATCGCGCTCATACCGCCAACCTTTTTTGCAGACGCTTCACGCATTGCGACGCGCCAAAACTGATCACGAAGTATACCGCTCCGGCAAACAGCAGGAATTCATGCGGCAACCCCACGACATCGCCCTTGGAACGGGCGGTGTTGAGAAAGTCCATCAAGCCTACCGCATACACCAGCGAGGTGTCCTGGAACAGGATGATACTTTGCTGTAACAGCAGCGGCATCATTTTGCGGAAGGCCTGCGGCAGGATTACCAGCCGCATGGCCTGGCTGTAAGTCATGCCCAGTGCATAGGCGGCATTGATCTGCCCGCGCGAAATGGACTGGATGCCGGCGCGGACGATCTCAGAGAAATACGCCGCCTCGAACATCACGAAAGCCACCAGGCAGGAGGTGAATGCACCGACCGGCGTCAAATCGCCGGTAATCCAGCTCAGTACCATCGGCACCACCAGATAGAACCAGGAGATGACCAGCAGCAAGGGGATGGAACGGAAATAATTGACGTACCACTTGGCCAGCCGTGACAGCACCAGGTTGTCCGACAGGCGTGCCAGTGCCAGCAGGGTACCCAGCACCACACCGCCAGTCACCGCCAGCAGCAGCAGCTTGAGGGTGAGCACCATGCCATCGGCAAGGCCGGGCAGGGCGGGAATGATCTGACTGAAATCGAGGGCCATTATTTGCTACCTCCCATCATGCCGGGAATGCGTACCCGCTTTTCCACCCAGGCCATGAAACCCATCAGGCTCATGTTGAGAACAAAGTAGATCAGCGTTGCCAGAGTGAAGGCTTCAAAGATGTTGGCGGAAAACTCGGCGGTCTGCTTGGTTTGGGCCAGCAGCTCCATCAGACCGATCAAGGACGCCACCGAGGAGTTCTTGAAAATGTTCAGGAACTCGCTGGTAAGCGGCGGAATGATGATGCGGAAGGCCTGCGGCAACAGCACAAAGCGGTAAGTCTGTACCGTGGTGAAACCCATGGCCTGAGCGGCATTGTTCTGGCCGCGCGGCAGCGCCTGAATGCCGGTGCGCACCTGTTCGCACACCCGTGCAGCAGTAAACAGACCCAGGCAGACCACCACTGACAGATAGGCAGAGGTCGCCGGGCTGATGCCCTGCTTGAACCACATTTCCAGCGGCGTGGGCAGCAAATCCGGTACCAGGAAGTACCAGATGAACAGCTGCACCAACAGCGGTACGTTGCGGAACAACTCGACATAGGTGGTGGCGATGGTGGGCAGCAGCTTGCCCGGCAAGGTGCGCATCACGCCCAGCACCGAACCGAGCAGCAGGGCGATGATCCAGCCCGCCAGCGCCACGGCAATGGTCCAACCCAGACCGGACACAAACCAGTTCAGGTAGATTTCGCTGCCGACACCGGTGGACTTAAAGAAAATGCCCCAGTCCCAGTGATAATTCATGTTTTTCTCCTGATGCAAGCAGGCACACATGCCTGCTGCCGACAGCCACACGCCTTCCCAAGCCGGGAAGGCAGGACTGAGGGATGAAGTCCCTGCCTGCAGCCTGCAGGCAGAAAATGCAGATGCAAAGCTGCCGCCCCCGTGCTGCCGTTATAGCCATAAGCAGAACAGGGGGACAGGCAGATAGCAATTGAGCCGGCCCAGGCCGGCTCATGCATCTGCACTACAGGGAGGGATCGCTTATTCGGCGGCCTTGTCGGTCGGCTTGGCGATCAGTTCCTTCACCACTTCGGACATCGGGAAGTTCAGGTTCAGGCCCTTGGGCGGAACCGGGCTGGTGAACCACTTGGCGTAAATCTTGTTTACTTCGCCGGACTTGTAGGTGGCCTTGATGGCATCGTCCACCACCTTCTTAAAGGCAGCGTCGTCCTTGCGCAGCATGCAGCCGTAGATTTCGAAGGACTGCGGCTTGCCGGTCACCACCCAGCCCGCCGGGTTCTTGGCCTTGGCCATTTCACCGTACAGCAGGGCGTCGTCCATCATGAAGGCGACGGCACGGCCGGATTCCAGCATCAGGAAGGATTCGCCATGGTCCTTGGCAGAAATGATGTTCATGCCCATCTGCTTGTCGGCATTCATAGCCTTGAGCAGGCGCTCGGAAGTGGTACCGGCGGTGGTTACCACGTTCTTGCCCTTGAGGTCGGCAAAGTCTTTCACGCCGGAAGTCTTGGCAGTCAGCAGACGGGTGCCGATTTCAAAAATGCCCACCGAGAAAGCCACTTGCTTCTGGCGCTCTACGTTATTGGTGGTGGAGCCACATTCCAGATCGACAGTACCGTTCTGTACCAGCGGAATACGGGTTTGCGAGGTCACCAGATTGTACTTGACCTGCAGGTTCGGCATTTTCAGCTCTTTCTTCACTTCTTCGACAACCTTGTTGGCCAGGTCTACCGAGTAGCCCACCGGCTTCTGGTTATTGTCGTAGTAGGAGAAAGGGATGGATGCATCACGGTTGCCCAGCACGATGACGCCGGATTCCTTGATTTTCTTCAGGGTGCCGGTCAGTTCGGCAGCCATGGCCGGGGTGCTGGCCAGAGCGGCCAGGGTTGCTGCAGAGATGAGACGGGTGCAAAGCTTCATATTGGTTTCTCCTGGGGTCCTTGATAGATTCACTGCCCTCAGCCTGAAGGCCGCAGGCACTGCTGCTGTTATAGGCTGGATTTACCAGCAACAGGATCCAGTCCTGACTTGCGGGCACTGCCGGCAAACCCCCGTTTGCCATCCCGTCAGTCCATCGTAGACATCCTGCTTACAGTCACCGCCTCTTGTGATGGGCGGCTCTCCCTGTGTTTTCCCCCCGTTTTGGCCGGGGGTGAAAAGTTTGCGATTCTGCTGCCAGTGACCGCAGTAATGCAAGTGGCACTGCAACAAGGGCTGCTTGCAGCAGCCCCTTTGTCAACTTGTTGCGACAGTTCTACCAGACAGCTGGTTGGCCATGCGGACAAAGTCTTCCACCTGCAGGTTTTCCGGCCGCAGGCCCGGGTCTATGCCCAGGGCTTCGAAATCGGCCAGTTCCAGCACGCCCTTCAGATTATTGCGCAAGGTCTTGCGCCGCTGCGAAAAGGCCTTGGTCACCAGCTCTTCCAGCTGCCGTTCATCCTTGGCCACACCACAGCGTCCCGGCGCCGGAATCATGCGCACCACGGCGGAATCCACCTTCGGCGGCGGCCAGAATGCACCCGGCGGCACATTGAGCACCAGTTCCATTTCAAAGCGGTACTGCAACATCACTGTCAGCCGGCCAAAATCTGTCGTGGAAGGCTCAGCCAGCATGCGGTCCACCACTTCCTTTTGCAACATGAAGTGCATGTCGGTAACGCGCTGGCCAAAGCTGGCCAGGTGAAACAGTAGCGGGGTAGAAATGTTGTAGGGCAGGTTGCCGACAATCTTGAACGCGCCATCGGTAATGGAGCCGAAATCGAACTTGAGTGCATCACCTTCGTGGATGGTCAGGCGCTCGGGCGGGAATTCCTTTTTCAGCCGGGCAATGATGTCGCGGTCGATCTCCGCCACATGCAGGTGGCGCAGGCGGTCCAGCAGCGGCTTGGTAATGGCACCCAGACCGGGGCCGATTTCGATCACTACATCGTCCGGCTGCGGGTTCACCGCATGCACGATGTTTTCAATCACGCTGGCGTCTTGCAGGAAATTCTGGCCAAAGCGTTTGCGGGGAATATGTTGGCTCATGGAAGCTCGAGAGAAGAATTGCCTGAATTGTAAACCTTACCCGCCAGCGTGTGCCAACCCCTTGTTTCTGCTCAGCCGTGGGCAAATGCCAGCACACCCCAGGCCAGTACCAGATAACGCAGGGCCTTGCCTGCGGTCAGCCAGACAATGCTGGCCAGCCACGGCAGCCGCAGCCAGCCGGCCGCCAGCGGCAGGGCGTCGCCAATCAACGGCACCCAGGACAGCAGCAATACCGCCGGACCATAACGGGCAAACCAGCCCTCCAGCCTCGGTGATAATTCCTTGCGCGGGGCGCGGCGCCCCAGCCACAGACTGGTGATGCTGCCGGCGCTGTTGGCCAGCGTAGCCAGCAGCAAAGCTGGCCACAGCCAGTCCGGCCATTTGTAGAGGAAGGCCGCCAGCACCACTTCCGAATTGCCCGGCAAAATGGTGGCCGAGGTAAATGCCGATACCGCCAGTCCGCCCAGCGCCAGCCAGACGGCATCCATCAGATGTCCAGTTCCAGGCCAGGCTGGCCACAGGCTTCGCCAATGGCGGCGCGCAGCGTGGTAAAGAATTCGGCACCATCCCGTACCGCCAACCACTGGCCGTCCTTGTGAGCAAAATGATAACCACCGCTCTTGGCGGCTATCCACAGCTCCTGATTGGCGGCATGGCGGTTCACCACGATCTTGCTGCCATCGTCGAACTCGATTTCCAGTACATTGCCATTGGTAACGAAGTCGGCATCCAGACCGGCGTCGTCAATGGCATCTTCGATGCGGCTGAAAATACGATCGGTCACATCCAGAAATTCGCTTTCGTTCATGTCGTCTCTTCCTTGAATTGCGGTGTGCTAGACTCAGGATTTTGCCACATCGGACTGCCTTTTATGCTGCGAACCATGCTGACCTGCCTTGCCCTGAGCCTTGTCGTGACTGCCTGTGGCTATAAAGGCAATCTTTTCCTGCCCAAGCAGGAAGGGGCCCATACCCATGCTTCGGCCCCGGCGGCGCAGGCGCGCCCGGCCCAGTAACAACGGTTTTTCCGCTTTTTACCCGGCCGGATCCGTCGGCTGGCGGGTTTGCCGCTACACTGCGTGGCCCGCGTGCCGCGCTGGCCCGGCGGGATACTATCGTTAGCTGATCTGGTGATTTGTCACCAGCCGGTCTTCATCCAGAATACGCTGCCCGAAGGACGAAAAGCTGCCATGACCCGTTTTGCCCGCCATCTGGAACACCACACCATCGTCAATCCCTTTCCCGGTATCGTGAAACTGGAAACCGCACTCGGGCATCGCATCAAGACCCGTATCGGCTCCAATGAAAGCCTGCCGGACCCGGTGTCGCCACTGGCGGGTGAACTGGGCAAGGTCCTGGCGGAAATGGCCAGGCTGTATCCCGATCCTTACGCCCACGCACTGCGTGAACGGGCAGCAAAGCTTAACGGTGTGAGCCCGGCGGAAGTGCTGTTCGATACCGGTGCCGATAGCCTGATCCTGCTGGCATTGCGACTGACCTGCAACCCTGGCGACGCCGTGGTCACCACCGCTGGCACCTATCCCAGCTTCCGCTACTTTGCCGAGGGTGTGGGCGCACGCGTGCTGGAAGTGCCCTATTGCCAGCGTGGTCAGCACATGCGACCTGATCTGGCCCGGCTGGCCGAAGTAGCCCGCGCCGAGCATGCCTCGGTACTGTATCTGGCCAACCCCGACAATCCCACCGGCCATTACTGGCAAGCCGAGGATATCTGCTCCTTGCGCGCCGCACTGCCACCGCACACCCTGCTGCTGCTGGACGAGGCCTATGTCGATTTCTGTACCGATGCCGCCGATGCGCCCCCCGCCGGCATCCTGCCGCACACCCTGCGCCTGCGCACCCTGTCCAAGGCCTATGCACTGGCCGGTCTGCGCGTGGGCTATGCCATTGCCAGCGCCGACATCATCGCCAAGGCCGACCAGATCCGCCCGCAATATGCGCTGTCCAGCATTGCCCAGACCGCGGCACAAATCGTGCTGGACGACCCGGACTACTCGCGCAAACTGGTGGCACAGACCATCACCCTGCGCCATCACCTCAGCCATGCCTTGTACGATCAGGGCCTGACCCCGCTGCCATCGCACACCAACTTTGTCTGCGTCGCCTATCCGGATGCGCAGCAGGCCGAGGCCATCCAGCGCCATCTGCTGCAAAGCGGCATCGCCATTCACCGCCCGCAGCACCCGGCCGTGCGCCACATGCTGCGCATCACTGCCCATCCGCAGGCCACCAGCGCCCGTGTACTGGCTGCGCTGGCCGGTCAGCTCGATTAGTGCCTGCGCTGCTACCTGCCTTGCATTGACCGCCCACAGCCACCGCCAGCCGGTGGCTTTTTTGCGTCCAAACCCATGCACATGCCCTCGCTTTCTACTAGCCAATTTCATGGTCCTGCTGTGGAACCTTGGTGCCCGCGAACCATCCATCAATCCACATATCATAAATAATCCAGCAGGAGCACACCCATGCCGTTTACCGCTCAGGAACGCCAGCAACTGCTTGCACTCAAGGGTGTTGGCCCGACAGTCATCGCCCGGCTGGAACAGATAGGCTTCAGCAGCCTGAGCCAGCTGGCGGACCAAGACGCCGCCAACATCACCTGGCAAGTGGCGCAGGCAATTGGCTCCAGCTGTTGGCATAACAGCCCGCAGGCACGGCAGGCCATCGCCAAGGTCATCGCACTGGCGCGGGAACAGCTACCTCGCACCACCTCAGGAAAGGAAGCATGATGAAATTTGCCTACACCATTGTTTATGTGGCGGATGTTGCCGGTTCGCTGGCATTTTTTGAAACGGCATTCGGCTTTTCCCGCCGCTTTCTCACCCCGGAAGGCGACTATGGCGAGCTGGACACCGGCGACACCACCCTGTCCTTTGCCAGCAAGGCGCTGGCGCTTGGCAATCATCCACAGGGTTTTCGCTTTGCCGATGATGGCGCACTGCCGCTGGGGGTGGAAATCGCCCTGGCTACTGATGACGTGATGGCGGCACACCAGGCCGCACTGGCTGCCGGTGCCAGCGAACTGGCGGCACCACAAGTCAAACCCTGGGGCCAGACGGTATCTTTCCTGCGTTGCCCGGATGGCATGCTGCTGGAGTTATGCAGCCCGGTCACACCTTGAACACGCAGGATTCAAAAAGCACACGCCATGCACCGCGCCTACCGTCTGCAGCAATGGTAAATCTCCACGGCTGACTGGCCGTCGGCAATCCCGCTGGATGGCTTCATGCAGGTAACCCGGACAGTCGCGGCCAAGCGGCAGCAGCAGCTACGCACCACCAGCCAGCCCTGGTATCGCTAAGTGCCTACAGGACTTGAAACCGGGCTGGCATTGATGGATTCTCCCTGTCTATATTGACAGCTCGGGGGTCGTGATTGCGGAGAAATAGGCATGAATCTTGAAGATGCCCTGCTGCTGCATTTTGAAATGAAGCAGGAACTGCGCATGGCCATGCTGGAGGGCAGACAGCTGGATTGCGCGCAGATTGCCGATGACTGCGGCTGTGAACTGGGGCGTTGGCTGCAGGAGGAGGGCCGTGTCAATTGCTGTCAGTATGCGGTGTTCCAACAGTTGGTGGAAAACCATCGCGACTTCCATCTGGAAGCAGCGCGGGTGGCCACACTCATCAACCAGGGCCAGTTCGATGCCGCCAGCGAAGCACTGGCGGTCGGGCCATCACACTACAGCCGCTTGTCGTCTGCCGTGGGCAGCGGCATTGCCGAACTGCGCAAGCACCTGTTCCAGCAGTTCAGCCACTAGCGGCCCTAGCGCTTGAGGCTGCTGACAGAATGGCGTCGCACCCCTGGGGTCAGAACGACTGCAACAGCGCCAGTAGCGCCTCGCCATCCAGTCTGGCTGCCAGATCGCCGCCTTCCAGCAGGCTGTCGGCCAGTGCGCGTTTTTCCGCATGCAGGGCGACGATTTTTTCCTCGATGGTGTTTTCCGCCACCAGCCGGTACACGGTGACTGGCCGTTGCTGGCCCATGCGGTAGGCGCGGTCGCTGGCCTGGTCTTCCACTGCCGGGTTCCACCATGGGTCCAGATGAATCACGTAGTCGGCCGCCGTCAAGTTCAGCCCGGTGCCGCCGGCTTTCAGGCTGATCAGGAAAACATCCCCCTCGCCAGCCTGAAACGCATCCATGCGTGCCTTGCGCTGCTTGCCCGGTGTGGCACCGTCCAGGTACTGGTAGGCAATGCCTTGCTCATCCAGCCACTGCCGCGCCAGCGCCAGATGATCGACAAACTGGCTGAACACCAGCGCCTTGTGGCCGTTGTCCAGCAGCTCGGTCATCAACTGGCAGAAAAAGGCAAACTTGCTGGCGGGCAGGGCGGTGTCCGCTTGCAGCAAGGCCGGGTGACAGCAGAAGCGGCGCAAGCGGGTCAGTTCGGCCAGCACCTGCATGGTCTTCTTATCCTGGCTGTCCACCTCGGCCAGCTTTTGCAGCGCCTGCTGACGCATGGCTTCGTAGACATGCAATTCCTGCTCGGACAACGCAATGCGGCGGGTAATGTCAGTACGCGGTGGCAGCTCGGTCAGCACCTCGGCCTTGGTACGACGTAACAGATAAGGCTGGATCAGCGCCTTGAGCGTGGCGCGGGCTTCTTCATCACCTTCGGCAATCGGCTGGGCAAAGCGCTGCTGGAAGCGCTCCTCATTACCCAGCAGGCCGGGAGTGATGAAGCGGAACAGGCTCCACAACTCGCCCAGATGGTTTTCCACCGGCGTGCCGCTGGCAGCCAGGCGGAAATCCGCCCACAGGCTTTGTGCCGCCTGCGCACGTTTGGTAGCCGCATTCTTGATGGCCTGTGCCTCGTCCAGCACCACGCTGGCCCAGTGCACATCGGCAAAATCGTCCGCCTGCAATTGCAGCAGGCCGTAACTGGCAATCACCAGATCCTGCGGCCCGACTGTGGATAAGTCGCGCTGCTGTTGATAAGGGCGCAAGCGCAGGCTGGGGGCAAAGCGGGCGGCCTCGGCCAACCAGTTGAGCGCCACCGAGGTGGGTGCCACCACCAGTTGCGGGCCCAGATGCGCACGACTGAGCAACAGCGCCAGCGTCTGTACCGTCTTGCCCAGCCCCATGTCGTCGGCCAGGCAGGCCCCGGCACCGATATGCGCCAGCCGGGACAACCAGGCAAAGCCTTGCAACTGATAAGGCCGCAAGCTGGCTTGCAGCGTGGCTGGGACCTCAGCTTGAAAGGTGCGCAGGCTGTCCCAGCCTTGTTGCAACTGCCGCCAGCCGGCATCGCCGTCAAACTGGCCGATGTCCTCACTCAGCCCGGCCAGCAGCGGGGCGGCCAGCAGGCTGAGGCACAAACCGTCAGTCATGGCGTGATCGGCCAGCCGGGCCAATTGCTGCAACCTGGCTTGCAGACTGTCGGACAGCACCAGCCAGTCCTGCTCGGACAGGCGCAGGTACTGACCGGGCTGATTGGCCAGCGCTTCCAGCAACTGACGCAATTGCAGCACCCGGTCTTCATCCACCTGCACTTCACCCGTGACTTCCAGCCAGCCATTCTTGCGTTTGGTTTTCAGCCGCAGCTGGGGCAAGCCGGCCTGGGCCTGGATGCGCATGCGCTGGCCTTGCGGCCAGACACATTCCAGCCGCTGCGGGGCAATGGCCTGCAATTGCTGCAACTGCTGTACCACTTGCAAGGCCTGTTGCTGATTGGCCAGCAGCCATTGCAGCACGCCATCCGGGTCGGGCCTTGCCGCCGCCAATGCCGGGCAATCTTCCAGCAAGGCCGCCAGTGCCTGTTTTTCCTCGCCCAACTGACGCTGAAAGCGGATAGCCTGGCCCTGTTCCAGCGCCACCTGCTGCCATGGCCCGCGCCCCGGCGGATACCAGGCGGCTTGTTCCGCCACCCGGCAGCGCAGTTGCAGGCGCAGTCCCTCGGGCAGCGGGGTGAGAACGGCAAACAGCCGCGGGTCGGCCGGCATGGCGGGCAGGTCGGCGCCATCATCCGCCTCCACCAGCTCGACCGGCAGCCACGGCACCATGTCGCCGATGGCTTCCAGCAGTTTCTTGCGCGCGGCCAAGGGCACGCTCAGGCGATGGCCCAGCAGCGCGGCCAGCTGGCGGATTTCCGGCCCCGGCCAGTACACCAGCAAGCTGTTCAGCCCGCTGCGCTGCCACAGGCAATGCTGGCAGGCAGCAATGCCGGGCGGACTGAGTTGCAACACCATCTGCTGTTGCTGCTTGTGCAACAGCAGGCTGATCTGGCCCGCTTCCAGCGTGACCGGCTGATCGGGCTGTTCTTCCCAGAACAAGGCCGGATGACCCAGCAGCAGCGGCAGGGCGGCTTCGCCCTCCAGCTCGGCCAGGCTGCTGCCATCAGTCAGCTGATGGGTACGTTCAAGCTGGCTTATCACCAAGCGGTCCTGCGCGCTGAGCCAGTCCCACTGCGCGGCCTGATCCAGCAAGCGCCCCAGCGGCAGCACGCGGCCACGGCTCCAGCCAGCGCCTTCTGGCTGCTGGATACAGGGGGTGAGGTGGATACCGGCTTCATTGGCCAGAATGCGCCAGGCCAGGCGCTGGGAGGAGGTGGTATTCATCAGCAGGGAAACAGGAAAACGGCGGTTTGTTTGGGCTGGGCTATTGTGCCTCAGACCCGCTGTTGATGGCAGTTTGCCAAGCGGTACGGACAAACAAAAACCGCCCACCAAGGGTGGACGGTTGGGCTGTCGGGCGCTTGCAAAGCAGCCGCCCTTGCACCTGCGACCTGCGCTCAGATGCGCGCCAGTGCGCGGCGGGCGGCGGCGATGGTCTGTTCGATGATTTCGTCGGTATGGGCGATGGAAACAAAACCGGCTTCGTAGGCCGACGGGGCCAGGTACACGCCTTCTTCCAGCATGGCGTGGAAGAAGCGGTTGAAGCGTTCGCGGTCCGAGGCGGTCACCTGGGCATAGCTGGTGGGTACGGCATCGCAGAAGTAGATGCCGAACATGCCGCCCACGCTGTCGGTGACCATGCTGACACCCGCCTCTTTGGCGGCTTCAGCCAGGCCTTGTGCCAGACGGGCGGTACGGCGGCTGAGGGTGGCGTGGAAGCCCGGTTCCTGGATCAGCTTCAGCGTGGTGAGGCCAGCGGCCACGGCCACCGGGTTACCGGACAGAGTGCCGGCCTGATACACATTACCCAGCGGCGAGATGCAGCCCATGATGTCAGCACGGCCACCGAAAGCAGCCAGCGGCATGCCGCCGCCAATCACCTTGCCCAGGGTGGTGAGGTCCGGCTTGACGCCGTGCAGGGCCTGGGCGCAGCCCAGATCCACGCGGAAACCGGTCATCACTTCGTCGTAGATCAGCACCGTGCCGTGTTTTTCGGTGAGGGCGCGCAGGGCGTGCACGAATTCTGCCGACGGCTTGATCAGGTTCATATTGCCGGCGATCGGCTCCAGGATGACGCAGGCAATCTGGTCGCCGATTTCCTTGAACGTCCGTTCCAGCTGCTCGACGTTGTTGTACTCCAGCACCAGGGTGTGCTTGGTGAAGTCGGCCGGAACACCACCGGAAGAAGGATTACCAAAGGTGAGCAGGCCGGAACCGGCCTTCACCAGCAGGCTGTCGGAGTGACCATGGTAGCAGCCTTCAAACTTTACGATGGCGTCACGGCCGGTAAAGCCACGTGCCAGACGGATGGCGCTCATGGTGGCTTCGGTACCGGAGGACACCAGACGTACTTGCTCGACCGAGGGCAGCAGCTTGCAGATTTCCTCGGCAATCTCGATTTCCGCTTCGGTGGGCGCGCCAAAGGACAGGCCATCCACCGCCACATCCTGCACCGCCTTGATCACGGTGGGGTGGGCGTGGCCGACGATGGCCGGGCCCCAGGAGCCGATGTAGTCGATGTACTGTTTGTCGTCGGCATCCCAGAAGTGTGCGCCCAGCGCCTTTTTCACAAAGCGCGGCGTGCCGCCTACCGAGCCGAAGGCCCGTACCGGCGAATTGACACCACCGGGGATGGTTTTCTTGCCACGTTCAAACAGTTCGAGATTGCGGGACATGCTGTTTCCTTATGACGGGTAGGGCGCAAACCAGTCTGGTTTGCTGCCGGAATCGGGTTTGCCAGTGGCGCAGGGCATGCGCCGTGCGGTATCCATGCTGGCGAAAGCGTTATTTTTCCACAGCCGGGCTGGCCAGTGTTGGCATTTCAGCGCTGCGGCCAGCTGGTGTAGGGCTTCTTGGACAGATAGGCATTGGTATAACGCCCGTCTTGGGTGACTTCCGCGCCCACCCAGTCCGGCTTGGCAAACGGGGTGTCTTCCGCTGGCAGCTCGATTTCCGCCAGCACCAGCCCGGCGTTTTCACCGAAGAACTCGTCCACTTCCCAGACAAAGCCACCAAACTCGATACGGTGGCGCAGCTTGTCCACCACCATCGGGCACATGGCGTCCATGATGGTCTGGGCATCGCCCAGCGGAATGGTGTATTCGAACTCGTGGCGGCTGATGTCGCTGATATTGCCCTTGAGGGTGAGCCAGGCCTGATCGCCCACGATACGCACCCGCACGGTGCGTTCTTTCTCTACCGACAGATAACCCTGGCGGTATTGCACGCCTTCTGCCAGACCGCGCCAGCCATCATTGGCGATAACAAAACGACGTTCGATTTCCAGTCCCATGTTTGTTTTCCTGTTGCGGGCGCATGGCCCGGCTCATGCTTGAGCTAAATGTATTCAGAAGGGTTTCACCACCACCAGAATCACCACCGCGCACAGCACCAGCACAGGGATTTCGTTGAAATAGCGATACCACACATGGCTGTGGCGATTGGCACCGGCAACAAAGTCGCGATACAGCTTGCCGCAGTACAGGTGATAGGCAATCAGCAGTGCCACCAGGGTGAGCTTGGCATGCAGCCAGCCACCGGCAATGCCAAAGCCCAGCCACAGCACCAGGCCCAGCGCCAGCGCCAGCGCCGCCAGCGGCGTGGTGAAGCGGTAGAGCTTGCGCGCCATCAGCAGCAGGCGGTCGTACTCGGCACCCGGTGCAGCCATGGCCAGGTTGACGAAGATGCGCGGCAAATAAAACAGCCCGGCAAACCACGAGGTGACAAAAATGATGTGAAAAGCCTTCAGATACAGGTAAGCCAATTCAGACTCCATTCAGACTGCATGCCATGTAGCCGGTGCCACACGACGTTTCACGTGAAACACCAGGTTCAACCACGCCTGGCTTGCAAGTAAAGCGGCATGACTTGCGGGATATGTGCCTGCAAATCGCTGATGCGCGTGGGCCCCGAAGGGTGGGTGGACAAAAACTCCGGCCCGCTGCCGCCACCGGCACTCATCATCTTGTTCCACACATTGACGGCGGCATTGGGGTTGTAACCGGCGCGCGCCATCAGCTCCAGGCCGATGATGTCGGCTTCGGATTCCATGGTGCGGCTATGCGGCTTGCTCAGCGTGACATCGGTCACCATGCCGGCCAGGTTCAGCTGGCTCTGGTTCAGCCCGGCCAGCGTGCCCACCACCGACAAGCCCATCTGCTGGGCATAGGCCTGGCTCAGGGTTTCGCGGCTGTGCTCGCGCAGCGCATGGGCAATTTCATGGCCGATGACGGCCGCCATTTCATCGTCCGTCAGCTGCAAGCGCGTCACCAGGCCGGAATACACCATGATCTTGCCGCCGGCCATGGCGTAGGCGTTCAGCTCCTGCGTCTGCGCCACATTGACTTCCCATTTCCATTTGGCGGCATCCGGGCGGAACACCGGCGTCTGGGCAATCAGCCGCTGCGCCACCCGTTTTACCCGGGCGGTGAGTACTTTGTCGGTATTGAGTTTGCCCGCGCTGCGCGCCTGGCTGACCTGGCCAGCGTAGGATTTGGCCGAGGACTGCTCCACTTCCTGTGCACTCAGCCACATGCTCTGGCTACGGTTGATGCCCACCACACCGCTATTGGTGGTGTTGACCTGGGCGCAGCCGGCCAGTGCCAACAGCAGGGCTGCGTGGGAAAAGACTTTTCTGCAAACTTGATTCATGCCACATTCCTTGCCACGGCCTTAATGCCGTGAAGTGCATGCGTGCCGCCAGCTCAGATTTCCACCATTTCGAAATCGTCCTTGCGGGCATCGCAATCGGGACAGGTCCAGTTGGGCGGGACATCTTCCCACGGAGTTCCCGGCGCGATGCCGTCTTCCGGCCGCCCGGCTTCCTCGTCGTAGATGAAACCGCAAATCAGACACATCCAGGTGCGCATACGTTTGTTCCAAGCTCGGTTAAAATAGGCATTCTAATTGCTGCCGCACGATCTGACCAAAGAGGTTACCGCCTTGTCCACATTGCCCCCTCCACCAGCAGTACTCACCCTGGCTGGTTCCGACCCTTCCGGCGGCGCCGGCATCCAGGCCGACATTCTCACCCTGGCCAGCCTGGGTTGCCACCCCTTGTCCGTAATTACCGCCATTACCGTGCAGGATACGGTGGGCGTGGACGACTTCATGGTGCTGGATGCCGACATGGTGAACGACCAGGCGCGCTTCCTGCTGGAAGACATTCCAGTGCTGGTGTTCAAGATCGGCATGCTGGGCAGCGTAGAAAACGTGGCCGTGGTGGCCCAGCTGATTGCCGACTATCCGGATGTACCCGTGGTGCTGGACCCGGTGCTGCGCAGCGGCGGCGGCCACGAGCTGGCCGATGACGACCTGATTGCCGCCATGCGCGACTTGCTGATTCCGCAGGTGTCCATCATCACCCCCAACAGCATGGAAGCACGCCGGCTGGCGATGAACGACCCGGACGAAGACGAGGAACTGAGCCTGGACGAGTGTGCCAAACGCCTGCTGGCACTGGGCTGCCCGCATGTATTGATTACCGGTACGCACGAAAATACCAAAGAAGTCATAAACAGTCTGTACAGTCCCAACGGCATAGTACGTGCCGACCGCTGGGAGCGGCTGCCTGCCAGCTATCACGGCTCGGGCTGCACGCTGGCCTCGGCCATTGCCGGCATGCTGGCCACCGGGCTGATGCTGCCCGAAGCAGTGCGCGAAGCACAGGAATATACCTATCAAAGCCTGGTGGCGGGTTTCCGCCCCGGCATGGGCCAATACATCCCGGACCGGATGTTCTGGGCCCGCGAAGAAGAAGGAGCAGAAGGTGACAGTGATTAAGGGCTTGTATGCGGTATCGCCGGAGGCAGAAGACAGCGAGCAATTACTGGCCAAGGTCAGCCGCGTGCTGGATAACGGTGTGGCCATCCTGCAATACCGCAACAAGAGCGACAACACCGTGCGCCGCCTGCGCCAGGCCAGCCTGCTGGCCAGCCTGTGCAAGAGCCGCCGCGTGCTGTTCCTGATCAACGACGATGTCACCCTGGCCCGCGCGGTACAGGCCGATGGCGTGCACCTGGGCAAGACCGACGGCTCGGTAGCCGATGCCCGCGCAATACTGGGGCCGGATGCCATCATCGGCGTGTCCTGCTACAACGACATCCGCCTGGCCGAACAGGCCGCACGCGACGGTGCCAGCTATGTGGCCTTTGGCGCGGTGTTTCCCTCCCGCACCAAACCGCATGCAGTGGCAGCACCGCTGTCGCTGTTTGCCGCAGCAAAAAAGCTGGGCCTGCCATCCGTCGCCATTGGCGGCATCACCCCGGACAATGCCGCCGAAGTGGTGGCCGCCGGTGCCAGTGCCATTGCGGTGATTGGCGGCCTGTTTGATGCCCCCGACCCGGCAGCGGCGGCCAGCCAGATGGCGGCATTGTTCAATTAATGGCCATTTTTTTACTGCTGCCCCCGCTATCCGTCACGCTGCTGCTTCTACGGTGCGGGTGCCGCATGGATTGCTCTGGTTTGCAGATATTTTTGCAAAGCATCGGCAAAGCATCGCAGTTTAAGGGTTTGTTGTCTGGCTGGCGGGAAGAATAGGTAAAGCCGTATGGCAGGAATGGTGTAGTCCTCCAGCAGTGGCACTAGTTCGTGCTGTGCCAGGGCTTGTTGCAGCATATGAATAGGTTGCAGGCTGATACCGCCACCATGTAGCGCGGCAGAAAACAAGGCAGGCCAGTTGTTTATTTTCAACCGGCTGGAGATCTTGATGTGGTGTGTTCCATCCGGGCCTTGAAACGACCAGGTTTCATTGCCTCCCCAGTTGCCATGCAGACATTGGTGATGTTTGAGCTCCACAGGATGGACTGGTTTTCCGTATTTTTCCAGGTAAGAAGGGGCGGCGCACAAACAGAGCTGCTGCTCCCCCAGTGGCTTGGCGACAAATTGCTCATCACCAGGCGACTGTACGCGAATCACAGCATCGAATCCTTCTTCTACCAAGTCCACAAAGCGGTTGCTCAGGTACAGATCCATTTCAATATGAGGATGGGCCTGCAGAAAAGAGGGCAACATGGGCACCAGTAAGCATTGACCAAAACTCAAGGGTGCTGCCAGCTTCAGACGTCCGCGTGGTTCGGCCTGCATTTCCTCTACAATCGCTTTTGTGGCTGCGATTTCACCCAGGATAGTTTTGCAGCGTTGGTAAAACAGGTTGCCGGTTTCAGTTAGGCTTTGCTGCCTGGTGGTTTTGTTCATGAGCCGGGTGCCGGTCCATTGCTCCAGAGCCCGTACATGCTTGCCTACCATTTGGGCCGTGATTTCCAGCTTGTCTGCCGCCTTGGTAAATGACCCTTCCTCAACTGCCCTGACAAAAGCGGTCATGCTCGTCAATCTGTCCACATTTTTGCCTTACAAAAGTCTGTAATATCGCTTAATTAGAAACTATTGGTTTCGATATTATAGAAAATTTAATTATTTATGCTGAAAAAATTTCAAATTAAACTCATTTCTTTCTAAACAACTAGCGGATGAGGCCAAAATGAAATTTGCTACTTTTGCCAAAGGTTTGCTTGCTGCTGTTTTTGCCATATCAGCACTGGTGGCACAGGCCAGTGAGCTTACGGCGGATCAGGATGGTAAGATTTTTCGAGTAAGCTTACTGGGTACCGGGACGCCAGTGCCACAAATGGCGCGTGCGGGTTATAGCACTTTAGTGGAGGCAGGAAACCAGAAACTGGTTTTTGATTTTGGTCGCAGTGCCAGCACGCGGCTGTGGCAATTGCATATTCCGCTAGGGCGCATCAATGCTTTTTTCCTGACTCATTTTCATTCCGATCATACTGTCGGTTTACCTGATTTTTGGCTGACGGGCTGGTTACAACCGGCCTATGGCCGCCGTACTTCACCGATGAAGCTTTATGGCCCCACTGGAACGGAAGCGCTGGCGCAGGGCTTGCAACAGGCTTATGCAACCGATATTGCTACCCGAGTGAAAGATGAGGGCACCCCTATGGATGGGGTCATGATCCAGGCTCATGATGAAACAGCAGGTTTGGTGTATGACGAGGGTGGCGTGCGGGTTTATGCCTTTGATAATGATCATGGCGTCAATATCAAGCCTTCATTTGGGTATCGCATTGAATATCAAGGTCATGTTGTGGTGCTCTCCGGGGATACCCGCTATAGCCCTGAGGTAGTCAAGCAGGCCAAAGGTGTGGATTTGCTAGTGCATTGTATTTCTTTGACATCGGATGCCTTGTTGCAATCCAACCCGGCATACAAGGCCATTTTTGGCCATCTTTCCTCTCCGTTGGATGCCGCCCGGGTCTTGCGGGAAGCGCGACCCACATTGGCAGTCTTCAGTCATATCGGTCTGAATGGGGAGGTTTCCGTTGCGGACATCGCCAAACAGGTGCAAGCAAATTACGATGGCCCTTTTGTGATAGGCGAGGATTTGATGCAGTTTGAAATTCCGCTGCAGGCTGGGAGTCAGGGTATTGCCGTGTGGCAGGCTACCAAACCGTAAGCATGGCATGGAGACCCATTCGCAACATCTCCGTTGCTGCATTGCGTCTCCTTGCCACACTACTTGCCTTGCATACCCCCGCCCAGTGCCTTGAACAGGGCCACCAGGTTTTCTGCCTGCGCTTGCCGTGATGCCAGCCAGGCTTCACGCTGCTGCGCTTCCAATTGTTGCTGCGCCAATACCTCGGTTTTTGCCACCTCACCAACACGGAAACGCTGCCGCGCCAACCCTAGCTGCAATTCGGCCAGTTCCACATTGGCCTGCAAGGCATGCTGGCGCTGTGCCTCTTGCTGGTAGCGCAGCAAGGCGGTTTCGGTATCGGCCAGTGCTGCCAGCACTTTTTGCCGATAAGCCGCCAAAGCCGCATCCCGCGCCGCTTCGCGCGCTGTCACCTGGTTTTTCAGTCGTCCACCGGTAAACAAGGGCAGGCTCAGTTGCGGGCCGACATTCCAGAAGCGACTTGCCGCCGCAGTGAGATTGCCTTCGTGGATGGAATCCCAGCCGCCACTGCCCACCAGCACCAGCCGCGGGTATTGCTCGGCCACTGCCACGCCGATATCGGCTGTCGCCGCCGCCAGTTCGCGTTCGGCCTGACGGATATCCGCCCGCCGCCGCAACAAGTCAGCCGGCATGCCCACCGGTGCCTGCGCCAGCGTGGCAGGAACAGGCCGTTCCGCTGCCAGCGTGGCCAGCAACTGGGCCTGGGTCTGGTCCAGCAATACGCTGAGTGCAGCCACGGTAGCACCTTGGGCGGTGTGCAGGGCTGGCAGCGCCGCTTGCAGGCTGGCCACATTGCTGGCCGCCTGGTTAAGTTCGCTATCGGAAATTTCACCCGTCTGGCGCAGCAAGCCGGTGAGGCGCAGGCTTTCCCGCGCTGCCGCCAGTTGGGCTTCCAGATTGTGCTGGCGTGCCACCCAGCCACGGTAATCAATCACATTGCGCGCCACTTCCGCCGCCACCCGCAGCGCTACATCGGCCTGCTGTTCCTGCACGCTGTCCAGCCGGGCGCTGGCAGCTTCGCGGCTGCGGGCGGTATGGCCGAACAGGTCGATTTCCCAGCTGGCATCCAGTTGCAGGCGCTGGTCGTTAAAGCCGGTGCGCGGATTGGCAAACGGGATGTTGGCAAAGTTTTCGCTATTGCGGCTGAACTGGTCGCGCCCGCTGCGCGCACCGGCATTCAGTTGCGGCCACAGCGCACTGTCCACCACACCCAGGCTGGCCCGTGCCTGGCGCACACGGGCCTCGGCCTGGGCCAGATCCGGGCTGGACTGCAAGGCCTGCTCCACCAGCTGGCTGAGCGCGGCGTCATCAAATACCGTCCACCAGCGCTGCAACTGCGGCTGGCTGCTGCCGGCCTGATGCTGGTAGTGCGCCGGCAGCGTGGTTTGCGGCGCGTGGTAATCCGGGCCGACAGCGCAGGCGGTGAGCGCCAGCAAGGGGAAGAGCAAAGGAAAGAGGATACGGTGTGACATCAGTGACTCCTCTGCAGGAACATCCGGTAAGCCAGCAACAAGGTGCCGGCGGCAATGGCCAGCAGCGGCCACAGGTGTGGCCAGGCCTCGGCCAGGCCATAACCCTTCAGGAAGATGCCCTTGACGATGACGATGAAGTGGCTGAGCGGGTCCACCGCGCTGACCATGCGCAGCGGCAAGGGCATGTTTTCCACCGGGGCCATGTAGCCGGACAAAATCACCGCTGGCGACATGAAGGCAAACGAGCCGAGAAATGCCTGCTGCTGATTGCTGCTGAGGGCGGAAATCAGCAGGCCGAAACCCACCAGCGACAGCCCGTAACACAGCATGGAAACCAGCAGCAACCACACCGTGCCGCTGAACGGCACCTGGTAAACCCATACCGCGGCAGCGGCAATGATGCAGCCTTGCACCAGCGCCACCAGCATGCCGGGCAGCGCCTTGCCGGCCATGATGTAGGCCGGGGTCAGCGGCGACACCAGCAGTTGCTCGAAGGTGCCTTCCTCGCGCTCGCGTGCCAGCGACAGCGCGGTCACCATCAGGCAGCCGATGGTGGTGATGATGGCCACCAGACTTGGCAGCACGAACCAGCGGTATTCCAGATTGGGGTTGTACAGGTTTTGCACCAGCAGCCGCGCCGGTGCGGCTTGCCGGCTGCGCTCGGCGGCATACTGCTGCACCACTTGCAGGGCGTAGCCATAGGCAATCTGTGCGCTGTTGCTGCGTCGGCCATCGATGATGGCCTGCGCCGTCACGCCCTGGCCGCTGGCCAGGCGGCGCGAGAAATCCTGCGGCAGGCTGATGGCCAGCAAGGCCTGTTGCCGGTCTATCACCTGCTGCATGTCTTGCTGGCTGTGCAGCATCAGCACTTGTGGAAAAGCCTGGGTGGCAGCCAAACGTTGCACCAGCTCGATGGAAGCAGCGCCGCCATCCTGATTGAATACAGCCAGCGTGCTGTTTTTCACTTCCAGCGTTGCGGCAAACGGAAACAGCAGCAGTTGCAGCAGCACCGGGGCGATCAGCAGGCGGCGGCTTTGCGGGGTGCGCAGCAGCGCCTGCATTTCCTTGCGGATGAGGGTGAGCAGACGTTGCCACATCTCAGTTGCCATCCAGTCGGCGCGGTGTCCGCCAGGCAGTCAGGCCCAGCCAGAAGGCGGCGGACAGCAGCAGAAACAGCAGGTTGATCAGCAAGACCGGCCAGATTTCACCAGCCTGGAACAGTGTCTGCAAGGCGCTGACAAAATAGCGCGCCGGAATCAGGTAAGTCACCGCCTGTACCGCCAGCGGCATGCTGCGGATTTCAAACACGAAACCGGACAGCATGATGGCGGGCAGGAAGGCCGCGGTCAGCGCAAACTGGGCGGCAATGAACTGGTTGCGCGTGGTGGTGGACAGCAACAGGCCCAAGCCCAGTGCACTGCCCAGAAACAGGCTGGTGACCACAAACAGCACCCACAGCGAACCGCGCAGCGGCACACCCATCACCAGGGTAGCCACCAGCACACACATGCCCATGGCAGCCATGCCCAGCAGGTAGTAAGGGATGATTTTGGACAGCAGCAATTCGCTGCGGGTGACCGGTGTGGATAGCAGTGCCTCCATGGTGCCGCGCTCCCACTCGCGTGCCACCACCAGCGAGGTGAGCAGCGCGCCGATGATGGTCATGATGACCGAGATGGAGCCGGGCACCAGATAATTGCGGCTCACCGTGGTGGGGTTGAACCAGTAACGCGGCTGCACGGTCAGCGTAGCGGCAGCCGGCGGGCCGCTCTGGCGCTGGTTCAGCCACAGCTGGAATACCCCTTGCACATAGCTGGCAACAAAATTGGCGGTATTGGGTTCGGCCCCGTCGGTCAGCAGCTGGATGGCGGCGGTGCCCTGACCCTGCCTGACCCTGGCGGAAAAATCGCTGCGTAGGATCACCACCCCGCGCACCTCGCCCGCCTGCAATTGCTGACGCATGGCGGACTCGGAAGTGGACAAGCTGGCGGCGATATAGGGCGAGGCTTGCAGCGTTTGCACCAGGCGGCTGGCTTCTGCGCCGCCATCCTGCTGCACGATGCCCAGACGCACCCGGTTGGCATCCAGATTGATGCCATAGCCGTAGATGAACAGCAGCAACACCGGCAGTACGAAGGCAATCAGGATGCTGCTGGGGTCACGCACGATCTGGTAGCTTTCCTTGCGGCACAGCGCAGCAAGGCGGCGCAGGCTGATGCTCATGTGGCCTCCTGCAATTGGTCGTCACGCTCCACCAGTGCGATGAAGGCGTCTTCCATGCCTGGGTCGGGCAGGGCCGGGCTGGCCACCATGGCCTTGAGTGCATCCGGCGTGCCGCTGGCAATCATGCGGCCGCGGTACACCAGGCCGATGCGGTCGCAATATTCTGCTTCGTCCATGAAGTGGGTGGTCACCATCACCGTGACGCCCTTGTCTACCAGGCTGTTGATATGGTTCCAGAATTCGCGGCGGCTGACCGGGTCCACCCCCGACGTTGGTTCATCCAGAAACAGCAGCGGCGGCTGATGCATCAGCGCGCAGGCCAGCGCCAGCCGCTGCTTGAAGCCCAGCGGCAGTTCACCGGCATTCATGGCGAGGAAAGGCTGCAAGGCAAATACCCGCACCATGTCAGCCACCGCCGCCCGCTGGCGCGCACCGGACAGGCCGTAGATGCCGGAAAAGAATTCCAGGTTCTGCGCCACGCTGAGGTTGCTGTACAGGGCAAATTTCTGCGCCATGTAGCCAATTTGCTGCCGCGCCTGGCTGGCGGATTTTTTCAGGTCCAGCCCCATCACCCGTGCCGTGCCACTGCTTACCGGCAACAGGCCGCACATCATCTTGAAGGTGGTGGATTTGCCCGCGCCATTGGGGCCGAGCAGGCCGAAGATTTCGCCTCGGCGGATGCGGAAATCCACATGATCGGTGGCGACAAAATCACCAAAACGACGGGTGAGCTGTTCCGCCACGATGACGGCGTCGGCATCCACCCCATCCGGCAATCGCGCTGGCGGCATATGTTCGGTCAGCGGTGAATCGCCACCCGGCCCACCACCCAGCAAATCGATGAAGGCATCTTCCAGCCGTGGTTTGACTGGCTGCAGGCTGGCATCCGGCCCGGCATCCAAACTGGCAAGATCCGGCAGCTCGCCTGCCATGCGCAACACCAGCCGCACCGCGTGGCCTTGCAGCGCACCGTCTATCACCTGCGGGCAACGCAGTGCGCGGCGCAATACCTGACGACGGTTGCCGGTAATGCCCTGCAACAGCAGGCTGCGGCCCTGCATGCTGTCCATCAGCGCCTGCGGACTGCCGCGGTATTGCAGGCGGCCTTCGTGCATCAGCAACACTTCGCCGCACAGCTCGGCCTCATCCAGATAAGAGGTACTCCACAGCACCGCCATGCCGCCATCGGCCAGACTGCTGACCATGCGCCACAACTCGCGCCGCGAGATGGGGTCCACCCCGACACAGGGTTCATCCAGCAACAGGATGCGTGGCGAACCCAGCAGGGTGCAGGCCAGGCCCAGTTTCTGTTTCATGCCGCCGGACAATTTGCCGGCCAGCCGTGTGGTAAAGCGTGCCAGATCGGTAAACGCCAGCAGGCGCTGAAAACTTTCCTCCCGCTCAGCGCCGGTGACACCGCGCAAATCGGCATACAGCGTGAGGTTTTCCAGCACGGTAAGGTCTTCGTACAGGCCGAATTTTTGCGGCATATAGCCCAGTTGCAGGCGCAATGCGTCACCCGCCGTTACCGGGTCCAGCCCTTCCACCTGCAAGCTACCGCTATCAGGCTTGAGGAGGCCGGCCATCAGCCGCAGCAGGGTGGTCTTGCCAGCACCATCCGGCCCCACCAGCCCGGTGATGACGCCGCGGCGGATGTCGGCATCCAGCGCATGCAGGGCCGGGCGACCGGCAAAGGCATGGCTCAGACCGCGCAGGCGGATGGCGATGTCGTCCGCAGGCGTGCTCGTGGCCTGGTTCATGGCTGCGCCAGCTTCACCGTCACCGGCATGCCCTGACGCAAGGCGGCATCCGGCTGGGAGACGATCACGCGCAAACGGTAAACCTGGGCGGTGCGCAGGTCGGCGGTTTCCACATTCTTGGGAGTGAATTCCGCCGTGGGCGAGACAAAGCCCACTACGGCGGCATAGGGCTGGCTGCGCCCGTCGCGATAAACCCATACCTTGCGCCCCGGCTGGGTCTGGCCCAGCTGGGTTTCAGCCACATAGGCACGCACCCACACCGGCCGGGTGAGCGACAGGGTCAAGGTGCTGGCACCGGCTGCCAGCATGCTGCCCGGCTCCAGCACCCGGGTGAGGATGATGCCGTCCGACGGTGCGCTCAGCACGGTATCGGCCAGTTGCAGCCGGGCACTGGCCAGCTGGGCTTCGGCCCGTTTCACATTGGCGTCCACTTCGGCCACTTCCTGCGGCCGGTAGCCCTTGCTCAGTGCCTGGTATTGCTGCTGTGCGGCCTGATACTGCGCTTGCGCCTGCTCACGGGCAGAGCGGGCGGCATCCAGCGCCTTCACGGCCGCGGCACCGCTGCCGGCCAGTTCCTGTTGCCGCTGCCAGGCAGCATTGGCATCGGTCAGCACCGCCTGGCGGGCATCCAGCGTGGCGCGGGCCTGTGCCACATCTTCCGCCCGATACCCCTGGTGCATCAGCGATTGCCGGGCCTTGAGTGCTGAGAGTGCCGCTTCGGCATCGGCCAGGGTATTGCGTTGCGGTGCGTCGTCCAGCCGGGCCAGTACCTGCCCGGCCTTCACCGTTGCGCCTTCGTCCACCAGCACTTGCTGCAGGCGGCCACCCACGCGGAAGGACAAATTCACCTCGCGGATATCCACATTGCCGGACAGCACCAGCGCATCTGCGCCCTTGTCTTGTTGCCCGTACCAGATACCTGCGGCCAGCAGCCCCAACACCAGCAGCCCCGCCACCATGCGTTTCTTGTTCATTACGCCAGCTCCCTGGCACTGAGGCCCTTGAGCGCCCAGTGCAATCTTTGCTGCAAATGTTCCGGTTCCAGCGCATAGCTGGCCAAACCCTGCTCCAGCAGCGTGGGCAGAATGTGCTTGCCACTGCTCAATTGCTGCAATAGCACCGGGAAGCCCAGTGCCGACATCAAATACATCAGTTGATGCAAGGGCGGAGCCTGACACAGCTGGCCGGCCTGTTGCGCCTCGCTCAGGCATTGCAATAACAACTGCGGATGACGCGGCGCCAGATTGCGGATGAATTCCACCGCGACCACCTCGCCCGAGCCGGCATCCAGCAGCAACTGGCTGATCACCCCGCCCTCGGCTTTGGCAAAAGCCACCAGCTGCAGCAGCATGGCCGACAGACGGTCCAGCGGCTCACCCTGCTGCTGCAGGCTGTCCTGCAATTGCCGGTATAGCGGCGCATACCACAGCTCCAGCAGCATGCTGACAAATTGTTGGCGGTTGCCAAAGTGGTAGACAAAACCACCGGGATTCACCTCGGCCTGCTGGCAAATACCCCGTACGGTCAACTGGCGCAGGCCATGCTGGCGCAAGTGCTGCAAGCCATGTTCCAGCAACAGGACGCGGGTGGGGTGAGGATTGGTTTCGCGCTTCATGCTGCTAATTTATACATGTGTATAAAAATGGCAAAGCAAGATATTGGAATAATTGATGCAAGACAGGAAATGGCCGGTCAGGCGTGGCGGGCAGGCAACAGCAGGCCGCAGCCGGCCCACTGCATCAGTCAGGCAGATGCGCCTGCAGTAACTGGACAATACGCTGGCTGGCACCACGATGCGCTGCCGTAAACGCCAGCGCGGCGCTGTGCATCTGCTGACGACGGGCATCGTCCTGCAACAGCTCAAGTGCCTGCTGCACCAGCGCGGCGGCATCCGCCACTTGCAAGGCAGCGCCTGCCTGCAGCGCCAATTCACTGGCCTGGGCAAAATTGAACATGGACGGGCCAAACAAGACCGGCAGGCCGAGGCTGGCCGGCTCGATCAGGTTCTGCCCACCCAGCGGCAACAGGCTGCCGCCGACAAAAGCCACATCGGCACAGCCGTAATAGGCAAACAGCTCGCCCATGCTGTCGCCCAGCCACACCCTGCTTGATGCAGCCACGGTTTGCTGGTCGCTACGACGCTGCACGGCAAAACCCATGTCCTGCGCCAGCGCGGCCACACTGTCGAAGCGTTCCGGATGACGCGGCACCAGCAGCAGCAGGGTATTGCCGACTTCGGCCTGTTGCCAGGCCTGCAGGATCAGCTGTTCCTCGCCATCGCGCGTGCTGGCGCAAATGAATACCGGACGGCTGCCAATGCGCTGGCGAAACTGCGTCGCCAGTGCAGCCATGGCGGCTGGCGGGGTGAAATCGTACTTGGTATTGCCACACACTACCGGTGAACACACAGCCAATTGCTGTAAACGTTCGGCATCTTGCTGGCTTTGTGCAGCAATAGCAGTCAAATTACGCAAGGCCGGGCCAATCAGCCCCTGAATGCGGCAATAGCCGCGCAGCGATTTTTCCGACAGCCGGGCATTGGCCAGAAAAACCGGTACGCCTTGCTGGCGTGCCGCATGCAGCAGATTGGGCCAGAGCTCGGTTTCCATCAGCACGCCAAAGCGCGGCTGCCACACGGCCAGAAAATCCCGCACCGCACCGGGATAGTCGTAGGGCAGATAACGCACTTCGGCATCCGGGTAGAGCTGGCAGGCGGTTTCCCGCCCGGTGGGGGTCATCTGGGTGAGTAGCAGCGGCGCATCCGGCCAACGCTGGCGAATGGCCTGAATCAGCGGCAGGGCGGCGCGGGTTTCACCCACCGATACCGCATGAATCCAGATCGCGCCGGTGGCACGCGGCTGGCGTGCTTGGCCGAATCGCTCGTCCCAATGCTGCAGATAGGCCGGGGCCTTGCGCGCGCGTTTTTTCAGATAACGGCGAATCAGGGGCGTGGCAGCCCACCACAGCAGCGAGTACAGGCCGCGCCGCCAGTTCATTGCATGTCCTTGCGCGCCAGCAAGGCCTGATACACCGCATCCACCGTCGGGCACTGGCCGATATTGCCCAGATTGGTGGCCCAGGGGGTTTCCACCACGCCGGTCTTGCTGGGGTCGGTATCGGTGTAGATGGCCACCAGCGGCACATTCAGGGCATTGGCCAGATGGCACAGACCGGTATCCACGCCGATGACGGCGCGGGCATGGCCCAGTAATCCGCAAGCCTCTACCAGATTCATGCGTGGTGCCACCATGGCCTGCGGCATGGCAGCGGCCAGTCGCTCAGCGCGCTGCTGTTCGGCAGCATTGCCCCAGGGAATAATCAGTTGCAGACCATGTTGTGCAGCAAGCTGTTCACCCAGCGCAATCCAGTGTTGTTCCGGCCATTCCTTGGAGGCACGGCTGGTGGCATGCAGCAGCACGGCGTATTCGCCTTGCGGCAACCAGTCCGGTCGGGCTGCCGCAGGTACGCCAAAACATGGGCTGCCCTGCGGTTGGTAACCGAATACCTTGGCCAGCAACAAGCGGCAGCGTTCCACTGCCGACAGCGACCAGTCCACCCGGTGGGTCTTGTCATACAGCAGGCAGGCCAGCGGTTCGCGAATGCTGTGGCGGTCATAGCCGGTAAGCGGCGCACCGCTGAACTTGGCTGGCACTGCACTTTTCAGCAACCCCTGACAATCCACCACCAGATCCCATTGCGTGGCGCGCAGCTTCTGGCGCACGGCTTTCATTTCAGCCCAACAGGCTGGTGACAGCAGCTTTTTGCGCCAGCGTCGCCATGCCAAAGGAATCACGTCATCCACCGCCGGGTGTAAACGGGGAATGTCGGCGAAATTTTCTTCGGCCAGCCAGCTGATCCTGAGATTGGGGTAGTGCGTCTTGAGCTCGGTGATGGCTGGCCAGGTGTGGATAAGGTCGCCCATCGACGAGGTACGCACAATCAGTACGTTCATCATGGCGCGCATTGTAACCGAGCTGCACTGAAGCCGCTGTGGTTAACCAGGTAAATTCCGTGCGCAACAGATGTGGATAAGCAGCTGTGTATAATTCCGGCCATATTTATCCACAATCTGCCAGCCTGTCCGCCACCGGATTAATCCCAGTGCCATCAACAGGGCAAGTTACTGATCACGCATGTGTTTTTTATGGTTATCAACAGAAAACCACGGCTCTCATTAGTCTCTTCATAATAAAATTCAGTTTAAGATAAACAAGGTAACTGCACAAAAATGGCCACTAACAGGCAGGCGTGTTCAAGTCACTGACAGCATGTGGATAAACCAGGTCCAGCCAGAAAGGCTAAAGTTATCCACAAATGCTCAGCATGCAGGAAGCAGGCTGCTCAACATGTTTTGATATCTCTTAAATTATTGAATAAACAAGTAAAAAGACACTTATCCACAGATTTGGACTGCCTTCTACTAGTTTCTTCTATATACATATGGGAATAACAAGAAAAGATGCGAGAACCACTCAGCGTTGTGCTCATCACCAAAAATGCGGCCTTACAGCTGGAAAAAACCTTGGCAAGCATTCAGTGGGCAGAAGAAATCGTGGTGGTGGATTCGGGTAGTACAGACAATACGGTTGCCATAGCTTCTGCCTATAAGGCGAAAGTTATCCACCAGAGCTGGCTAGGATTCGGTCCACAAAAGCAGTTTGCCGTTCAGGCAGCCAGTCATGACTGGGTGCTATGTCTGGATGCAGACGAATGGCCATCGGAAGAATTGGTATTGCAAATCAAGCAGATACTGAACAATCCACAAGCCCGTGCTTACCGGTTTGCCCGCAGTAACCGTTTTATGGGTCGTTTTCTGAAACATGGCGAAGGCTACCCGGACTGGAGCCTGCGGCTGTTTGACCGACGCCATGCACGCTGGTCGGACGATCTGGTTCACGAGTATGTGCAGACCGAAAGCCCTGTGGAAAAGCTAACTGGCGATCTGATGCATGAGTCCGGCGAAGACATCGCGTTATACCTGGACAAGCAGAACCGCTATACCAGCCTGCAGGCGCAGCTACTGTATAAACGCGGGAAAAAGGCGGGATGGAGCAAGCTGGTGTCCAGTCCATTGCTGCGCTTTGCCAAGTTTTACCTGTTACGCCGTGGTTTTCTGGATGGTTTGCCCGGGCTTGTCCACATCAGCATCGGTTGCTTCAACAGCTATATCAAATACGCCAAGCTCAACGAGCTGCACAGGCTGGAAAAGAAATCATGAACATACTGGTAACCGGCGCTGCCGGTTTCATTGGCCGGGCGGTATGTGAACGTCTGCTGCAGGCTGGTGATTGCAATGTGATTGGTGTGGATAATCTCAACAGCTATTACCCGGTGAGCCTGAAACAGGCCCGTCTTGCCACGCTGGAGGGCCGTGACGGCTTTCGTTTCGTGCAACTGGACCTGGCAGACTGGGATGCGCTGAACGCGCTGTGTGCGGTACAAGGCTTCGATTACGTGATTCACCTGGCTGCGCAGGCTGGTGTGCGCTATTCCATCGATAATCCGCATGTGTATGCCCAAAGCAATCTGGTCGGCATGACCAATGTGCTGGAAGCATGTCGTCGATACCAGGTAAAACATCTGCTCTATGCCAGTTCCAGCAGCGTGTACGGCCAGAATGCCAAGGTGCCGTTTGCCGAAGACGACAGGGTGGATGCGCCGGTCAGCTTCTATGCCGCCACCAAGAAAGCCAACGAAGTGATGGCGCACAGCTATGCCCACCTGTATGGCTTGCCATGCACCGGGCTGCGCTTTTTCACCGTATACGGTCCGTGGGGAAGGCCGGACATGGCACCCTGGCTGTTTACCGAGGCGATATTGCAGGGCAAGCCGATCAAGGTGTTCAACCATGGCCAGATGCAGCGCGATTTCACTTTTATCGACGATATCGTGGAGGGCGTGGTACGGGTGATGCAGCATCTGCCATCCGCCGCAAACGGCCAGCCACCGTATGCGTTGTTCAATATCGGCAATCATAATCCGGTGGCTTTGCTGGATTTTATCCACAGCATAGAAAGCGCTTGCGGGCGTGAGGCGGTGAAGGAGTACTACCCGATGCAGGATGGTGATGTGCCCATCACCTATGCCGATACCAGTCGTTTGCGCGCTGCCGTGGGTTTTTCACCGGATACGCCGCTAACCACAGGCATGCAGGCGTTTGTTGACTGGTATCGTGCTTATCACCAGTGCTGAGTGCCATTTAATCGCCCATGGCGGGCCGCTGCGGCATTTTCCCGGCCTGGCCATGCCCCAGCGTGCCAGAAGCCGGAAAAATGCCCTGACTGGCCTTTACGGCGTGTGGAGGGACAGTTTGACCCTGCTTGGCAGGCTAGCAAGAGAAGGAAGCGAGCTGAAATGACAGCCATCGACATGCGTTTTGCCACGGCGGCGGATTGCGCGGCACTGCAACAGCTGATTCTGGAGCACGGTCCGAATGACTGGAATTACCTGCCTGCGGACGGGGTGGATCTGACCCTGCAGCAGCTGGCAGCCGGCACTGTGCAAGGTCTGCTGGCGGAGCAGGAAGGCCGCTTGTTGGGCATCATGCTGTTTGCCGTCAGCGACCGCTATCCGGCCTACCGTCCGGCCGATGTGGCTGCCGACAGGGCCGGATTTCTGATTGAGGCCGTGGTCAGTCGCGATAGTGCAGGCTTGGGACTGGGCAGCCGCCTGTTGCTGGCAGTGTGTGATGCCCTGCGGGCGCAGGGCTGTGGCTGGATCTGTGCGGATAGGCATCAGCAGAATACCGGTTCGGCTGGAATGATGCGCAAGGCAGGTTTTGCCGAACTGGGCAGTTATGATGATCCGGCTCACCGCTGGAGCGGATCACGCCAAACCACCGTCTGTGGCAGACGGCTTTAATGGGGGTAAGCGGCGTCAGTACAGCTTGCAGTTGAGGCTGAGCACAGCTTGCCAGCCAGCGCTGTGCTGCCTGGCTGAATCGGCCATCCAGCGCGAACCGGCACCGATATCCATCGACCAGCGCGGATCGAAGGGATGATTCAGCATCAGCAGCAGATTGCTTTGTTCCAGATGGCGGCCACTGCCATCTGCCTGATGTCCCAGGCTGGCAGCGCGTTGTGAATCGGCCAGGCTGGCCCAGCCCAGCAGACTGAGCCGCTGATTGCGCCAGTGGCCCAGGGTGAGATCCAGATTCATGATCAACAGGCTGCCCGGGCTGGCAGAACCCAGCCGGTCGGCATAGCCGATGGATAACGAGCCGCCCTGCGGCAGATCCACGCCATAACGCAGCACGCCCATCCAGTGGCTGGAGTTGGCACCCAGCTCCCACTGGCTTTCATTGGCGGCTGCCAACGTCATCCAGCCGCCGGGGGCGGGCAGACCAATGCCGGCTTCGCCCTGTTGCACAAACAGGCTGCCATAGGCGGTGTCATGCCGCAGGTCCATGCTGGGTTGCAGTTTGGCACCGCTGCCAGCTGCGGTCTGGTACAGGTTGCCAGCCAGGCTGAGCGTCAGGCTATGTACCGGTTCTTCAGCATGAAGGGGCAGGCTGGTCAGCAGGACAGTCAGTAGCGGAAAGACGGCAAGACAGCGCATGGAGGCTCCGGTGGCGGGAAAAAATGGCAGCTGACTGCCTGGGTGCTGGCAGAGCATACGCCGCCAGCTGCTGGCTGAAAACCGCGATTGCGGCCACGGGCAGGCATGAGAGTTGGACTGGCCTGTTCCGTACCAGCCATCTCTGGACGGGATATTTTTTTGTTACGCAAACATTTCTGCGTGATGTTGTCGTGATGCTGTGATTAAGCAGGCAGTAAGTTGATGAATCTATGATGTTAAATCGCAAATTATCATACTGCTTGCCACATTAATTTATATGCTATTTAGATTAATTGTTTTAATTTAAATAATTTTTGATATTAAACGGAACTACATTCACTTTCATGCAATCTGTCATGTATTGAAACTGTTTCGGAGGGCTGCGCCATGCTTCACCATTCCCCGCTGATTGCCACCATTGTCGGCAGCCTGGTGTTTGCCTTCATGCTGGGTACGCTGGCTTTCCGTCTGCGTCTGCCACCGCTGATCGGCTATCTGTGTGCCGGCATCGTGGCTGGGCCTTTTACACCAGGTTTTACTGCAGATAGCCAGATCGCACCACAATTGGCGGAGATGGGTGTGATTTTGCTGATGTTCGGTGTGGGATTGCATTTTTCGGTAAGAGACCTGCTGGCAGTGAAAACCATCGCCCTGCCCGGAGCCATCGGGCAGATTCTGCTGGCCACCGTGCTGGGGCTGGGCATGTCGCAGCTGTTGGGCTGGCCGCTGGGTGAGGGCGTAGTGTTTGGCCTGGCCTTGTCCACCGCCAGTACCGTGGTGCTGCTCAAGGCCTTGCAGGAAAAAAATCTGGAGCAGACTGATGACGGCAAGATCGCCATCGGCTGGCTGGTGGTGGAGGATCTGGTGATGGTGCTGACACTGGTGTTGCTGCCCATCTTTGCCGGAGTGCTGGGCGGTAAGGGAGCGGATACGGTGATCAGCGGCAGCGCCGTGCTGTGGACCATTGTACTGACGCTGGGCAAGGTGGCGGCCTTTGTGGCGCTGATGCTGGTGTTTGGCCGACGTTTTTTGCCGTGGATGCTGGAGCGCATTGTCTACACCGGCAGTCGTGAGCTGTTTCGCCTGGCTGTGTTGTCCACTGCGCTGGGGGTGGCTTATGGCGCGTCCTTGCTGTTTGATGTGTCGTTTGCGCTGGGTGCCTTCTTTGCCGGCATGGTGCTGGCCGAGTCACCGCTCAGCCACCGGGCTGCGGAAGAATCACTACCGCTGCGCGATGCTTTCTCGGTACTGTTTTTTGTCTCGGTGGGCATGTTGCTCAATCCCTCGGTTTTGCTGCATAACTTCTGGGAAGTGCTGGGTACTTTGCTGATCATCGTGGTGGGCAAGTCGCTGGGAGCCTATGGCATCGTCCGGCTGTTTGGCCGTAGCCCGGCCACGGCGCTGACCATTGCCGCCAGCCTGGCGCAGATTGGCGAGTTTTCCTTCATTCTGGCCGGGCTGGGCATTGCGCTGGGGCTGATGGGCGAGCACAGCCATTCGCTGATTCTGGCCGGGGCCATTCTGTCCATCCTGCTCAACCCCTTGCTGTTCTTGTGGACCGAGCGCTACCGCAAGCGTCAGCCGGCACTGGCCAGTAACGGAAAAGCCGCCTGATGGCGGCTTTTTCATGCATGCATATGGAGTAACACTCAGCTGTCGTTTTGCTCCAGCAAACTGGATGGCAGGCGGCTGATCAGGATCTTGTCCACCCGTGTGCGGTCCATGTCCACCACTTCGAAGCTGAAGCCCTGCCAGTCGAAACGGTCGGTCACCGCCGGCACCCGCCCCAGCTGGAACATCATCACGCCGCCCAGGGTGTGGATGTTGCCGGTGTCCTCGCCCGGCAGCGACTGCTCGACATCGAAATGCTGGCGGAAGTCGTCCGGCGTCACCATGCCGTCCACCAGATAGCTGCCGTCCTCGCGCTGCACGATGTCGTCGTCCTCGCCGTTAGCGTGGATGGAGGGCAGGTCGCCCACCACGGTTTCCAGCACGTCGTTCATGGTTACCAGGCCTTCCAGCTCGCCGTATTCGTCCACCACCAGCGCCAGATGGGTGTGTGCCTGACGGAACTGCTCCATCAGCTGCATCAGCGATACCGTGGCCGGGACGTACAGCGGAATTTGCAGGTCGGCAATGAAATCCACGCTTTGCCCGGCCAGCACCCGGTCCAGCATGCGTTTGGTGTCCAAAATGCCCAGCACATGTTCCATCCCGCCCTTGCACACCGGGAAATGGCTGTAACCGTGCGAAATCAGCAACTGGCGGTTATCGTGCTGCTGGTCTTCGATATCAATGGAAACAATATCCTTGCGCGGCGTCATCACTGCGGCCACCTTGCGATCGTCCAGCCGGAAGATGTTTTCCACCAGTTCCTGTTCGGCGCGGTCGAAAATGCCTTCGTCGGCACCCTGTTCCATCAGTACCCGGATTTCTTCTTCGGTAATGGACGGTTCATTGCTTTTGCGCGCACCGATCAGCCGCAGCAGGGTGTCGGTCAGCCGCGACAACAGCCGTACCAGCGGGGCAGCCAGGCGCGAGAGCAACAGCATGGGCGGGGCCAGGGTACTGGCGATGCCTTCCGGGTTCAGCATGGCCAGCCGCTTGGGCACCAGCTCGCCAAACACCAGCGACAAGGCGGTGATGGCGGCCACCATCAGTGCCACCGACAGCGGCTTGTTATAGGCATGCAGCTGCGGCAGGTTCAGTTCCAGCCAGTCCTGCAAATGTTCGGACAGGGCAGCTTCACCATACACGCCGGAGAAAATACTGATGCTGGTGATGCCGATCTGCACCGTTGATAGGAAACGGGTGGGTTCCTCTGCCAGGCGCAGTGCCGAGCGAGCCCCGCGGCGGCCTTCTTCTGCCCATTGCTGCAGACGGATCTTGCGTGAAGAAACAATGGCAATTTCGGACATGGCAAAGGCACCATTGAGTACGATCAGTACAAACAGAAAGAAAATATCCACGATGGGCGGCGGGGAGGAAGATGACCCTTGCTAGCTTAGGGCAATGCCGGCGGGCTGAAAAGCCGGGTTTTGCGCTACAGGGCTGCGCTGGGCAACCCTGCGGCAACTCCGTATCAGAACAGGCTGTTCTGGCTGCTGGCAGGCATCCAGCGGATGGTGTCGCGGCCATGAGCGGCCAGCCAGGCATTCACCTGCGAGAAATGACGACAGCCGTGAAAGCCGCGGCTGGCCGACAGCGGGGAGGGATGGGCCGCTGTCAGCACCAAGTGGCGACTGGTATCAATACGCTCGGCCTTGGTCTGCGCCCAGTTGCCCCATAGCAAGAATACACAGCCGGGGTTGTGCTGGTTGACTGCATCAATCAGTGCGTCGGTAACCGCTTGCCAGCCCAGCTTGCCATGGCTGCCTGCCTTGTCCATTTCCACGGTCAGCACGCTGTTGAGCAACAGCACGCCTTGTTCGGCCCAGTGTGTCAGGTCGCCACTGGCCGGCATGCCGCCACCCAGGTCTGCCACCAGTTCCTTGTAAATATTGCGCAGGCTGGGCGGGATACGTACGCCGGGCGGAACCGAAAAGGACAAGCCCATGGCTTCTCCTGCGCCGTGGTAAGGGTCCTGCCCCAGGATCACCACCTTGATGTCGGCCGGGGCCATGGTACGCAGGCTGTTGAAAATGAGCGGCTGCGGGGGAAACAGCGTTTTGCCCTGGCTGGCTTGCTGCTGCAGTTGCTGGTCGATCTGGCGCAGGCGGGCAAAGATGTCCGGGGCATGCAGGACAGCTTCCCAGGCCGGGTGTACCGGGGCCAGGGCCGGGGCGAGGTAGGGGAGGGATTGCTGACTCAAAACGGATTCCATTTTGTCGATTGATTGCCGGTTTGGATGGGGAAAACGGGGGACGGTTCCAAAACAAAAGCCATTCCCGCTGGCAGGAATGGCTTGCTTGTGCTGCGATCAGTAGCGGGCTGTCCGGCTCAGTAATGTGCCATGCCCGGGTCAACATCATTGGCCCAGGCTTCCACGCCACCTTGCAGGCTCAGTACCTGTTCGAAACCGGCATTGGCCAGATACAGGCCTACCTGATAACTGCGCACGCCATGATGGCAGACAGTGACGATGGTCTTGTCATCCGGCAGTTCGCTCATGCGCAGCGGAATCAGGTTCATCGGGATATGCAGCGAACCGGCAATGCTGGCCAGCTGCACTTCCCAGTCCTCGCGCACGTCCAGCAACAGCGGCTGTGCTGCCGTGCTGTCGGCGCGCCAAGCGGCCAGGTCGCGGGCAGTAATTTCCCGGATCATCAGAATACGAAACGTTCCGGCTCGATGGCTTCAGCCTTGGCCAGACGGGAAATACAGGTTTCGAACAGATTGGTTTCGCTGAAGGCGCTTTCGCTGACACGCTTGATCAGCTTGCAGCTCATGGCCGGCAGGTCACCCACCACCACAATCATGCGGCCACCTACAGCTAGCTGGGCTTTCAGGGTTTCCGGCACCACCGGCAGCGAACCGCCTACTACGATCACGTCGAACGGGGCTTGCTCCTTCAGGCCATCCAGGCCATTGCCTTCCACCAGGGTGACATTGCCGATGCCGGCTTTTTTCAGGCTGGCTGCAGCTGCTTCGCGGGTGGCGGCATTAATCTCAACGCTATATACGTGGCGGCCCAGCTTGGCCAGCAGCGCGGTCAGGTAGCCTGCGCCGGTGCCAACTTCCAGTACCTTGTCCTGCGGCTGTACGGCAACATCCTGTGCCAGACGCGCTTCCAGCTTCGGTTGCAGCATCTTGCCGCCGTTTGGCAACGGCAGTTCGGTGTCGACAAAAGCCAGCTGGCGCTTGTCGGCAGCGACGAAATCTTCGCGTTTCACGTGAAACAGCAGGTCCAGAATCTTGGGGTCAAGTACGTCCCACGGACGAATCTGCTGCTCGACCATGTTGAAACGGGCATTTTCAAAATCCATCAGCTTACTCCGAAGGGCTGGCTGCCAGCAGCAGTCAATCGGTATCCCGAAAAACCGGCCGCCCGGACAGCATGTCATGACGATAACTTGCGATTATCCCACATTTACCTTACCTTCACAGCATCGCTAGGGGTCCTGTGCGCTGTGTTGTGGTGTCCATATCCAGTCTGATTGTGGAATGTTGCCGCTTCATGTTGCACGGGTGAGAAATACCCTTGGAACCTGACCCGGTTAATCCCGGCGTAGGGAAGCGTCATCTGCATGGTTCCCACCTTTTCCCTGCAGCCGGCTTGCCGGATTTCGCTCCTTGCGCCGTTTCATCGCATGGAGGAAACCCGATGAACGCGCCCACCAAACTCAATGCAGCCATGACGGTCGATTCGGCCGCCATCCAGCCCTTGCCCAACTCCCGCAAGATTTATGTTGAAGGCAGCCGTGCCGACATCCGCGTGCCGATGCGCGAAATCAGCCAGAGCGACACCCCCACCCAGTTTGGCGGCGAGCAAAACCCGCCCATCTATGTGTATGACACCAGCGGCATTTATTCCGACCCGGCCGCCAAGATAGACATCCAGAGCGGCCTGCCCGCATTGCGTGCCGCCTGGATTGCCGAACGTGGCGACACCGAGCAGCTGGCTGGCCTGTCCAGTGAATATGGCCGTGCCCGCGAGGCCGACAGCAAGCTGGACGACCTGCGCTTCAACCTGACGCGCAAGCCGCGTCGTGCTTTGCCGGGCAAGAATGTCAGCCAGATGCACTATGCGCGCCAGGGCATTATCACCGCGGAGATGGAATACGTTGCCATCCGCGAAAGCCTGAACCGCAAGGCCTATATCGAGAGCCTGCAAGCGGCGGGTGGCAAGAACGCCAAGCTGCTGGAATTGATGACGCGTCAGCATGCCGGTCACAGCTATGGCGCTGCACTGCCGGAGGAAATCACCCCGGAATTCGTGCGCCAGGAAGTGGCTTCCGGCCGCGCCATCATCCCCAACAACATCAACCACCCGGAATCCGAGCCGATGATCATTGGCCGTAATTTTCTGGTGAAGATCAACGGAAATATCGGCAATAGTGCAGTAACGTCGTCGATTTCCGAAGAAGTGGACAAGATGACCTGGGGCATCCGCTGGGGTGCCGACACCATCATGGACTTGTCCACCGGCAAGAATATCCACGAAACCCGCGAGTGGATTCTGCGCAATTCGCCGGTACCCATCGGCACCGTGCCCATCTACCAGGCGCTGGAAAAGGTCAACGGCAAGGCCGAGGACCTCACCTGGGAAATCTTCAAGGACACGCTGATCGAGCAGGCCGAGCAGGGCGTGGACTACTTCACCATCCACGCCGGTGTGCTGCTGCGTTATGTGCCGCTGACTGCCAACCGCATGACCGGCATCGTGTCGCGCGGTGGTTCCATCATGGCCAAGTGGTGTCTGGCGCATCATCAGGAAAACTTCCTGTACACGCATTTCGAAGAGATTTGCGAAATCATGAAGGCCTACGACGTGGCCTTCAGCCTGGGCGACGGCCTGCGTCCGGGCAGTGTGTGGGATGCCAACGATGCGGCGCAGCTGGGTGAACTGAAAACCCTGGGCGAGCTGACGCAGATTGCCTGGAAACACGATGTGCAGGTGATGATCGAAGGCCCCGGCCATGTGCCGATGCAGCTGATCAAGGAAAACATGGACAAGGAACTGGAGTGGTGCCACGAAGCGCCGTTCTACACCCTGGGCCCGCTGACCACCGACATCGCTCCGGGTTACGACCACATCACTTCCGCCATCGGCGCGGCGCAGATCGGCTGGTATGGCACTGCCATGCTGTGCTACGTCACCCAGAAGGAACACCTGGGCCTGCCCAACAAGGATGACGTCAAGGAAGGCATCATCACCTACAAGCTGGCCGCCCACGCCGCCGACCTGGCCAAGGGCCACCCCGGCGCGCAGATTCGCGATAACGCCCTGTCCAAGGCACGTTTCGAATTCCGCTGGGAAGACCAGTTCAATCTGGGCCTGGACCCGGACAAGGCGCGCAGCTTCCACGACGAAACCCTGCCCAAGGACAGCGCCAAGGTGGCGCACTTCTGTTCCATGTGCGGCCCGCATTTCTGCTCGATGAAGATTACCCAGGACGTGCGCGAATTCGCCGCCCAGCAGGGCATCAGCGATGAAGCTGCGCTGCGGAAGGGCATGGAAGTGAAGTCGGTGGAGTTTGTGAAGGGTGGGGCCAAGCTGTACGACAAGATCTGATCTTGTTCATCACCTGACTTATCCACAGGTCTGGAAAAAACGGCAGCTGCGGCTGCCGTTTTTTGTGTCCGGGTTTTATCCACAACCATCGGCGATGCGCGCAGCCTGCTGCTGGTGTTCAATCTGCATTGCAAGAAAGAGTCGGAATTGCTGGACTTGCTGACGTGCAGAATCAGATCCTTTTAATTTCAATGTCTTGATGAATTAAGGCTGACTGTGGATAAATGACAGCTCTGCATCTTGCTGTGGATAAGCAGCTTGCCACTTGGCAAAGTGGTTCCATCCCTATTGTGTTCACTGGCTCTGCCCGTAGAGCCATAAGCCGTGCAGCATGGACGCTTATCCACAGGAGAGTGCCATGACCCAAGCCATATTCATCCGCCCGCTTGCCGCCGACGATTTTGCTGCCTGGCTGCCCTTGTGGCAGGGCTATCTGGATTTCTATCACAGCAGCCAGAGCAAAGCAGATACCGCCATTACCTGGCAGCGCTTTCTCGATGCGGCCGAGCCGATGCAGGCCTGGCTGGCCTGGCAGGGCGAGCGCGCGGTGGGCCTGGTGCATACGGTATTGCATCGCAGTAGCTGGACGCCGGGCAATTACTGTTATCTGCAGGATTTGTATGTACAGCCTGATGTGCGCGGCACGGGGGCCGGACGGGCGCTGATCGAGCAGGTGTATGCCTATGCGGCAGATGCCGGCTGCAGCCGGGTGTACTGGCTCACCCATGAAAGCAATGCCACGGCCCGTCAGCTGTATGACAGGCTGGCTGACAACCTGGGTTTTATCCAGTACCGCAAGCAGGTGGGTTAAGTGGCGTGGACAGGGTGTTGTTGCAGTGCTGCGCCGCCCTGTTTCCGTCTGCCCGGGCATGCCTTAGCCAGCTGCCAGGCGAGCATGTATCAGCGGTTTTGAGGCTGGAGTACCGGCCGGGATGCGATTATGCTGATGGCCTCGCCACCAAGGACATGGTCATGATCAACGTCAGCATTCTCTATCCGTATAGCGCTACTGCCCGTTTCGATTTCGACTACTACCTGCAACAACACATGCCGCTGGCCAGCAAGCTGTTGGCTCCGGCCTTGCTGGACATGCGGGTGGAGAAGGGCGTCAGCGGCAGCGAGCCGGGCAGTAAGCCCCATTTCACTGCGCTGTGCCAGTTGCAGTTTGAATCGGTGGAGTCGTTTCTTGCCGCCTTCATGCCGATCGCAGCGCAATTGCAGGGTGATATCGCCAATTACACCGATATCACGCCGCAGATCCAGTACAGTGAAATCTTGCTGGGCTAGTTTGTTTCAAGGTGAGCGGCCAGTTCGCTTGGCCCCTGCTGTAACACCAGCTGTGGCGTGCCGTGCCAGGCGGCCAGCTTGTGCAGCATGGCGGCCAGATCGCGGCACAGCTGGCCGGTGGGCTTGATGCCAGGCTCCAGATACAGATTCTTGATTTCAAACACGCCTTGCTGACGGTGGGCCTTGGCATCCATGCGTCCCACCAGCCGGCCACGGCTGAGCAGCGGCAGCACGAAATAGCCGAAGCGGCGCTTGGCCGCCGGGGTATAGCACTCAATGCGGTAATCAAAGCCAAACAGCTCGCTGGCGCGTTTGCGGTCCCACACCACCGGGTCAAACGGTGACAGCGTAGCGCTATGGGTGGATTTGAGCTTCCCTGCCGCAGCCTGTTGCAATTCGGCCTGCAGGCCGTGATGGACGAAAACATCGTGCTGCCAGCCTTCGATGCGGGCGGGAATCAGCTCCCCCTCATCCGCCAGCTGGTGTAGCAAAGCGTCGTACTTGCCCCGACGCAGCCGGTAGTAATCGGCCACCCAGCCGGCCTTGACCACGCCCAGCGCCCGGCAGCTATTGCGCACCATGTCGCGTTGCGTTGCCTCCAGACTGGGCAGATCGCGCGCATCGTCCCAATCCGGCATCACCCGTTCTGCCACATCGTAGACGCGCTGAAAGCTGCGTCGCTCCTTCACCATCAGTTGGCCCAGGGTGAACAGCACTTCCAGATGGCGTTTTTCCGGCTTCCAGTCCCACCAGCCATCCCCCTTGCCACTACTGCGTTTGAAGTCGGCAGAGCGCACCGGGCCGTGTGTACGGATTTTCTGCAGCAGTTCTTCTACTGCCGGCTGGTGTAGTTCCAGCCAGCGCTGCGGATATTTCCAGCCCATCTGCGCCGGGTCCAGCATGCGGTGGCGTAGCAGGCGGTAGTCTTCCCGTGGCACGAAGCAGGCTTCGTGCGCCCAGTATTCAAACACGGCACCGCTGGCCAGTGTGGTATCCAGCCAGGTCTGGTCGTAATGACCCAGTCGGCTGTACAGCACCAGATAGGGGCTGCGTGCCACCACGCTGATGGTATCGATCTGCAGCAAGGCCATGCGGCGGATGGTGGCCAGCACATCGGCTGGTGTGGCCTTCCGTCGCGGCGGGGTCTGCAGGCCCTGGGCAGCCAGGTGCAGCAGCCGGGCCTGGGGAAGCGAAAGATGCAAGGTCATGATGGGCGGCTGTAAGGGCAGGTGGCCAGACTATAGCAAGGCAGCTGCCTGGTCGGGACTGTAACGCAGCCGGTAGCGCTAGATCTGTCGGTGTCAGGCAACACCCGGGTCATTGCCGGGGCACACTCTGCATTTGAGGATTGCACAGCAGCAGGTAATAGGGCCATGCTGCTCATCTGCATCAGGAGCAAGAGGAAAACAAAATCATGGATACCGGCAAACATCAGCTGGAACAACTATTCGCCCAGCTAGGACTGGATAACGATGTTACTGCAATCAAGGTATTTCTGGCCCGTCACTGGCTGGAACCGGGCCAGGCCTTGCCGGATGCCGCTTTCTGGAAGCCGGCGCAGGCGGATTTCCTGCGTCAGGCCCTGGCTAGCGATGCCGAATGGGCTGAGGCCGTGGATGAGCTGGCGGTATTGCTGAGCCAGAAATAGTATTGGGCGGGGTTGATGAAAGCGCGGGCAGTTGCCATTGGCACTGTTCGCGCTTTTTGCATGCTTGTCGCCGCCGCTGGGGCCGTCCTGCCTAATGTAGGGAAATCAGTGGATGCCAAGCCTGGAAAATGCGGTGCGATCTTTGGTTGTGGCTATCTATAAGCTACTGATTACGTTATAATTCCGCCCCTTCCTGCGACTGGCATTTCTAGCAGGAAAGCCCTTTTTACAAGTCAGGAATTGTCATGAGTCTGCTGTCGCACCAGATCGAGCTGCTGTCCCCCGCCAAAACTGCCGAAATCGGCCGTGAAGCCATCCTGCATGGCGCGGATGCGGTGTATATCGGCGGCCCCGGTTTCGGTGCCCGGCACAATGCCAGCAACAGTCTGGAAGACATTGCCGGGCTGACGCAGTTTGCCCACCGCTACCATGCGCGCATTTTTGCCACGCTCAACACCATCCTGCATGACGCCGAGCTGGAAGCGGCGCGCAAGCTGATCTGGCAGCTGTACGATGCCGGGGTGGACGCGCTGATCATCCAGGACATGGGCATCCTGCAGATGGACCTGCCGCCCATCCAGCTGCATGCCTCCACCCAGTGTGATATCCGCGATGCCGACAAGGCGCGCTTTCTGGCCGATGCCGGCCTGTCCCAGCTGGTGCTGGCGCGCGAACTGAGCATTCCCGACATCAAGCGCATTGCCGCCCGCGTGGGTGATGCCGCCACCATTGAATACTTCATCCACGGCGCGCTGTGCGTGGCCTTCTCCGGCCAGTGCTATATCAGCCATGCCGATACCGGCCGCAGCGCCAACCGTGGCGATTGTTCGCAAGCCTGTCGCCTGCCGTACACCCTGACTGACAAGGACGGTGGTGTGGTGGCCTTCGACAAGCATTTGCTGTCGATGAAGGACAATAACCAGAGCAAGAACCTGGAAGCGCTGCTGGATGCCGGCGTGCGTTCGCTCAAGATCGAAGGCCGCTACAAGGATGTGAGCTATGTGAAGAACATCACCGCGCACTACCGTCTGCTGCTGGATGAAATCATCGAGCGTCGTCCGGAACTGGCCCCGGCGTCCAGCGGCAGCAGCGAAATCTTCTTTGCGCCGGACCCGGACAAGACCTTCCACCGTGGCAGCACCGACTACTTTGCTACCGGCCGCAAGATTGACATCGGCGCCTTTGATTCGCCCAAGTTTGTTGGCGTGGGGCTGGGTGTGGTGCACAAGGTGGGGCCGGACTGGCTGGAGATTGCCACCCCGGAAACCATGAGCAATGGCGATGGCATCAACTTCATGAAAAAGCGTGAAGTGGTGGGCATGCAGCTTAATACCGTGAAGCAGATCGGCCACGTGCCGGGCGGCGACCTGCTGTGGCGTTGCCAGCCGAATGATCCGGCCTTGTTGCAGGGCCTGAAGCCGGGAACCGATTTGTGCCGCAACCGCGACCACGCCTGGGAGCTGGCGCTGCTGAAGAAGTCTGCCGAGCGCAAGGTAGGCGTGTGGCTGACCCTGGACGAACAGGCCGACGGCCTGCGCCTGACCGTGACCGATGAAGATGGCTGTAGCGCTACCGCCAGCGCGCTGCTGGCACTGGAGCCGGCCAAGGATGCCGCCAAGGCGGAAAGCGGTCTGCGTGACAGCCTGGCCAAGCTGGGCAATACCATGTTCGTGGCCAATGATGTGGCACTGAACCTGAGCCAGCCGTGGTTTGTGCCGGCCTCGGCCATCAATGCGCTGCGCCGCGAGGCTATCGAGCAACTGGAACAGGCCCGCCTGACGGCCTGGGTGCGCCCGCCGCGCAAGCTGGCGGTGGAGCCGCCGGTGGCGTATCCGGAACAGACGCTCAGCTATCTGGCCAATGTCTACAACCAGCTGGCCTGGCAGTTCTACCGCAAGCATGGGGTGGAGGTAATCGAGGCGGCTTACGAGGCACATCAGGAAGAGGGCGAAGTCAGCCTGATGATTACCAAGCACTGCCTGCGCTTCTCCTACAATCTGTGCCCCAAGCAGGCCAAGGGTGTGAAGGGGGTGATGGGTCAGGTGCGCGCCGAGCCGATGACGCTGAAATCCGGCAACGAAACCTACACGCTGAAGTTTGAGTGCCGGCCCTGTGAAATGCATGTGATGGGCAAGATGAAAAAGCACATCCTGAAAGCCCCGGCCCCCAGCGAAGTGCCGTATACCGCACCGCTGACCTTCTTCAAGCAACGTCCGCAATAAGGCAGGCAAGATGGCGGATATCGAAAGACTGGAAACCTGGGTCAAGTACAAGAACGGCCTGTGCAGCGACTGCATGGGCAGTTGCTGTTCGATGCCGGTGGAAGTACGGCTGCCGGATCTGGTGCGCATGGGCGTGGTGGACGAATTCGAGCTGGAAGAGCCGATCAAGAACATCGCCAAGCGGCTGGAAAAGCAGCGGGTGATCCAGCATTTCAATTTCAAGCACGGCATTTTTACCCTGGCGCGGCGCGCCAATGGCGATTGCCAGTATCTGGACCAGCAAACCCGGCTGTGTATCATTTACGAGCGGCGGCCTAATACCTGTCGCAACCATCCCAAGGTCGGCCCCAAACCCGGCTTTTGCGCCTATACCCGCAACCCCAAGGCTGCCCGGCCGGTGCAGCCGGTCAAACTCAGCGGCTGATGCCGGTATTGTTTCACGTGAAACCGCTGGCTATCCCAAGCAAAGGACAAGCATGAATTCCGTTTTTACCCTGATGGCCTTTGCCATTGGCGTGGTAGTGCCCTTGCAGGCGGTAGTCAACAATCAGCTCAAATTGTTGTTGGGAGGTAGCACGGTGCTGGCGGCGATGATTTCCTTTGCCGTGGGCATGGTCAGCCTGTTGTTGCTGGCATTGTTCAGCGGGCAGAAATTCAGTGCCTTGGGCCAACTGGTACGCGGCGAGTGGTGGATGTTCATCGGCGGCCTGCTGGGGGCGTTTTTCGTGTTCGGCACCACCTTGCTGGCACCCCGGCTGGGCGTGGCGGCCATGCTGTCGCTGATCATCGCCGGCCAGGTGTGCACGTCCTTGCTGTTTGACCGCTTTGGCTGGTTGTCCATGCCGCTGCGCGAGGTTAATCTGCCACGGCTGGCCGGGGCCTTGCTGGTGGTGGTAGGGGTGCTGCTGGTGAACTTTGGCGACAAGTGGTTCAGCCGCTAGTTATTCAACTGCTAGTTATTTTGCCGCGGAATGAAACGGGGGCTGGTCTGATAGACCAGCCCCTTGTGTTTGGGCATGAGGCAGCTCAGGGCAGACGCGGCGGCGGATAGTAGGGTGCAGCATAGCGCTGCTGGCCAGGGACCTGATTGCCCTTGGCATACATGCACTGGGTGTAGGCCAGATTGTAGCGATACTGGGCATCGCGGCCGCTATAGCGTGCTTCGCCACTACCTGCCGCCGTGCCGGCAATCAGGCCCATGCCGGCACCGACACCGGCACCCTGGTGACCACCCATCAGTGCACCTGCTGCCGCACCTACCGCAGTACCCAGCGCCATATTGCCAGCCATCGCATTGGTGGATGCATCGGCACTGCTGCCACCGCTGCTGGCTTCAGCATACTGGCGGCATTGCTGTTCTTCCTGGGCAAATACGTCAAAGGGTTTGCCGGCAGCCGGCATTACCGCCACGGTAGGGCCAAGCGGGACGGTACTGCATGCTGTCAGACCGATTGCTGTCAATGGCAACCACAGCAGTTTGTTCATGATCTTGCTTCCTGGGTTATTGGGGGGGCTTGGCCGGAACGGTTTTCCAGCCGCCAGGACACTCGCTGATATAAGGGTAGTACTGCTTGGCTGCCTTGCAGTAGTACCACACTTGTGCCGGCGGCGGACTGGCTGTTTCTTCCACCTGTGTCGGTGCTACCGGTACCGGTGTCACTACCGGCGCAGCGATCACCACCGGGGGTACATCCGGGGCCGGGTAGGGATAGACCGGTGCGCTGTACCAGTACCAGGCACCACCTGCTACCCACCACCAACCCAGACGGCCATGGTAGTAGCCATGGTGCCAGTAGCCGTCGTTCCAGTGTTCGAAGCGTGGCGGGCCGGGAAAGAAGCCTGGCGGATGGGCCTGGGCTGCCTGAATGCCGGCAAGGCCGGTTATGGCCAGTAGTGCCAGGCCTGCCAGGCGGGTAAGAGATGTCATGTCAGTTTCCTCATGCCCCCGGCCAGCTGTTTGCCTGGCCGGGATGCAAGACGGTGATTGCGGTTTACCGCATCAGTTCTTCGGCAGCGGAGCCGAAGCAGGACGGTGGCGTGGCATGCGGTGCTGCATGCCATCACGCATGTGCCGGGCTTCCTGATCGAACTGCTTTTGCTGTTCCGGGCTCAGTTTCTGGTACAGCGCCTTGGTGGCTGCTACATGCTTTTGCATCATATCCAAATGCTGCTGCATCATTTTTACCCGGCCATCCATTTGTTCTGGCAGTGTCGCATCCGGCTTGGCCATTGGCATGGCCGGCGCTTGTGCCGACTTCATGGCATCGACATAGGCTTTCCACGCAGTTTCCTGCGCCGGCTGAATTTTCAGCCTGTCGTGTAGCATTTGCAGGTGCTGTTCCATCATGGCCTGGCGTTTGGCCGGGTCCATCTGCCACATATGTGCCGACATGCCCTTGTCGCCCATGGGACAATCATCACCCTTGCCCATGGCATGGACAGTGGTAGCGGCTGCGCCGCCCAAGAGGCCGACAATCAACAGCGATTTGATCAGTTTCATGGTGCTTTTCCTCGTGCAGGTAAAAGGGGATGAGTGCAGTATCGATGGCAGATGTCTGCCAAGTATTGCCGGTGATGCGTCAATTGTTAGCAATGATGAAACATGCAAAATCATGTCAAGCAGGCAGTCGGCTGGCTGTTTGTCGCGGGCAGGGCTACACTGCGTCGGTTTATTTGGCAGCAGTGTGTTTGCTGTCCACAACAGGATGATAGGCATGAGTGAAAAACAGTCCGCCGACCCGATGCACGGCATGACGCTGGAAAAGATTCTGCAGGCGCTGGTGGAGCACTTCGGCTGGCCGGAGTTGGGCCGACGGATTGCCATCCGCTGTTTCAATCATGAGCCCAGCATCAAGTCCAGCCTGGTGTTTTTACGCCGCACGCCGTGGGCGCGCAGCCAGGTGGAAGCCTTGTTTGTTGAAATGAAAAACCGCCCGGCAAGCGTAGCCGGCAAGGACATGCGGCCCAGACTGTTTTCTGCGCGGCAGAAGTGATGCCGGCATGGCAGCTTGAAAATGACGCCAGGCTGCCCCAATTGCAGTAGATGGTGGTGCCGCTGCAGCAATGGGCACCTTGTTGCACGTTCTGTTGATCAGGAGATGGGATGAAACTCTATTACTCGCCGGGGGCTTGCTCCCTGTCGCCACACATCGTGCTGCATGCCAGCGGCCTGCCGTTTTCGGTGGAAAAGGTGAATCTGCGCGTTAATCCGCACCTGACCGCCAGCGGTGTCGAATTTGCCAGTATCAATGCCAAGGGTTATGTACCGGCCTTGCAGCTGGAAGACGGCACGGTGCTGAGCGAAGGGGTGGCCATTGTGCAATACCTGGCCGACCTGGTGCCGGAACGCAAGCTGGCCCCGACCAATGGCACGCTGGCGCGTTACCGTTTGCAAGAGTGGCTGAATTACATTGCTACCGAAATTCACAAGAGTTTCTCCCCTTTGTTCTACCCGGGTACGGATGAGGTGAAGAATGCCGCCTGGGACAAGCTGTGTAGCCGTTTTGGCGTGATCGAGGCTCAGCTGGCCCAAACGCCCTACCTGCTGGGCGATGATTTCTCGGTAGCGGATGCCTATTTGTTTACCTGCCTTAACTGGGCAGAGATGGTGCAGCGCTCGCTGGCGGATTTCCCGGCCATCAGCGCGTTCATGAACCGTGTCCATGCACTGCCGGCAGTACAGTCAGCGCTGAAGGATGAAGGCTTGCTGCGCTGAATCCACTGCAGCATCATCAACCGCGCCCGCAATTGCCTGCGGGCGTTTTGTTTTGATATGGCAGCGCGGTTTCACGTGAAACCCGGGCTGCAGGAGCACGTGCATGACTGAACAGCCCTTGATTGAAACCGCCGCGCTGGAAGCGGCGTTGCAGCAGTTTGCCGATGAGCGCAACTGGCAGCGCTTTCACACGCCGCGCAATCTGATGCTGGCGTTGACCGGGGAGGTAGGCGAACTGGCAGAAATCTTCCAGTGGTTGACCGATGAGGAAGTGGCCCAACTGGCAGACGACCCGGCCCGCTTCACCCATTTGCAGGAAGAAGTGGCCGATGTGCTGCTGTATCTGGTGCGGCTGGCCAGCGTGATGAAACTGGATATCGATGCTGCCGTGCGTGACAAGCTGGTCAAAAACGCCTGCAAGTATCCCGCTCCCGGTACGGAAACGCAGCGTATTTGATACTGGGCAAACTCCGGGCGACTGATTTTTGCTGTCCGTAACCGCCTGGCCTAAGCTGGGCGGCAATAATAATCCTCCAGGGGGAGACTGCAATGCAGCAGGCAATGGCGCAACTGGCTGCTGCCATCGGGCAGGCTGGCCATATCGCGGTATTGAGTGGTGCCGGTATGAGTACCGAATCGGGCATTCCCGATTTTCGTTCCGCCAAAGGCTTGTGGCAGCAGGGCATGCAGCTGGAAGAACTGGTTTCCATCGACTACTTCCGTGCCGATCCCGAAGCCTTCTGGCACAGCTTCAAACAGTTGTTTCACACCAAGTTGCTGGGCAATTACCAGCCCAATGCCGGGCATCGGTTTCTGGCCTGGCTGGAAGAGGCCGGCAAGCAGGTGTCGATACTGACGCAGAATATCGACGGCCTGCATGGCGTGGCGGGCAGCCGTCATGTTTCCGAGCTGCACGGCACCTTGCGCACCGCCAGCTGCCCGTCCTGCGGGCGCCGCCAGGGGTTGGAATACATCAATCACCACGTGCTGCCACTGTGCACTCACTGCATGGATGTGCTGAAGCCGGATGTAGTGCTGTATGGTGAGCCTGTGCCGCTGATCGAGCACGCTTTTGATGTGGCGGTGTCGGCAGATCTGCTGCTGGTGCTGGGTTCCTCCCTGGAGGTTTCCCCGGTCAACCAGATTCCGCTGGAAGCGGCGCGCGCCGGGGTGATGACTGCGCTGATCAATTACACCCCCACGCGCATGGACCGGGTGTTTGATCTGACCATACAGGCGGGCATTGGCGAAACCTGCCAGCAACTGCGCACCCTGCTGGGCTGAACGGGTCGCAGTGCCAGACCGCGCTGGCTGGCAATTTGTCAGCAGCCATTCTATTTTTAAGTGTTTTCTACCAATTGCTTAAATAGGATGGCCATGACAGACATCAATTGGACTCACTGGGGCGACCTGGCGGTACAGGCCGGCATCAATATTGTTTCTGCCATTGCCCTGTGGGTAGTGGGACGCTGGTTAATTGGCTTGGCAGGGCGGCTGATGGATGAGCAGCTGGTTGCCCGCAAACTGGACCCAACCCTGCGCCGTTACGCGCATTCCTTCCTGTCCGTCAGCCTGACCGTGGTTTTGGTGATAGCCATGCTGGGCTTCTTTGGCGTACAGACGGCCAGCTTTGCCGCCATCATCGGTGCTGCCGGCGTGGCGATTGGCCTGGCCTGGAGCGGCCTGCTGGCCAATTTTGCCGCTGGCATCTTTCTGGTGGTGCTACGTCCATTCAAGGTGGGTGATGTAGTGAGTGTGGCCGGTATCAGTGGTACGGTGCGTGAAGTGGGTCTGTTTTCCACCGTCATTGATACGCCGGATAATGTGATGACGCTGATTGGCAACAACAAGATATTTTCCGACAACATCCAGAACTTCAGTGCCAATGGCTATCGCCGGGTCGACCTGAAAGCACAGCTGGCCGGTAGTGCCGATCATGCACAGGCCATCAAACTGTTACGCGAGAAGATTGCTGCCATTCCCAATGTGCTGAGCGAGCCTGCTCCCACCGTGGCCCTGCTTGAATTCAGCACTCTGGGTCCGGTGCTGGCTGTGCGTCCTTGCTGCCATCCTGCGGATTACTGGCAGGTTTATTTCGACAGCAATCGCGTTATTCGCGAAGCGCTGGCCGAGGCCGGTTTCCCCAGCCCGGAGCACGCCATGGTGGTGCGCCAAGGTTGAATGCAGACTGTTCAGGGTTTGCAGATGTTTGGCAAACCCTTCTCGCTTTCTGAAAGGACGGCGAGGCTCCCTTCTTCAATTGGCAGGGCAAGGGCGGGGGGATAGGGGAATAGATAAAAATTCTGTATAATCAATAAGTTAGTCGAAATGCCCGGCTTTGCCGGGTCCAGTATAATCGCACTACTTAATTTGTCCGCAACCTGCAAAGCCCTGATGATTCAGGGCTTTTTTTGCGACTAGAGAAAGCGTAGCGGGTCGATGCGCCATTTGCCGGGTGATTCATGGCTGACGATCTTGTCGCCGCCGCCAGCACCCATGCCGCGTGACAGGTCCACCACTTCCGGGGGAATGTAGGTATTGCTTTTGGTGCTGAAGAACACCTTTACCCTGGGCGATACCAGATTATTATCGTTCTGTTCGATCACCACGCCCAGCCGCCCGCTTTCCAGCCGTACCAGCGTGCCGATGGGGTAAATGCCGATACAGCGCATGAAAGCCTGTACCAGTACCGGGTTGAAGTGGAATTTCGACCACTCGAAAATCTTGCGCAAGGCATCGGTAGGTGGCATGCCCTTGTGGTAGCAGCGATCCGAAGTCAGGGCATCGTAAACATCCACAATGGCCGCCATCTGCCCCAGTTGGGAGATTTCCTCACCTTTTAGCCCTTCTGGATAACCGCTGCCGTCGTGGCGCTCGTGATGCTGGGCCGCCACCTTCACCGCTGTGTCGGAAATACCCTGGGTGGCGAGCAGGATCTGCTTGCTTTCCACCACATGGCATTTCATCACCGCAAACTCCTGCTCGGTGAGCTTGCCAGGTTTGTTGAGGATGCTGTCCGGCACCTTCATCTTGCCGATATCGTGCAGCATGCCGCCAATGCCGGCGTGGTGAATCACCTCGCGGCTCATGTTCATGGCTTTGCAAAAGCTCACCATCAGCGCGCCCACGCTGACCGAATGCTGGAAGGTGTAATTGTCCTTGTCCTTGATGCGGCATAGCGACAGCAAGGCACCACCATTGCGCAGGATGGAGGTGGTCATCTTTTCGATCGACGGTTCCACCATTTCCAGCTGCACTTGCTTGCCCAGCCGTACATCCTGCAGGATGCTGCGCACAATCAGGTTGGCTTCGTTGTGAATCAGCTGGGCGCGGCCGAATTCAGCTGCTGCGTCCACCTGACGCTCTGCCGGGGCTTCGCGGCTGGCCAGGTCGATGATTTCCTGTTCCAGCTTGTGTTTGACTTCGGAAATCGTCGGGGCATGGGCTAAGTCCATGCCTTTTTCGGTATCGATGTAGACTTCGTGAATGCCGGCATCAGCTATCTTGTGAATGGCGCTTTCATCCTTGACCAGGAAGCGTTTCAGCAAAAACGGATGTGACATCCAGTCGCAGTTCAGGTCGTGGATGTACATGCCCACCCTGAGGTCGGACACGTCGATGCACTTGATCATTACTTGAGCTCTGACTTGTTGGCAGTGGGACGGTGCTGCACGGTTTTATGAGTATGAAGGCAAGACATAATGTCTTATTGTAAATTATCTAGGTCCGCTTGGCAGGCAAGCCGTGCTGGCAAATGCCGGCTTTGTGGTATGGTGGCGCACTTTTTCTGCTGCCTTCAGGCCTGACACCATGGAATGCCGCCTTCACTGTGGTGCCTGCTGCATCGCCCCTTCCATTTCTTCTCCCATTCCGGGCATGCCAGAAGGCAAGCCCGCTGGTGTGCGCTGCATCCAGCTGGACAGCAATAATTTGTGCCTGTTGTTTGGGCATGCCGAGCGGCCTGCAGTCTGTGCCGGCTTGAAACCTGCTATGGAAATGTGCGGTGAAAGCAACAGTCATGCAATGCAGTGGCTGAGCGATCTGGAAGCCAGAACCGCTCCATAAGATATTGTTATTTAAAAGACAATATATTTGTCATAAATTGACTCAGTGTTTTCCCCGCTTGTGCTCTTGCATGTTTTTTGATCACAAACTGGCCGTCGCTTAACGATATCCCCCAATATGTTAAAGAGTTTGTGTCAAGACAGGGCTGGCCTGCGCCAGACTCATGCATAAAAACAGCGCTCGGGGAAATGGCAATGGCAACGGAAAAATGGGGTCATCTGAGTACGCGGATCATCGTGGTGGCAGCCGCTGCCATCGCGGTGGGTTTTGCCGTGATGATTGGCTTGATTGCCTGGCAAAGCTATTCGGCGGCAGTGGATGTCGGTTACAGGCTGGCATCGGAACAGGCCAGCAGCTATGCCAAGGATGCGCAAAGCGATTTTGACAAGGGTTTCACCCTGCCGCATCACCTGGCAGATGCCATTCTCGGTATCAAGCGGGTTGCTGCACCGGATCGCAAGCATGCCGACAATATGATCCAGCAACTGCTGGACGCCGCACCGCAATCAGTCGGGCTGTGGATGTTGTGGGAGCCCAATGCCTTTGACGGCAACGACAATGCCTTCCGGATGGACTGGCCGCGTCACGACCCTACTGGCCGCTACCAGCCTTACATCACCAAGAATGCCCAGGGCAAAGCCCAGATGGATGTGATGATGTCGGCTGACCGGGTGAAGGAATTCCCCAAGTTCAAGGATCACCCGGAAACCTATCAGCCTGACTACGAAAAAACCGGCTGGGGTGATTTTTACTATGTGCCCAAACAGCGTGGCCGCGACACCATTACCGAACCTTATCCCTACGAGGTGCAGGGCAAGATGGTGCTGGAAAGCTCGCTGGCGGTGGTGATGAAGGATGCTGCCGGCAAGATGCTGGGCGTATCTGCTACCGATGTGGCGCTGGACCAGCTGCAAAAACGCTTTGGGGCCATTCATCTGAACGATACCGGCTATATCCGCATGGTGTCCGAAGGCGGGCTGTACGTGGTAACGGCCAAGGCCGAGCTCTTGGGTAAGCCGGTACCCAAGGACGATGCCCTGGCATCCCATCTGGAACAAATCAAGAAGGGCGAGTCCTTTATCTATGAAGACGGCGGCTTCACCCACTTTTTCCATCCGGTGAAGGTGGCTGATACCGGCCAGTTTTGGGCGCTGGGCGTATCCATTCCCACCGCCGCCATTACGGCAGATGCAAAAAAACAGTGCCTGACCGCCATCCTGATTGGTGCCGTGGCGCTGGTGGTGATCCTGCTGGTACTCACGGCTGTGGTACGGGCGCTGACCAGGCCGCTCAACCGGCTGGCCGATACCATGGACCAGCTGGCATCTGGACGTGGTGACCTGACCGTACGCATGCAGATTACCAACCGTGACGAAATCGGCCGCACCGCCGATGCCTTCAACCGCTTCATCGGCAGCCTGCGCGACATGTTTGTGGACGTGCGCCAGCAGAGCCATGACGTCAGCGTGGCAGCGGCCAGCCTGGCTGAATCGGCCATCCAGGTGCAACAGGCATCCTCCAGCCAGTCCGATGCCGCCAGTGCCACCGCAGCCGGGGTGGAGCAGGTAACGGTAAGCGTGCACCACATTGCCGATACCGCTGAAGAAGCCGAACATACTGCACGCGAAACCGGCGAACTCACCGCGCAAAGTGTGGCCACAGTCACGCGCATTACCGGCGAAATCGAACGCATGACCAGCAGCATGCAGGCACTGGCCGAGCGTATGAACGGGCTGGGCGAGCGCTCGGAGGAAGTCAGCACCATTGTGCGGGTGATCAAGGACATTGCCGACCAGACCAATCTCTTGGCGCTCAATGCCGCCATCGAGGCGGCGCGTGCCGGTGAAATGGGACGCGGCTTTGCGGTGGTGGCGGACGAAGTGCGTAATCTGGCCGGCCGCACGGCTGAAGCCACGGTGCAGATCACCCGCATCGTCAATGCCATCGGCAGTGAAACGCGAGACGCGGTGGACGATGTGAAAAACAGCCGTGATCAGGTCAATCTGAGCGTGGCCATTGCTGCGGAAGCCAATGAGGCGATGAACACGGTATTGGGCCGTAGCCAGGGACTGGTGGCCAGCATTGTGGATATTGCCGCCTCTACCCGCGAACAGTCCTCGGCCAGCCAGGAAATCGCACAGAATGTGGAACGCATCAGTGCCATGGCCCAAAGCAATAGCGATGTGGTGCAGCAGGTGTCCGATTCGGTGTCCCAGTTGCGCGAACTGTCGGCCAACCTGGAAAACCTGGTCAGCAACTTCAAGCTGTAGGCCATCCCCGGCAGCACAAGCCAACGCCACCCTGCGGGGTGGCGTTTTACTTGCCAGATGCGGCAAGATTATATGTCCCCTGAATTGGAGAACATTCACATGAATTGGTCTCATTTCTTGCCAGCAGCGTTGTTGTTGGTTGTGACACCGGGCGCGGGTACGCTCAGCGTATGGCGTGCTTACAGTGGAGGTGGCTGGCGTCATGCCGCTTGGGCGTTGCTTGGCCTAATACTGGGCGATATGTTGTTGGTTGCCTTGTCGGCACTGGGCATGGCTGCGTTGCTGGCTGCCCATCCTGCCTGGTTTGATCTGCTGCGTTACGGTGGTGCTGCCTATCTGATCTGCTTGGGTTGCCGCTGCTGGACTGCCGCAGCGACACAGACCGGGGACGCGCCGTTGTCTGGCCCGCATGCGTGTTGGAGTAGTTGGCTGGTAACCGTGGGAAACCCCAAGGCTCTAGTGTTCTTCATGGCATTCTTCCCGCAATTCCTGTCCCCACAACAGCCGGTATTGGCCGGGTTTGTACAACTTGGCACGGTGTTCTGTCTGTGTAATCTGCTCTATTTGAGCGGTATGTTGTGGCTGGGTGGTCGGGTTTCCCGCTTTGCCAGCCAAGGGCTGGCTCGCTGGGGACAGCGTGTCTGCGGCTTGATGTTTGTATTGCTAGGCGTACGTTTGTGGTGGCAGCGCCAGCCAGCCTGAGACGGGCTAGCGTGCATCAGCAGTGTTGTTGGGGTCATGGAATTGGCAAAATGCGACACTGCTCTTATCAAGCCGGGTGGTTTGGGATTAGAATCTCGGGGTTTGTTCGGAGGAGCTGTCTTGTCGCCATTTGCAGTTGTTGTCACCCGCCTCACCACCACCCGTTACGGTGGCGCAGAAGCGTTGCTGCAAGGACCGACCGTTCCCGAACCCCAGCTATTCCAGAAAAAAAGCTCCTGATTGCTCAGGGGCTTTTTTTTTATGGGCAAAAAATAATTCGCAGAATCAAGGACCCCTATCATGGCAAACCCGCTTTATCGGAAACACATCATTTCCATCCCCGATTTTTCACGAGAGGAGCTTGAGCTCGTGGTGGAAACGGCGGGCAAGCTTAAACGCCACCCGCGCAACGACCTGCTACAAGGCAAGCTGGTGGGCAGCTGCTTCTTTGAACCGTCCACCCGTACCCGGCTGTCGTTCGAAACCGCGGTACAGCGCCTGGGTGGCGACATCATCGGCTTTGCCGACGGTGGCAATACCAGTGCCAAGAAGGGCGAAACCCTGGCTGACTCCATCAAGATCATCAGCTCCTACGCCGATGCTGTGGTCATGCGTCACCCCAAGGAAGGTGCAGCGCGGCTGGCCAGCGAATTTTCCAGCGTACCGGTGATCAACGGTGGCGACGGCTCCAACCAGCACCCCACGCAAACCCTGCTGGACCTGTTCACCATCCGTGAAACCCAGGGCACGCTGGAAAATCTCACCATCGCCTTTGTCGGCGATTTGAAATATGGCCGTACCGTGCATTCGCTGACCCAGGCGCTGTCGCTGTTTGGTGCTCGCTTCTACTTTGTGGCACCGGAACAGCTGGCTATGCCGGACTACATTTGCGAAGAGCTGGACGAGAAGGGCATCGAGTACACCCTAGTGGACAGCCTGGATGATGTGATTCCGCTGGTGGACATCATGTACATGACCCGCGTGCAGCGCGAGCGTTTTGACGAAGCCGAGTTCAAGAAGATCCAGGGCCAGTTCGTGCTGCGCGCAGACATGCTCAAGAGCGCACGCACCAATATGAAGGTGATGCACCCGCTGCCACGCGTGGATGAAATCACCGTGGATGTGGATGCTACCCCGCATGCCTATTACTTCGAGCAGGCCAAGAATGGTGTGTATGCCCGTCAGGCGCTGCTGTCGCTGGTACTGAACGAAACCGTCTAAATCAGGGAAGGAAACATCATGCAATACACCCGTACCGTAGAAGCCCTGAAACAAGGCACCGTTATCGATCACATCCCGGCCGGGCAGGGCGTCAACATCCTGCGCCTGTTCAAGCTGGCCGAAACCGGCGAACGCATCACCGTGGGCCTGAACCTGTCCTCGCGCCATATGGGGGCCAAGGACATCATCAAGGTGGAAAACGTGGCGCTGACCGAAGAGCAGGCCAACGAGCTGGCCCTGTTTGCGCCCAAGGCCACGGTGAATGTGATCGACAACTTCGAAGTGGTGAAGAAGCACAAGCTGGAATTGCCGGAAAGCATTGAAGGCATTTTTGCCTGCCCCAACTCCAACTGCATTTCACATGCCGAACCGGTTAAGAGCTTTTTCTCCGTGCGTGCGCACGCCAAGGACATCAAAATGAAATGCAAGTATTGCGAAAAGGTGTTCAGTAAGGATATTGTTGCAGTCGTGCGCTAAGTCGTGCAGAGGAAGAGAATAGAGAACTTCAAGAACGGACGCTGTTTCAACAGCGCAGTAGCAGAACAGAAAACGCCGCAGGAAACTGCGGCGTTTTTCTTTTTCATCAATATCTTGTGTGCTTTACACCGGGCCGTCGCTCTGGCCGGCTATGAATTTCTGCATGTAGACCAGGTCCAGCCAGCGGCCAAACTTGAAGCCTACCTGTGGCAGCACTCCCACCTGGATGAAACCCAGCTTTTGGTGAAAGCGGATCGAGGCCTCATTGGCAGCATCAACGGCGCCCAGCATGGTGTGTTTGCCCAGCGCCTGCGCCCGCGGAAACAGGGCGCTGACCAGCGCGCTGCCTATGCCCTTGCCGCGCGCTGCCGGTGTCAGATGTACGCTGTGTTCCACGGTAAAGCGAAAACCGGGACGTGGGCGGAAATCACCAAAGCTGGAAAAGCCCAGAATCTCGCCGTTTTCTTCGGCCACCAGCACCGGGTAGCCGGCAGCCAGCCGGTCCTGGAACCAGACGGCAAACTCGCCCGGGTTGAGCGGGTCGTCATTGTAGATGGCGGTGGAGGTGGCGATCACCTCGTTGTAGATATCCAGAATGACAGCCAGGTCTTCCAGCTTGGCATCACGTATCGGCATGTTGTCTCCTGTTGCAATCGGGTCTTCGCTGCGTCTTGGCGCGCCGGATGCTGTTATGGTTCAGCCCTTGGCTGCCGGGATGTCGGCCTTTTTACGCGGAGTGCGTTTCTTGCGCGGTGCGGTAGCGGCTGGCGCTACGGGCGCTTCTGCAACGGGAGCGGAAACCGGCTTGCTGGTGGCCACCGGCACCGGCAGGGCATCGATGCTGTCTGCTTCTTTCAGGCGGATTTCACTGTGCAGCTTGGAGCCGTTGCGCTGCTCTTGCACGCTGAGAAAATCCAGCTTTTTCACCATCTGGGACAGGCGCGAATGGCCGTAATTACGCGGGTCGAAGGAGGGGTCGTTCTTGGCAATATAGGAGCCAACGGCCGACAGCTCGGCCCAGCCGCTTTCGCGTGCCACCGCATCGATGGCCGAGGTGAACATGGCCTGCAGCGGGTGAATTTCCTTTTGTACTGCCGGTTTGCTCTTGTTCTGGCGGCTGCTGCGCGTCTTGGGTTTTTCGCTGGTGACAGCCGCTTCCGGCACTTTTTCCGGGCGCAGGATTTCGGTGAACACAAACTTGTCGCAGGCGGCAATGAAGGGACGCGGGGTCTTGGATTTTTCCCCGATGCCGATGACGGTCAGTCCGCCTTCGCGCAAGCGGGTGGCCAGCCGGGTGAAGTCGCTGTCGGAAGACACCAGGCAGAAGCCATCGAAATTGCCGGTGTACAACAGGTCCATGGCATCGATGATGAGGGCCGAGTCAGTGGAATTTTTGCCACTGGTGTAGGCAAACTGCTGGATGGGATGGATGGCATGTTTGTGCAGCACTTCTTTCCAGCCCTTTAGCTGGGTGGTGGTCCAGTCGCCATAGGCGCGCTTGACGATGGCCGTACCGTACTTGGCCACTTCGGCCAGTAACTCGGCGGTAAGGCTGGCCTGGGCGTTGTCGGCATCAATCAGAACAGCGAGTTTGCGGTTTTCCATGCAGGCGCTTCCAGTGGAGGGATGCGGCCATGCTAAGCCGCGCGCCAGCTGGCGTCAAAATCTGTGCAGCTTGTGATCAGACGGCTGCCACGGCTTTTCATGTTGCCTTGCACAAAGCTGGCATGGCATTTGCTGTATCAACAGTGGCATATCGCCCAACAGGAGGTTTCGCCATGCCTTTCTTTTCGAGCCCGCGCAAGCATACCCCGGCTGTGCAAAAAACCAGTGATATCGTGATGTTCAACTACCGTCGTCCGGTACGTGCCCGCCAGGTGGCATTGGGCAGCAATGGCCGGCTGTGGCTGGTGGAGGCGCTGGATGCGGTACACGGCATCTGGGTATGGCAGGATGAATACAATGGGGTAGACCAGGCGCTGGATGAAGCGCGCCGCCTGAGCTTGATGCTGTCCTGATGGCGCAGCGCGTTTCTCGCCCTCAGCAGGCTGCCTTGAAACAGTGCAGCATTTCACCAGAACCGGGATTTTATGATCAAAAAAAGGGCGCGGATGTTGTCATCCGCGCCTGAACCACCCTCTCTTTACTGCTACAACACTCACAAACCCTTAAGCCACCTTGCGCTTGCCCGCCTGCTGGCGAAACTGCTCCAGCAAGGTTTTCTGTTTGTCACCAGCCTGGCGGTATGCCGCATCCTTGATGTAGCCAAAGCCGCGAATCCCCTCATAAATCTTTACCAGCTCGCTGGCAGTGGCCAGGTTGTCCAGGCTCAGCCCACCCAGCAGCGTGGTCACTAGTTGCTCGAACTCACCAATCAGCCGGCGTTCCAGTTTGCGGTCGGCCTGCCAGCCAAAGGGGTCAAGCGCAGTGCCGCGCAGGAAGCGCATTTTGGCCAGCAACTGTATGCCCTTGAACAGCCAGGGGCCGAAAGCGATTTTCTTGGCCGCACCACCGGTTACCCAGCTGGCACCGATATGGAAGCGCAAGTGGTAATCACCCTCGAACTGGCTTGAGAGCTCGCGCAGGAAGTCGCCGTCGGTATACAGGCGGGCCACTTCGTACTCGTCCTTGTAGGCCAGCACGTGGAAGTAGGCGCGTGCCACCGCCAGTGCCAACGCCGTGCTGGCCGGGTTCAGTGCCTGTTCGGCAGCCTGTACCTTACCCACCAGCGCTTTGTAACGCTCGGCCAGTGCCTGGTTCTGGTAGTTCAGCAGTTCCTTGGCGCGGTGATGCAGCACGCCGTCCAGCGTTTCACGTGGAACAAACTGCACCACCGAAGACGGGCTGGTCAGTGCCTCCACCCGGCCCGGGTCATGGGCGGCGTGGCGGCCCCAGACAAAAGCCTGCTGGTTGAATTTCACTGCGGCACCGTTCAGGCGGATGGCCTCCATCAGCGCTTCTTCGCTGACTGGCACCAAACCCTTCTGCCAGGCATAACCCAACATGAACATATTGCTGGCAATGGCATCGCCCATCAGCGCGGTGGCCAGGCGGGTGGCGTTGACTTCCCAGAAGCGGCCGGCACCCACCGATTCGATCACTGCATCTTTCATCGCTCGGCTGGGGAAGCGCACGTCCGGGTTTTTCAGGAAGGCACTGGTAGGGGATTCGTAGCTGTTGACGATGGCGTTGCTGAAGCCCTCGCGCATCTTGGCCAGCGCTTCTTCCGCGGCGGTGACCACCAGGTCGCAACCCAGCACCAGGTTGGCATCGCCGGCGGCAATGCGCACCGCGTGCAGTTGCTGCTGGCTGTTGGCAATGCGCACGTGCGACCACACCGAGCCGCCTTTTTGCGCCAGGCCGGCCATGTCCAGCACGGTGACGCCCTTGTTGTCCAGATAGGCGGCCATGCCCAGTACCTGGCCGATGGTGACCACACCGGTACCACCCACACCGGTAATCATGATGCTGAACGGGTCGTGCAGGGCCGGAATCTGCGGCGCGGGCAGGGCGGGCATGGATTCCAGCGTGGCGGTGGCACTGCTCTGTTTTTTCAGCGTGCCGCCTTCCACGGTGACAAAGCTGGGGCAGAATCCTTCCACACAGGAGTAGTCCTTGTTGCAGCTGGACTGGTCGATCTTGCGTTTGCGCCCCAGCGGCGTTTCCACCGGCAGCACCGACAGGCAGCCGGATTTCTTGCTGCAGTCGCCACAACCTTCGCATACTTTTTCGTTGATGAAGGCGCGCTTGGCCGGGTCGGGGAATTCACCGCGTTTGCGGCGGCGGCGCTTTTCTGCGGCACAGGTCTGGTCGTGAATCAGCACGGTGGTGCCTTCGGTTTCACGCAGTTCTTTTTGCAGACGGTCCAGTTCGCGGCGGTGGAACACATCCACGCCCGGTGCCAGTCCCTGCATGCCCTGATACTTGTCCGGCTCATCGCTGGTGATCACGATGCGTTGCACGCCTTCGGCTGCCAGCTGGCGGGTAATCATCGGCACGTCCAGATAACCATCCACATGCTGGCCACCAGTCATGGCCACTGCGTCGTTGTACAGCAGCTTGTAGGTGATGTTGACCTTGGCCGCCACGGCGGCGCGGATGGCCAGCAAGCCGGAGTGGAAGTAAGTGCCATCGCCCAGATTGGTGAAAATGTGCTTGGTGTTGGTGAACGGTGCCTGACCTACCCAGGTGATGCCCTCGCCACCCATTTGGGTGAAGGTTTTGGTGCTGTCGCCTTCAATCCAGTGCGCCATGTAGTGACAGCCGATACCGGCCACGGCGCGGCTGCCTTCCGGCACGCGGGTGCTGGTGTTGTGCGGGCAGCCCGAGCAGTAATGCGGCACGCGGGCAATGGATTCGCGCGGTTTCACCAGCTGGGCTTCTTTTTCGTCGTAGAACTTCAGCCGGTCGTGAATCACCGGGCTGTCGAAAATCAGCGCCAGGCGGCTGGCAATGGCGCGGGCAATCATGGCCGGGGTCAGCTCGCCGGCAGCCGGTAGCAGCCAGTCGCCGTGCGGCAGCGCCCATTCGCCTTTTTCGGCAAACTTGCCCACCACGCGCGGGCGCACGTCGTCACGCCAGTTGTATAGCTGTTCCTTCAACTGGTATTCGATGATCTGGCGTTTTTCTTCCACCACCAGGATTTCATCCAGCCCTTCGGCAAAGTGGCGCACGCCTTCCGGTTCCAGCGGCCACACCATGCCCACCTTGAAGATGCGCAGGCCGATGTCGGCGGCAAGGCTTTCGTCGATGCCCAGGTCGTCCAGTGCCTGCATCACGTCCAGATAGCTCTTGCCACAGGTAATGATGCCCAGCCGTGGTTTGGGCGAGTCCAGCGTGATGTGGTTGAGCTTGTTGGCACGGGCATAGGCCAGCGCGGCGTACAGGCGGTGGTGCAGCACGCGTTTTTCCTGCACCAGCGGCGGGTCTGGCCAGCGGATGGACAGACCGCCTTCCGGAATGGGGAAGTCCTGCGGAATGACAAAGTTGAAGCGTTCGGGGGAGATGTCTACCACCGCCGAGCTTTCGATGGTATCGGAAATGGCCTTGATCGATACCCAGCAGCCGGAGTAGCGGCTCATCGCCCAGCCGTGCAGGCCGAAATCGATCACTTCCTGCACGCCGGAGGGCGACAGCACCGGAATCATGCTGGCGGCCAGGATGTGGTCGGACTGGTGCGGAAAGGTGGAGGACTTGGCCGCGTGGTCATCGCCCGCCACCAGCAGCACACCGCCCTTGGCGCTGGTGCCGGCCACATTGCCGTGCTTGATCACGTCGCCAGAACGGTCCACGCCGGGGCCCTTGCCATACCACATGGCGTAGACGCCATCGTACTTGGCCCCCTCGAACATGTTGACCTGCTGCGTGCCCCACACGGCGGTGGCGGCCAGGTCTTCGTTCAGGCCGGGGTGAAACACCACATTGTGGGCCTTGAGATAGGACTCGGCCTTTTGCATGGTCTGGTCGACATTGCCCAAGGGTGAGCCGCGGTAGCCGGTGACATAGCCGGCGGTGTTCAGCCCGGCGGCGCGGTCCAGCTCTTGTTGCAGCATGGGCAGGCGCACCAGCGCCTGGATGCCGGTCATCAGCACTTGGCCGGTGGCGGCAGTGTATTTTTCTTCCAGATCAACATGACGGATCGACATGGTTTCTCCTCCTGCCGCTCAGGTCCTGCCCGGTAAGGTGGCCGGGGTGGCCTGCGGCTTGTTCTCGCTTGTGGCGGTGGCGGGTTTTCAGCAGGGGAAAACACGCGCCTTTCTCTATGTTGTAGGCCGGAATCATGCCGGGCGGCGTGTTTTCGCGCGGGCATGCAGACAGGGTCCATGTGGCGGAATGTAGCTTACGTTTACGTCAACGTCAAAGGTGTTGACGCACATGTTTGCCAACTGCGGCGATTGTGCCAGTGCAGCATGAACCAGACAGCACGACTCCATCGATTGTTTGCCATCCAGAACAGGGTGTTACGGCGGCGACGGTATCTTCACCGCCCTCAAGCGGTTAAGCTCTCAGGTTGAATTTCTCCGTATCGAGCCTGTCATGTCTTCCGCCTTGTCCCGTCAGGATGCCTCCCGTGGCGTACTGTTCACCTTTATCGCCTTTGTCATCTGGGGCCTGTTTCCGCTGTACTGGAAGCCGCTGCACCATATTCCTGCCTTGCAGATCCTGTGCCATCGCATTGTCTGGTCTGCTGTGTTCGTGGCCGGCATCCTCACCGTGCGGCACAACTGGGCCTGGCTGGGCGAGGCGGTGCGCCAGCCGCAAAAGCTGGCCATTTTCGGCCTGTCCTCGCTGATGCTGTCGCTGAACTGGCTGATCTACATCTGGGCGGTGAACGCCGGCCACGTGGTGGAAGCCAGCCTGGGTTATTTCATCAACCCCTTGTTCAATGTGCTGCTGGGGCGCCTGTTTCTGGCGGAAAAGCTCACCCCCATCCAGCGCACGGCGGTGGCGCTGGCAGCGGCTGGCGTGGCCTGGATTACCTGGTGTACCGGTGCCTTGCCGCTGATTGCGCTGTCGCTGGCGGCCACCTTCGGCCTGTATGGCTTGCTGCGCAAGAAAGCCCCGCTGGCCTCGCTGGAAGGGCTGGCGCTGGAAACCTTTCTGATGGCACCGCTGGCCTTGCTGGCGCTGGGCTGGTTTGCATGGCAGGGACAGGGCGCTTTCCTGCATGAGGCCATCAGCAGCGATGTGTTGCTGGTGGGGGCGGGGGTAGTGACGGCCATTCCGCTGCTGCTGTTTGCCGCCGGTGCGCGCCGTCTGAAGCTGGCCACCGTGGGGCTGATCCAGTACATCGGCCCCACCATCCAGCTGGCCTTGGGCGTGTTGCTGTTTGGCGAGCCGTTCGACAGTGCCAAGCTGGCTGGTTTCAGTCTGATCTGGCTGGCCCTGCTGCTGTATTCGGCGGCCGGGTTATGGCAGATGCGTGCACAAAAGCGTGCGGCGGCTGCGTGAGCAAGGATTGCCAATCATCCCAGCCCGGTCATGCCGGGCTTTTTTGCGCCCGGCAGCAAGCCGATGACACATCATCTGCATGGAGAAATATAATGACTTCGTCATGCATGCGGGCGGTATTTGCCATTGCCGCTCGTGAATAGCCGTTGACCCTGAATAGCAAGCGGCTGACACTGCCAGCATCACGCAGGAATATCGGCCAGCCAAGGCCTTTGTTCTTGCGTCAGCGATTTGTGTAATCACCATGCTGCCCACGTCGGCAGCATTTGCAGGAGACTGCCGATGGCGCTGCCACTGGAGTTTGATTGCGATCCGGCCAGGCTGGATCGCGACATGATCTATGCCTATCTCAGCGGCGAGTCCTATTGGGCGGCGGGTCTGCCACGTGCTATTTTCGAGCGCTCGCTGGATGGTTCGCTGTGTTTTGGCGTGTACGTGGCCGGGCAGCAAGTGGGTTTTGCCCGCATGATTACCGACCAGGCCACCTTTGCTTATCTGGCGGATGTCTTCGTGCTACCCGACTGGCGCGGTCGCGGTATCAGCAAAGCGCTGATGACGCACATCATGGCGTACCCTGGCCTGCAAAACCTGCGGCGTGTGATGCTGGCCACGGCGGATGCACATGGCCTGTATGCACAATACGGCTTTACCCCGCTAGCGCACCCGGAACGCATGATGGAAAAACTAGACCAGCAGGTTTATCAACGCTTGGCCGCCAATGCCGGCCATCCTGCTGCTGCACAAGGATAAAAATGATGGAACTGGCGCGGCAATGGCTGCAGGGCAAGGGAATCGAGCTGGGACGCGGCGCACATAATCCGCTGGCCCCGGCTGACTGCATCAGCGTGGCCCCATGCGATGGGGTGCGCTATGTGGATGAGCGCGACCTGATCGATTACCAGGTGTATGCCGCAGAGCAACAACGGCATGGCCGCGGGGTGGATCAGGTGGATGTGGTTGCCGAGGCTAGTGCTCTGCCATTTGCCGATGATGAGTTGGACTATGTTGCCAGCTCGCATGTGCTGGAGCATCTGCCGGATATCTTCAGCGCCTGGCTGGAATGGTGGCGGGTGCTGCGCCCCGGTGGTGTCAGCTTCATGATTGTCCCCAAGCGTGATGCGCTGGTGGAAGACAGCGTACGGCCCGTTACCGGGCTGGAGGAGCATGTCGAGGCATTCCGGCAACGGGTGACGCCGCAATCCCTGCTACCTGAGCAGCCCTGGCGCACCCACTATCACATCTTTACCCTGCAGGGCCTGTTCGCCGCACTCAACTGGTTTAACCAGCAGGATCTGGGTGGCTGCTGGCTGCTGGAAGCGCAGGAGGAAAGCGACAGCAATGTCGGTAATGGCCACACCCTGGTGCTGAGCAAGCAGGCCGATCTGCCGGTGCTGGAGCACAGCATTGGCCAGCTTGGTGCGGCATTCCAGGCCGAGCGCTATGCCGAAGCCGCCTTGCTGGCACGGCAGGCGCTATCACTCAATTTCCGTATTCACGAAGCCTGGTTCATTCTGGCCATGTCCCAGCTGCAACTGGGCGATTCGCGTGCGGCCGTGCAGTCGCTAACCCAGGCACTGGTATTGCAACCCAAGCATGCCGAGTACCGCGATGTGTACCAGCAGCTGCTGGGCCAGCCGTTCAGCTATCCGATGAGCCTGGTCGACTACCTGTCGCGCCTGTTATGACCGGCAAACTGTTCTGGACTGATCCCTACCAGACCTCGCTGACCACCACGGTGGCGCGGGTGGAGGGCGCGCAGCTGTGGCTGCAGGACACCATCTTCTATGCCTTCAGTGGCGGACAGGAAAGCGATGCCGGGACGATAGGCGGCAGGCCGGTGCTGCAGGCGGAAACACAGGGGCTGGACATCGCCTATACCCTGCCGCCGGAGCATGGCCTGTCGGCCGGAGACACGGTAAGGGTGGAGATAGACTGGCCACGGCGCTACCGCCTGATGCGCTTGCACTTTGCCGCCGAACTGACGCTGGAAACCATTTACCGCGACTTTGCCGGGGTGGAAAAAATCGGCGCGCACATCGCAGCGGACAAGGCACGCATCGACTTTGCCCTGGCGGAACCCATCACCCCGCATCTGCCCGCCATCAGCGCCAAGGTGCAGGGCCTGATTGACGCCGACAGCGAGATTGTCAGCGCCTTCTCCGACATGGAAGCCGAGCGGCGCTACTGGGAGGTGCCGGGCTACTGCCGGGTGCCTTGCGGGGGCACGCACTTGCACCGCACCGGCGAGGTGGGCCGCATTGCACTCAAACGCAAGAATATCGGCAAGGGCAAGGAGCGGGTGGAAATTACCCTGCTGGACGGTGCGTCATGTTAGGCAGCTGTCTGTGTGGTGCCATCACTTATGAAGTGGATCAACTGGACCTGCCCATCAGCCATTGTCATTGCCACACTTGCCAGAAAGCCCATGCCGCGCCCTTTGTGCCAACGGCCGGGGTGTTGCACCAGCATTTTCGCTGGCTGCACGGCGTGGACCAGCTGGGCAGTTTTGCCTCCTCGCCCGGCAAGCTGCGCCATTTCTGCCGCCAGTGCGGCAGCCATCTGCTGGCCGAGCGCGAAGGCAGCCCGTATGTGATCCTGCGCGTCGCCACGCTGGACGATGCGCCAGCACAGCAGGCCAGCCAGCATATCTGGACCAGCCACGCCCGCCCCTGGCTGGAAGCCGAACCGTTGCCACGCTGGCCGGAATGGCCGCCGGACAGGTAAGCTGGCGTTCTTTTCATCACCTATCCGGCCCCGTGCCGGAAACTGACTGGATTGTCATGTGGTACGACCTTGCCGCCGTTGGCGCGGCAGCCTGCTGGGCCTGGGGCGGCATCCTCGGTGCCGGTCCCTCCCGCCATTTTGGCCCCTTTACCTTTACCCGCCTGCGCTTGAGCCTGATGACACTGCTGCTGGGTAGCATCAGCCTGGCAACTGGCGGCTGGCACAGCATGCAGCCGGCCAATGTGCTGCCGGCGCTGCTGTCCGGCCTGACCGGTATCTTTCTGGGTGACACCCTGTATTTTTCCGCAATGAACCGGCTGGGGCCGCGCCGTTCCGGCCTGTTGTTTGCCACGCACTCGGTATTTTCTGTGCTGCTGGGCATGCTGTTTCTGCAGGAAAAGCTCAGCCTGCCTGCCTTCTTCGGCAGCTGCATGGTGTTTGGCGGGGTGATGCTGGCGGTGGCGTTTGGCCGGGGCAAGCAGCAAGGCAAGGCCTGGGAGCATCCGGCGCATTTGAAGGCCGGGGTGATGCTGGGCATGGCGGCGGCGCTATGTCAGGCGCTGGGAACCTTCTTTGCCAAACCGGCTATCGCTGGTGGACTGGAACCGGTAACCGCCTCGGCTATCCGCATGGGCGTGGCCTGTGTCGTGCATTATTTGCTGCTGTATGCCGGCCTGCCGCTGGCCAGGAGTCGAGGTGATTTTTCCCCGCGCATCCTGGGCCAGACCGCCCTGAACGGGGTGGTGGCATTGGGCCTGGGCATGACGCTGATCATGCTGGCGCTGCAGCATGCCAATGTGGCCACGGTGGGCATGCTCTCCGCGCTTAGCCCGGTGCTGATCCTGCCCATGCTGTGGCTGGTGCAAAAGCAGCCGCCGCCGCTGGTGGCCTGGCTGGGGGCCTTTGTCAGCTGTGCTGGCACCGCGCTGATCGTGCTTCGCTGAAATTTACCCGTCCGCCATTTCCTGAGGCAGACGGGCTCGGGGTATGATGTCGAGGCTGGCCAATGTGCCAGCCCTGTTTCCCGGTGGCAATGGCAGTGTGCCGTTGCCCGCATGCAAGACGGATCGCTGATGATTTCCCATATCCAGTCCAGCCTGACTGAAGCGCAAACTGCACTGAACAATCTGCTGGCCAATCCAGAGGCGCTGGCCAGCATCGAGGCCGCTGCGCAGCAACTGATTGCCAGCCTGGCCGCCGGTGGCCGCATCTTTTCCTGCGGCAATGGCGGCTCCATGTGCGATGCCATGCACTTTGCCGAAGAGCTGACCGGCCGTTACCGCAACAACCGGCGCGGCATGGCGGCCATTGCCATTTCCGACCCCAGCCACATGAGCTGCGTGGCCAACGACTTTGGCTACGAACATGTGTTTTCGCGCTATCTGGAAAGCCACGGCCGGGCCGGCGATGTGCTGATCGGCATCAGCACCAGCGGCAACAGCCAGACCATCGTCAACGCCGCCACGGTGGCGCGTGAGCTGGGCATGAAGGTGATTATCCTCACCGGCCGTGCCGCCACCCGGTTGGAGCCCCTGGCTGATGTCTACGTCAACACCCCGGGCGGCCAGTATGCCGACCGCGTGCAGGAACTGCACATCAAGGTGCTGCACATTCTGATCGAGCTGGTGGAACGGCATTTTTGCCCGGAAAACTACTGATTCCGGTCACTGGTATCTGCATGAAAAACGGCCCCTTGAGGGCCGTTTTCTGTGTGCTCATGCCTGCGTCTACTGGTTGGCGCGCACCCAGCGGTGCCACTGGCAGTACAGTTCCGGGTCAATGGCGGCAATCACCGAGCGCTTCCACACCGTATCACTCCAGTAGTCGTCGGTATTCAGACTGGCCAGGCGGCCACCGGCTTCCTCCAGGATCACCGCACCGGCGGCGTAGTCCCACAGGCGCTGGCCACCGTGCAGATAAAGGTCGTAACGGCCGGCGGCCAGAAAGCACCAGTCCAGCGTGCTGGAGCCCATGCTGCGCTGGCTGCCAAACGGAGCCACGCTGCTCATGCGGGCGGCCAGCTTGCCCGAGCGCAGGTATTTCACCTCGACGGCGGCAATGGCATCGCCCATGCTGTTGCGGGTGGTTTTCAGCGGCAGGCGGCGGCCATTGAGCCAGGCGCCCTCGCCGCGGCGGGCATAGAACATTTCGTCGGAAACCGGATTGTAGATCACCCCCAGCACGCTGACGCCCTTGACCATCAGCGCCACGGAAATGGCGAAGTAGGGCAGGCCGTTGACGAAGTTGGTGGTGCCGTCGATCGGGTCCACCACCCACAGGCCGTCAGGGTTGTCCTGCCACAGCGCATCCTGCTCTTCGCGCGTCATTTCCTCGCCCAGCACCGGGTGGGGAAGCACCTTGGGCAGCATCTCGCCCAGCGCCTGCTGGCAGGCCATGTCGGCTTCGGTAAACAGCGAGCCGTCGTCCTTGCGCGTTTTGCCCACGCGCAGAAAGCGCGGCATCACCTCCTGGCGGGCCACGTCACGGACAACCTGCATCACCTGTTCAACCACCTGCATCGTGTTCTCCTGGGTCCTGCTGTGATCGGCCGCTCTGGCTGGTCTATGGATACGGAAGTGCTGCCTGCATGCGTGAAGAATAGCCACTATTTTCCACTGGCAATGACGGGCTACAGCCGTGCTGAGTCAGCGTTGCCGGGGTAGGGAGGCGCAACCGTGATTAGCTGTCAGAATAGCCACTTGCCAAAGACGGGTTGTTGCAACTGCAGCAAACAAAGCAAAATACCGTTATCACCACGGACTTTCAATACGCCATGCCAAGGTTTTTTATCGAAACAGCGCTTGCGACAGGTCAAACCCTGTCGCTGCCCGATACAGTTGTCCGTCATATTCAGGTGCTGCGCTTGAAGGAAAGCGACAGCCTTACCCTGTTCAACGGCCAGGGCGGCGAGTATCAGGCCACCTTGCTGTCGCTGCAAAAGCGCGATGCCAGCTGTGAAATCACCCGTTTTGACGACATCAGCCGCGAATCGCCTATCTGGCTGGGCCTGGCACAGGCCATTTCCAGTGGCGACCGCATGGAATTCACCCTGCAAAAAGGGGTGGAAATGGGGGTATCGCTGTTTCAGCCCATTGCTGCCGAGCGTTCGGTGGTGAAGCTGTCGGGCGATCGGGCTGACAAGCGGGTGCAGCGCTGGCAGGAAATCGTACAGTCGGCTTGCGAGCAGTGCGGCCGTAATACCCTGCCGCAGGTCTTGCCCATTCTCAGCCTGACCGAGTGGCTGCAGCAGCAGCAACAGGCCGAGGCGCGCCTGATCCTGTCGCCCTTGGGGACGCAAAAGCTGGCGGACATTGCCAGCGCACCCAAGCGGGCCTGGCTGATGGCCGGGCCGGAAGGTGGCTATTCCGCCAGAGAGGAAGGCGCTGCGCTGGATGCAGGTTGGACACCACTGAAACTGGGGCCGCGCATCTTGCGTACCGAAACCGCTGCGCTGGCGGCGGTGGCGGCCGTGCAGGCGGTGTGGGGGGATTACTGTATCTAGAGCTTGGTCGGTAGCGCCATTCCTACCGTGTTTGGCAATATATCGAACCGCTTCGCGGTGATTTTTACATGTCGGGGCAGCGACAAGAGTGGTCGCCATCACGCGGACGATGCATGACATTCCCCGTGGCGCGCGCCGTCGGAGCTGCGTTGGGCAAGGTTTTAAGCCGCTGCATGTTTGAGCCATTCGACGTTAGCGAATGGCGAGTTCGGCGGCGCCTTGCCCGGCGCGGATACGGCGGAAATACGCGCACCCCTAGGCGGGCAGCACCGCCATGTAAACATCACCGCGCAGCGGACAACCGGCTGTTAAAACGTAGGCATTGCGATCCCGGTATGACTTGGCTGGTAAACGCGGCCAACAAAAAGCCCGGCTAGGCCGGGCTGGATGATGTCGATCAGAGCGTAACCTTGCTCAAGCCGTGGTGGCGATTTCCTGCTGCCGGTAAATCAGGGTGCCGGCCAGCAGCAGCTCCTGCTCGGTCAGTGCAAACTGCCCAGGCGGTGCCGCACGCTCAAACAGGAAGCGACGTCCCTCGTATTCAACCCAGGCACTAATGGTCTGTTCATGAAAACGCCCAAGGATTTCATCCGAGCAGGTCACGCTGGCTACATCATTGACGATGAAACCCACCGGTGCCGGATCAGCTTCCTCTTGCTCCACCGACCAGTTTTCCCGTGATGGCAGTTGCGGCGTGTTGCGGGTGGCCAGCTGCAGCCACAGGCGGTACACCCATAGAGGCAGCATTACCCGGTGCACCCGCTTGTCGTCGGTAATGACGCAGGCAACGGAAAAGCGGTGATGGCAGGCCGGGCAGCTGCCCTGGGCTGCCAGAAACAGCTTGTCCTGCTGCAGGCTGGCCAGGCCGGACATGTGTTCACACCCCACCATGGCATGGCAATGCGGACAGTGCTTGCCGAAGCGACGCACCCGGTTGCCATTGGGGAAGGTGACGGGGAGATAACTGGAAATCGTGTTCTGTCTTGCCATTGACTATCTATCCACTACGACGCCATGTATGGCGGGATGCCTGGCAGTATACCCTGTCCATCGGGATGGGTGGGGCCAGGCGGTTTCAGTCTGCCTGTATCCGGCAACTCAGGGTATGGCTGTCACCGGCTTGTAGCAGGCGGCTATCTTCACCGGCATTGGCGGCCTCGATGCAGATAAAGTCATGCCAGCCCTCATCCGGCAGATCGGCAAGGCGGGCTGCCTTGTCCTGCCAGGGGTTCCACAACACCACGCTGGCCGAGCCTTCACGGCTGACGCGCAGGCGGCGCTGCCAGGCCGGGTCGCTCAGTACCACATCAGCTTCGCTGTAGACAATGGCATCAAACTCGCCTTGCAATTGCAGCGGCTGTGCCGGCATGCGGCTGTAGCGGCAGGCTACCTTGTCCTCGAACACGGCCTCCTCCAGCCCGCCCAGACTGATGGTGCGGCTATCGCTGACGGCCAGATAACTGTGCAATGCCGCGCTCACCGTGTGTGCTTGCGTACTGTTGTTATGGGTATGCAGCTGCATGGCAATGTGGTCGGACAGGGCGTATTCCAGCTCTATGTCCAGTCCTTGCCAGTGCGGGCCTTGCAGTTTCACGTGAAACGCGTCGCCATCTTGCTCCACGGACCGCAATTGCCACGGCTGCTGGCGCGCCACGCCGTGAGCCGGGGCACTGCTGTCGCTTGGATGCGGGCCAAACCATGGCCAGCACACCGGCACACCTCCACGGATGGCCTTGCCTGGCTGTAGCACCGCTTGCGGCGACATGTACAGCCAAGCTTGCTGGCCGTAGGGCTGAAAGGATAGCAACTGGCCACCCAGCAGGGACAAGGTGGCGGAGAAGCTGCCGCTGTCCAGCTGCAGCAGGGTAAGATCATTGCCCAGTGTGATCAGTTGGGCCGCAGCGGGCAGGGTGATGGCCATTGGGCGTCTCGCTTGCAGGGAAATGGGCAGATCATAACCCAATGCCGGCCTGTCTTCTGCCTGTGGCGGCACAGTTTTGACCCGCAGGCTGGTCAGCGCGGTCCGATGCGGGCATGCTGGCACACAGTATTCTGCGCTGGATCAGCCATCTGCATGGCTGGCCGGTCTAGAATGCATTCATTCATCACTCTGCTTTCATGGAATACAAGGTGCCTGCCACAGCTCAACCGCGCTATCTGCGTATCAAGGAATACATTCTGGAAGGCATTCGCAAGAAGGAATTCCTGCCGGGCAACAAGATCCCGCCGGAACTGGAGCTGGCCAGCCAGTTTTCCGTGTCACGCATGACAGTGAACAAGGCGGTGCGTGATCTGGCCGAAGCCGGCATCCTGTTGCGCTTTGCCGGTGACGGTACTTATGTGGCCGAGCGCAAGGCCGAATCGCCGCTGCTGGACATCAACAATATCGCCGCCGAGGTGGAAGCGCGCGGCCATACCCACAGTGCCGACGTGCATCAGCTGGAAACCATCGCCGCCGGCGAGGAGATTGCCCTGCAACTGGGGGTGAAGGTGGGTACGCCCATCTATCACTCCATCCTGGTACACCGTGAAGACGGCTTGCCCATTCAACTGGAAGACCGCTATGTCAATCCGGCCTGGGCACCGGACTACATCCTGCAGGACTTCACCCGCCGCACGCCCAATGAATACCTGATGGAAACCTGCCCGCTGACCGATATCGAGCACAGCGTGGAGGCCATTTTGCCGGATGCGCGCGAGCTGGCCATGCTGGATATTGCTGCCGGGGAACCATGCCTGCTGGTGCTGCGTCGTACCTGGTCGTACAAGAATCTGGTGACCTTTGCCCGGCTGGTGCATCCGGGTGGCCGTTACAAGCTGCGCTCGCAAAGCCGGGTCAAGAAATAACAGCAGTGACTGACAAACCCTGTCCTGCAATACCGGGGTTTACTGTTCTGCGTGTTTTATCAGCCTTGCTTGATCAAGGCCTGCCTGGTGCGGGTCAGTCAAGCTTGGGGAGGGGGCAGGCATGTGCGGCGGCGGTGTTAACCGACCGCCGTTTTCATGCGTGCTGGCCAGCAGCTTCTTGTTTCTGGATGGAAAAGCCGCAGTTTGCCGTGATTCTGTCATCCATGTCGGCTATGCTGTCGCAGAATTTCAATGTCATTTTTACCAACCCGCCCACACAGTCAACAACATCATGGACACACTGCTTTTGCTCAAGGCAGCCATTCTCGGCATTGTCGAGGGGCTGACCGAATTTTTGCCCATCTCGTCCACCGGTCACCTGATCCTGGCCGGGGAGCTGCTCAAGTTCAACGATGAACGCGGCAAGCTGTTTGAAATCGTCATCCAGTCCGGTGCCATCCTGGCGGTGATCTGGGAATACCGTGCCCGTATCGCTACTGTGCTGGGCGGAGCCACACACGATGCCGCTGCCCGCCGCTTCATTCTCAATCTGGCGATTGCCTTCTGCCCGGCTGCTGCACTGGGCTTCCTGTTCAGCAAGGCCATCAAGGCCCATTTGTTCAACGCCCCGGTGGTGGCCAGCATGTTCATCATCGGTGCGCTGGTCATCATGTGGGCCGAGCGCCGCCAGCACAGCATCCGGGTGCAGACAGTAGAAGAAATGAGCCCGCTGGATGCGCTCAAGGTGGGTTGCGCCCAGGCCTTTGCGCTGGTGCCGGGGACTTCGCGTTCCGGTGCCACCATCATCGGCGGCATGCTGTTTGGCCTGTCGCGCAAGGCGGCCACCGAGTTTTCCTTCTTCCTGGCCATTCCCACGCTGATCATTGCCTCGCTGTATTCGCTGTATAAAGACCGTGCGCTGCTGGCGGCGGATGACCTGGGCATCTGGGCGGTGGGCCTGCTGTTTTCCTTTGTCTCGGCCTTCTTCTGCGTGCGCTGGCTGCTGCGCTTCATTTCCAGCCACAGTTTCATGGTGTTTGCCTGGTATCGCATCGTGTTCGGCATCATCGTATTGCTGACCTGGCAGTACGGCTGGGTGAACTGGGTGGATAGCTGAAAGAAGCCGTCAGGCAATTGACTATACAAATACTGTTGGATTTTTGATGCACGAAGGGAGCCGTTGGCTCCCTTTTTTATTTGCACAAGTCGCTGATAAATAACAATATTTATAAAACTGCATGTTGTATGCAATATAAAGCCATGGTTGACAAGTGCAGGTTCAGGGTTTATTTGTATATACAAATCAGGAGCAAATATGAGCACGCCAATCAACCGCACCCGCAGCCTGTGGCTCAATGCCCGGCTGGCCACCATGGATACGCAGCACCCCGCGCCCTACGGCGCGCTGCACGACCACGTGCTGGTGGTGGAGCATGGCCGTATTGCCACCATCCTGCCGCAAGGTCAGCTGAACCCGGCCAGCTTTGATGGCGAGGTGGTGGACGTGGCTGGCCGCTGGATCACCCCCGGCTTTATCGATTGCCACACTCATCTGGTGTATGGCGGCAACCGGGCGGCGGAATGGGAACAGCGCTTGCTGGGCGTGCCGTATCAGCAGATTGCCGCCCAGGGCGGTGGCATTGTCTCCACCGTGCGCGCCACCCGTGCACTGAGCCAGGCGCAACTGGCTGCTGCCAGCCTGCCGCGCTTGCAGGCGCTGATGGCCGAGGGCGTCACCACGCTGGAATCCAAGTCCGGCTATGGCCTGAACCTGGACGACGAAATCAAGCAGCTGCGTGTGGCCCGCCAACTGGGTGACAGCCAGCCGGTGGAGATTGCCCCCACCTTGCTGTCCGCCCATGCGCTGCCGCCGGAATTTGCCGGCGATGCCGATGGCTATATCGAACATGTCATCCGCGACATTCTGCCGGCCGTGGCGGAACAGCAACTGGCAGAAGCGGTGGATGTGTTTTGCGAAAGCGTGGGTTTTTCCCCGGCGCAAACCCGCCGCGTGTTCGAAGCCGCCCAGCAGCACGGCCTGCGGGTGAAGGGCCATGTCGAGCAGCTGTCCAATCTGCAGGGTGCGGCGCTGGTGGCCGAATTTGGTGGCTTGTCGGCCGACCATATCGAATACCTGGACGCTGCCGGTGTGGAGGCCATGCGCGCGGCCGGCACGGTAGCGGTATTGCTGCCCGGCGCATTTTACTTCCTGCGCGAAACACAAAAGCCGCCAGTCGAACTGCTGCGTGCGGCCGGTGTGCCGATGGCGGTGTCCACCGATCTGAACCCCGGCACCAGCCCGTTTGCCTCCATCCGGCTGGCGATGAACCAGGCCTGCGTGCTGTTCGGCCTGTCGCCGGAAGAGGCACTGGCCGGTACTACCCGCCATGCCGCCCAGGCGCTGGGCCGTGGCCACAGTCACGGCAAGCTGGCGCTGGAGCATGTCGCCGACCTGCTGCTGTGGGATATCGAACACCCTGCCGAAATCGTCTACGGACTCGGCGTCAATCCGCTGGCCGAACGGGTATTCCGTGGCCAGCGTCCGGGCAAGGAAACAACACAATGACTCCAGACATGAAGCTGTGGACCGGCCGCGTGGACGCCGGTGAAGGCGAGCTGGCGCGCCGCTGGCACCAGCTGGCCACGCCGTTTGCACCCGGTCTGCCGGCAGGCATCGGCATTGCCGGTTTTGCCTGCGACGAAGGCGTGCGGCGCAATCAGGGCCGTGTTGGTGCGGCGGCAGCACCGGCTGTCATCCGCAAGGCACTGGCCAATCTGGCCTGGCATCAGGCCTATCCGCTGTGTGATATCGGCGATGTGGCCTGTAGCGATGGCGATCTGGACGCCGCCCACCTGCGGCTGGCTGCGGCGGTGGAGCAACTGGCGCGTGCCGGGCACTTTCCGCTGGTGCTGGGTGGTGGCCACGAAACCGCCTACGGCACCTGGCGCGGCCTCGCCGCAGCGCATCCGGACAAGGCAATCGGCATCATCAATTTCGACGCCCACTTCGACATCCGCGAGGCAGCCGAGGCCACTTCCGGCACGCCGTTCGCGCAGATTGCCGCCGACTGTGCCGCGACTGGCCGTCCCTTCCATTACCTGTGTCTGGGCGTGGCCGAGCCATCCAACACCCAGGCGCTGTTTGCCCGTGCCGGGCAGCTGGGCGTGCAGTGGCTGCTGGACAGCGCACTGCACCAGGCTGGCCTTGCCAGTGCCCAGCATGCGGTGCAGGACTTCATCGACCAGGTGGACATCGTTTATCTCACCATTGATCTGGATGTGCTGCCCGCCAGCGTGATGCCTGCCGTGTCGGCCCCTGCCGCCATGGGAGTGGAGCTGCCGGTGGTGGAAGCACTGGTCACCGCCATTGCCGCCAGCGGCAAGCTGGCCGGGGCAGACCTGGTGGAGCTGAACCCGCAATTCGATATCGACAGCCACGGCGCGAAGACGGCGGCCCGGCTGGCGTGGAGTATTACCCGTCATCTGGCCTCGCAGTAAGAACTGCTAAGCAAATCGCGTAGCGAACCCGGGCCAAGGCGGCGCAACGCTGGAGCGGGGTTTTGTTATCGGTTCCCGGTAAGGAATTCAGGGCAGTTGCCCGACAACATGGCAGTACCTAGGAGACAACAATGAGCGCAGCACCACAAGACAGCCGTTTCGACCCCAGCCGTGTGATCCGCGCCCCGCGTGGCACCGAACTTTCCTGCAAAAGCTGGCTGACCGAAGCCGTCTACCGCATGATCCAGAACAATCTGGACCCGGAAGTGGCCGAGCATCCGCAAAGCCTGGTGGTATACGGCGGCATTGGCCGCGCCGCCCGCAACTGGGAATGTTTCGACACCATCCTCGATGTGCTCAAGCGTCTGGAAGACGACCAGACCCTGCTGATCCAGTCCGGCAAGCCGGTGGGCGTGTTCAACACCCATGCCGACGCGCCGCGCGTGCTGATTGCCAACTCCAACCTGGTACCGCACTGGGCCAACTGGGAGCACTTCAACGAGCTGGATAAGAAGGGCCTGATGATGTACGGCCAGATGACCGCCGGCTCCTGGATCTACATCGGCTCGCAAGGCATCGTGCAGGGGACTTACGAAACCTTCTTTGCCGTGGCCAACCAGCACTTTGACGGCAAGCCGCAAGGCCGCTGGATCCTGACCGGTGGTCTGGGTGGCATGGGTGGCGCCCAGCCGCTGGCCGCCACCATGGCCGGTTTCAGCATGATCGCCGTGGAATGTGATGAAACCCGTATCGATTTCCGCCTGAAAACCCGTTACGTGGACCGCAAGGCCACATCGCTTGACGAGGCGCTGGCCATCATCGAAGACGCCAAGCAAAGCGGCAAGGCGGTGTCCGTCGGCCTGCTGGGCAATGCCGCCGACGTATTCACCGAGCTGGTGAACCGTGGCATCACCCCGGATGTGGTGACCGACCAGACCTCCGCTCACGACCCGGTACACGGCTATCTGCCGCAAGGCTGGACGGTGGAACAATGGCGCGCCAAGCAAAAAACCGACGCCGCTGAAATCACCGCTGCTGCCAAAAAGTCCATGGCCGTACAGGTGCGCGCCATGCTGGCCTTGCAGGAGCGCGGTGCCGCCACGCTGGACTACGGCAACAACATCCGCCAGATGGCGCTGGAAGAGGGCGTACAGAATGCCTTCGACTTCCCCGGCTTTGTCCCGGCCTATGTACGCCCGCTGTTCTGCGAAGGCATCGGCCCCTTCCGCTGGGTGGCGCTGTCCGGCGACCCGGAAGACATCTATAAGACCGACGCCAAGGTGAAGGAACTGATTCCGGATGACCCGCACCTGCACAACTGGCTGGACATGGCGCGTGAGCGCATCAGCTTCCAGGGTTTGCCGGCACGTATCTGCTGGGTGGGCCTGAAAGACCGCGCCCGTTTGGGTGCAGCTTTCAACGAAATGGTGAAGAATGGCGAACTCAAGGCACCGATCGTGATTGGCCGCGACCATCTGGACTCCGGCTCGGTGGCTTCGCCCAACCGCGAAACCGAATCCATGCTGGATGGTTCGGATGCCGTGTCCGACTGGCCGCTGCTCAATGCCTTGCTGAACACCGCTGGCGGTGCCACCTGGGTGTCCTTGCACCACGGTGGTGGCGTGGGCATGGGCTTCTCGCAGCACTCCGGCGTGGTGATCGTGTGTGATGGCACGGACGAAGCGGCCAAGCGCGTCAGCCGCGTGCTGCGCAACGACCCGGGTACCGGCGTGATGCGTCATGCCGATGCCGGTTACGACATTGCCAAGAACTGCGCCCGCGAGCAGGGCCTGGACCTGCCGATGCTGAAATAAGCCGGGGCCGGATAGAGAATGCCCGATCCTGCGTTGCGCCTCCTTGCCGTACTCCATGTACTGTCTGCGTCGGCGTGCCTTGACTCGGCCATTCTCTGTGCAGGCATCACGCTATTTAGTGCCATCACCCTGCCTGCTTTGGCAGGGCATGCACTACAACAAGAACATATCCGGTCCAGCCTGCGGGCGTGAGGCCAGCTGACAATCAATAGAGACTGAAACCATGAGCATTCTCAATATCGTACCGGGCCAACTGACGCTGGCCGACCTGCGCCGCGTTTCACGTGAAACCGGCCTCAAGCTGCAACTGGACGCATCCTGCCACGCCGGCATCGATGCCTCCGCCGCCACCGTAGCGCGCGTGCTGTCCGAAGGCCGCACCGCCTACGGCATCAACACCGGTTTTGGTCTGCTGGCCAATACCCGCATCGCCCCGGAAGAGCTGGAACTGCTGCAACGCTCCATCGTCCTGTCGCACGCTGCCGGTATCGGCGCGCCGATGGATGATTCCACCGTGCGTCTGGTAATGGCACTGAAAATCAACTCGCTGGCGCGTGGTTTCTCCGGCATCCGCCGTCAGGTGATCGAGGCGCTGGTGACGCTGTTCAACCACGGCATCTACCCGGTGATTCCGCAAAAGGGTTCGGTGGGCGCTTCCGGCGACCTGGCCCCGCTGTCGCACATGAGCGCAGTGCTGATCGGCGAGGGCGAAGCCTTCGTCAATGGCCAGCGCGTACATGGCCGTGAAGCCATGCAGGCTGCCGGTCTGCAGCCCATCACCCTAGCCCCGAAAGAAGGCCTGGCCCTGCTCAACGGCACGCAGGCCTCCACTGCCTTTGCCCTGGAAGGCCTGTTTGCCGCGGAAGACCTGTTTGCCTCCGCCGTGGTGGCGGGTTCCATGTCGGTGGAAGCGGCACAAGGCAGCCGCACCCCGTTTGATGCGCGCATCCACGCCGTGCGCGGCCATGCCGGCCAGATCGACGCCGCCAGCGCCTACCGCGCGCTGCTGGAACACAGCGAAATCGAACACTCGCACGAAAACTGCGGCAAGGTGCAGGACCCGTACAGCCTGCGCTGCCAGCCGCAGGTGATGGGTGCCTGCCTGACGCAGATCCGTCACTCCGCCAGCGTGCTGCAAGTGGAAGCCAACTCGGTATCGGACAACCCGCTGGTGTTTGCCGACGACAACGACATCCTGTCCGGCGGCAACTTCCACGCCGAGCCGGTGGCCTTTGCCGCCGACAATCTGGCGCTGGCCATTGCCGAAATCGGCTCGCTGTCCGAGCGCCGCATGGCACTGCTGATCGACAGCAACCTGTCCAAGCTGCCGCCCTTCCTGGTGAACAATGGCGGGGTGAACTCCGGCTTCATGATTGCCCAGGTCACCGGCGCGGCACTGGCCTCGGAAAACAAATCGCTGGCGCACCCGGCTTCGGTGGACAGCCTGCCGACCTCGGCCAACCAGGAAGACCACGTGTCGATGGCCACTTTCGCCGGCCGCCGTCTGCGTGACATGGCGGGTAACACCGCCGGCATTCTGGCGGTGGAGCTGCTGGCCGCCTGCCAGGGTGTGGACTTCCGCGCCCCGCACAAGGCCAGCGCCAAGCTGGAAGAAGCCAAGGCCGAACTGCGCGAACAAGTGAGCTTCTACGACAAGGACCGCTACTTCGCGCCGGACATCGAAAAGGCGGCCACCCTGGTAGCCAGCGGCAGTTACAACCGCTTTGTGGCTGCAGGTTTGCTGCCGTCCTTGTAAACGCCTTCCTGCACGCGATTCAGTAACCCGGTCAGGGTGACACATTGCCCGGCTACCTCACGGTAGCCGGGCTTTTTTGTATGCCACTGCTTGTTGCAAACCTGCCGACAATGCCAGATGTATGTATATACAAATGACTTTATTGTATATGCAAATAAACCAAACAGTAGCGAGGTCATCGTGAGCAGATCAGTCTTTTCAGCAGCCATCCAGCAAGTACAGCCCGAAATGACCGCCTTGCGTCAGCACTTGCATGCAAACCCCGAACTGGGCTACGCCGAATTGCAGACCAGTACGCTGATTGCCTCCAGGCTGGAGCAATGGGGATATCAAGTTGAACACGGTCTGGCAGGCACCGGGGTCGTCGGCACGCTCAAGCAAGGCGATGGCAACAAGATACTGGGGCTACGCGCCGATATGGATGCGCTGCCGATTCAGGAAGAAGCCGACCGCCCACATGCCAGCCGCCAGCCGGGGGTGATGCATGCCTGTGGACATGATGGCCACTGTGCGGCGTTGCTGGCCGCTGCCAGGCTGCTGTCGGCACCACATAGCTTCAATGGGACCTTGCGCCTGATATTCCAGCCGGCCGAAGAATGCCAGCAGTCTGGTGCCAAGGCCATGATTGAACAAGGCCTGTTTGAGCGTTTTCCCTGTGACGCCATCTTTGCCCTGCATAACTGGCCTGGCATTCCAGTGGGTCAGTTCGGCTTTCTGGAAGGTCCGCTGATGGCCTCCACTGATACCGTGCACATCCGCATTCACGGTCGTGGTGGCCACGGTGCCATGCCGCATCTGTCGGTCGACCCCATCCTGGCTGGTGCGGCCCTCACCTTGGCCTTGCAAAGTGTGGTGGCACGCAATGTCGACCCGCTGGATGTGGCGGTGATTACCGTGGGTTCGGTACATGCCGGCAGCCTGTCTTCGGTGATTCCCGATCAGCTGGAAATGGCGCTGACGGTCCGGGCCATGTGTCAGGGGGTGCGCGACATGCTGCTGGCGCGCATCACCCAGCTGGCACAGCAACAGGCGGCCAGCTTTGGTGCCAGTGCCGAAGTCACGGTGGATCCCTGCCACTTTCCTGTGCTGCTCAATCATGCCGAGCACACTGCTTTTGCCCGCCAGGTGGTGCTGGACTGGCTGGGGGAGCAGGGCATTTACAGCCAGGTCAAACCCCTGACCGGCAGCGAAGACTTTGCCTTCATGCTGCAACACTGTCCAGGCTGCTATCTGTTGTTGGGTAATGGCCCGTTGGAAGGCGGCTGCATGCTGCACAACCCGGCATACGACTTCAATGACCAGGCGCTGCCTTATGCCGCTGAATACTGGCAGCGTCTAGTTGTCGCCTATCTGCACTGATCTGCAGGCGCGCAAGCGCAATCCCAAGCAAAGAGAGGTCGGCAATGAATAGCGTGGCAAGCAGTGTCACTTCGCAGCGCCTGGTTTCCCGTCAGGCCAAGCAAAGACTGATCATTGGCAGCACCATAGGTAATGCGCTGGAGTTCTTCGATTTCACCGTATTCAGCTTTCTGATGCTGTTTCTGGGGCCGGTGTTTTTCCCGACAGCCAGTGAGTATGGCAAGTTGCTGCTGATCACCGCCACCTTTGGCGTCGGATTCCTGATGCGCCCGGTGGGCGGCATGCTGATTGGTTCTTATGCCGACCGCCATGGCCGCCGTGCTGCGCTCACCCTGACCCTAGTACTGATGGGGCTGGGCTGCGGCATACTGGCCGTGGTACCCAGCTATGCCCAGATCGGGGTGGCTGCGCCATGCATCGTGGTGCTGGCACGCTTGATACAGGGCTTTGCCGCCGGTGGAGAGGTTGGTGCCTCCACCACCTTGCTGGTGGAGCAGGCGGCACCGGCCCAGCGTGGCTATTACTCAAGCTGGCAGCCGGGTAGCCAGAACCTAGGGGTCATGCTGGGAGCCTTGGCGGTGATGGGACTGGTCGCCTGGTTGCCGGTGCAGGACATGGCAGAATGGGGGTGGCGCGTACCTTTCGTCATCGGCATGCTGACAGTGCCGGTAGGCCTGTATGTGCGGCGACATCTGGAGGAAAGCCTGATCCTGGCTCCGACACTGGAAGCGCAGCAGCAACTGGCCAGACAAGCAGCCAGCCAGCAGCCGCTGCGCATGCTGTTGCGACATTACCGTCGCCAGTTGCTGCTCAGCGTGCTGCTTTTGCTCAGCATCGTGGTGTGTACCCAGATCATTGCTTTTTACATGCCGTCCTTTGCCGCGCGTGAGTTGGGCTTGCCCACTGGCATGAGTCTGCTGGCCAGCGTGCTGGTGGGCGGGATTGGTTTCGTGCTGGCACCGTTTGTGGGCATGCTGGCAGACCGGGTAGGGCGCAAGCCAGTCATCCTGTGGTCGCGGTTGCTGATGCTGCTGGCCATCCTGCCTTGTTATCTGTTGCTGATCCATACACCTACGGTCGGCAACCTGCTGGTGGTGATCAGCCTGCTGTCGGTATTGTTGGTGATGCAGGTAGTGCCGGGCATCACCATGCTGCCCGAGCTGTTTCCCAAGGCGGTCAGGACGACCGGTATGTCGGTGGCGTATGGATTGGGCGTATCGGTGTTTGGTGGTTTTGCCCAGTTTTTTGTCACTTGGCTGATTCAACAGACTGCCAGCCCCTATGCGCCGGCCTGGACCATGATGGTGACGGTAGCCATTTCCAGCCTTGCCTTGTTGGGCATCCGCGACCGTACCGGCGAGGATATGGACCTGCCAACGCAGTCCTAACCGTGGCCAATACCAGGAGAAATCATGCAAAAAGCATCATCTTCCATCTGCCTGCCCGAAGAAACCATCCAAGCCTTTCAGCGTGATGGTGCAGTTTGTATCCGACAATTGTTCAGTCCGGCCGAGCTGGCTGTCTTGGCCGAAGGCATCGAGGCCAATCTGCAGCAGCCCAGCCCGCGCGCCAAGGTAGCCAGCCAGCCGGATGATCCTGGCTGGTTCTTTGAGGACTTCTGCAATTGGCAGCAAAACCCTGCCTACCGTGCGCTGATTTTCACGCCACGGTTGGGTCAGGTGGCGGCACAACTGATGTCCTCGCGCCAGGCTCGCTTGTATCACGATCATTTGCTGGTCAAAGAACCGAATACCCGGCAACAGACCCCTTGGCATCAGGACCAGCCTTATTACAATGTGGACGGCATGCAGAACTGCAGCATGTGGCTGCCTATTGATCCCATCCCACGCGCCGCCACGCTGGAGTTTGTCGCCGGTTCACACTGCGGCCCCTGGCTGATGCCGCGCAGTTTCATGGACAAGCAGGCCAAGTGGTTTCCCGAAGGCAGCTTGGTTGATCTACCGGACATCGAGGCCCAGCGTACCAGCCTACTCATCCTGGGCTGGGCGCTGGAGCCGGGCGATGCCGTGTTCTTCCACATGTTGACCCTGCATGCTGCGGCCGGTGTGGGTGCGCAGCGGCGACGGGTATTTTCGGTGCGTTTTCTGGGGGATGACATGCGCCATGCGCCACGTCCCTGGGTGACTTCGCCCGAGTTCCCGGGCTTGAGCGCCGATTTGCCTGCTGGCGCGCCGCTTGATCACCCGCTATTCCCGCTGTTGTTCCCGACCGAAGCCACTTGATGGCCAGGGCCTGCAGCCTGCTCACCGTGAGGTGAACGGGCTTTTGGGCTCGTGGGGATTTACAGCAGAACGTAGCCCAGCACGCCTGCCAGCAGCAGCGCGGGCAGGGAATACAAATGAAAACGCAGCCAGATGCCGCGCTCGCCCGCCATGCGCAGGGCAATCAGGTTGGCCAGCGAGCCCAGCACACAGCCAAAGCCACCTGCATTCACCGCATAGGCCAGCACCTTGTAGGCGCTGCTGTATTTCACCAGCAGGATGGTGGCGGGCACATTGCTGATCAGCTGCGAACCCAGCAGGGCGGTCAGGTACAGGCCGCCGCTACTCAGCCCGGCCACGGCATCGGTCCAGTGGCGCACCAGCGGCAGCTGGGTCAGCAGACGGATGTCGACAAACATCAGCATGAACACGGCAATCAGGCTCCAGTCCACCGCCAGCAGCAGGGCCGGACGCAACAGGGCAATACCGGCCAGCACTGCAGCCAGACCCCACAGGGCATGGCCGGATTCCAGCGCCACGATAAAGCCGATGTACAACAAGGCGCAGCTCCACAGCAGACCGGGCTGATAGCCGCTGGCGTCGTCGTGCAGTTCGGCATGAATGCGCTGACCGGGAAACGCCAGTGCCGTGGCCAGTAGCAGCAGCACCATGCTGCCCAGTGCCAGCGGGGCCATTTGCCAGGTAAACGCAGTAAAGGACTGGCCGGACAGCTGCCACAGCAAGATGTTCTGCGGGTTGCCGATCGGCGTGAGCAGCGAGCCGGCATTTACTGCCAGCGCTTCGAATATCACCAGCCGGCCAATGGGCAGCCCGGCAATGCCACGCAGGCTGAGGGTAAGCGGCACCACGATGAACAGCGCCACATCATTGGTGAGCACGGTGGACAGCAGGGCGGACATGCCCACCAGAAACAGCGCCAGCGTTCTTTCCCGCGCCAGCCGGTTGATGATGAGGCGGCCCAGATGGGCCAGATAGCCGCTTGCTTCCACGCCCTTGGTCAGCAACAGCAGGCCGGACAGGGTGGTGATGGTGGGCCAGTCTATCCAGCTGGCAAACTGGCTGCCTGCCTGTGGCTGGGGTAGCCACAGCAGCACCATCAGTATCAGCAATACATGCAGTAGCCGGTCGTGCAGGAAGGGGCGCAGCAGGCGGGAAAACAGCGAGTGGGGGTTAGGAGCGGACATGGCGGCAGCTTACGGGAAGGCTGCCGCCAGTATCAAGCGCCTTATGTGGCGGCTTCAGTCCTGTGTGCGCAGGTCGTCACGCTTGATGGCCATGCCCATGGCGATGATCCAGGGAATCAGCAGCCAGCCGCCCAGGACATTGATCAGGATGATGGTTTTCAGGCGTGGGCTTTTTACCAGCCAGGCGGTAATGGCGGGAATCAGGTAGGCCGGAATCATTACCAGCGCATCGCCCATCCACATGGCCGTGGTGACAAAGTCCGGCTGATTGTTGAAAGTGCCATACAGCCACAGCAGAAAAGCCAGTGCCAGCACGATGGCCAGCAGGCCCTTGATCAGATCGACAGGTTTCATGACATCCAGAAAAAAAGCAGACAAGTGCCAAGCGTAATCATGCCGGCCCGGCTTTGGCAAACCGCTTGGTCAAACAAGCTGCGGAATGTGGTTTATGCCGTGCCCAGCAACTGCTGGACACGTTGACGCAGGGCCGGTAGCACTTCGGCGGCAAACCATGGGTTGCGCTTTAGCCACAGGTTGTTGCGCGGGCTGGGGTGTGGCAAGGGCAGGATATGCGGCCAGCCGGCCTGCCAGTTGCGTACCGCCTGGGTGATGTTGCCGGCAGCCGGCAGATGCCAGGCCAGCGCATGCTGACCCAGCACCAGCGTCAGTTGCAGCTTGGGCAATTGCTGCAGCAGCTGAACGCGCCAGTGGGCGGCACACTCTGGCCGTGGTGGCAGATCGCCGTGCGGACCGGTGCCGGGATAGCAAAACCCCATGGGCAGAATGGCAAGCAGGGTGGGGTCGTAAAACTGTGTGGCATCCAGGCCCAGCCAGTCGCGCAGGCGCACGCCACTGGCATCGTCAAAGGGAATGCCGGTTGCATGTACCTTGCGGCCGGGGGCCTGGCCGGCAATCAGCAGCCGGGCTGCCGGATGCAGCTGCAGTACCGGACGTGGGCCGAGGGGTAACTGGTCGGCACATAGCCGACAGTGGCGAACCTGGTCTAGCAGCACGGTGTAGTCGGTCATCATGGCGGGCCGGTGAAGTTTCCTGGCCGTTTATGCGCCTGTCTGCCAGTGCAGGCAAGCCGTTTGTGTGGGGCCTTGCCCATCTTGTCAGTGCGACTTGCTGCCGCCTAGTTGGCTGATCAGCACGCTGGCCACGATCAGCGCCGCGCCACTGATGGCCATGATGCCCAGTTGCTCACCGGCGATTGCACCCACCAGTCCGGCCCAGACGGGTTCCATTGCATAGATGATGGTGGCCCGTGTGGCCGGTACGGTTTTCTGTGCCCAGTTCATGGCAATCTGGATGACAGCCGTGGCCAGGCCCATGCCCAACAGGCTGATGAGCAATACCGGGTGCGCTTGCGGCACGGCCTCGCCACTGGCCAGCCAGCCCAGTGCCGCCAGTAGCGACACGGTTAGCAGCTGTACCACTGCCACGCGACGCGGGTGGCACTGGCCGGCAAAGCGGCTCACCAGGCTGATTTCCAGCGCAATCATCGCGGCACCGGCCAGCGTCAGCCATTCACCGGCACCAAAGTTGAAATGCAAGCCGCGCGGGTCGGACAGCAGCACCAGCCCGGCGAAAGCCACGATGATGCCCAACCAGGCGGCCAGCCGCGGCCTATGGCGAAACAGCAGCAGCTGGAACAGCGGTACCAGTGGCACATACAGGCCGGTCAAAAAGGCTGACTTGCTGCTGGGAATCAGCTGCAAGCCAAGTGTTTGCAGGCTGTAGCTGCCAAACAGTACACAACCCACCAGGGTGCCGGTAAGCAGTTCGCGTCGGCTCAGGCCGTGCAGCTCACGCCAGCTCAGCAGCAGGGCAATCAAGCCTGCCACACCAAAACGCAGGCTGACAAAACCGAAAGGCCCGGCCCACTGCAATGCATGCTGCACCACCAGAAAGGTGAAGCCCCAGATCATGGTGACGCCGATCAGCACCAGGTCGGGCAGACGGGAGTGGTGTGGCGGCAGGCCGGCGGTGGCGGTCAGCGTGGTCATGGCGGAGTCTCGTTGCGGGTGGGGTTTCAGTGAAATATAATGCACAAATCATCGTCTGGGCAATATATTGCACATCGCCATGAGCAAGCAAGCAAACGGGTCACTGGAAGTGATGCAGAACGTGGCTGACAATCTGCGTCAGGCACGCATGCAGCAAGGCTACAGTCAGGAAGTGCTGGCCACGCGGGCGGGCATCAGCCGCCGCATGCTGGTGAATATCGAAGCCGGGGAAAGCAATGCCAGCATTGCCACGGTGGACAAGCTGGCCTCGGCATTGGGCCTGCGTTTTGTCGATGTGGTGCGCCCGCCGTCGCTAACGGACAAGGCCCAGGCTTTGCCGTTGCGCATCTGGCAGGGCGAACACGCCGACAGCCATGCCAGCCTGCTGGAGTCGGTGGCCATGCCGGGCATGGCACTGGAGCTGTGGCGCTGGCAGTTGGCGGCAGGTGACAGCTATCACGCCGAGGCCGACGCCCCCGGCTGCCAGGAGCTGCTGTATGTGCTGGAAGGCAGTCTGCAAGTACAACTGCTGCAGCAAAACCACATGCTGCAGGCCGGGCAGTCGTTGGGCTTTGCCTTGGATCAGCCATGTAGCTATCACAATCAGGGTGCCGAGCCCTGCACATTCACCAAGAGTGTCCTGATGGTGCCGCATCAGGATCAATGAAAAACGGCCCCGCAGGGCCGTTTGATCTTTGTGATGCGCGTACTTATTTGCTGATGGACTTGCCGTAGGTTTCGGCGGCAGTGCGCATTTTCGGCAGCAGGGTTTTTTCGGCCGAGGTCAGCATATTCTTCATGATGTTGTCGATCACCACCGGCTGCTGCTTCATCAGCTTCTGGCCGGCCGGTGTCTTGTAGAAGGCAACGATCTGCTGCATTTCGGCGGCGGAGAACTGCGCGCTATAGCTCTTCACCACTTCTTGTTCAAACTGCTTTTTCACTGCCGCGGAGTTGAAATAATCGGCTGCGGTCTTGTGCATGCCTTCGGCATAGGACTTGAAGCCGTCCTGAGCCTTCTTCTGCTGTTCCTGGCTCAGGTTGATCTTGTTCTTGACGAAGTATTCCTGCAGCAGCGGGCCGGCGGAGCCGGTGGTGCGGTTGGCCAGGTCATTCGGCATATTGTTCAGGCCGATCACCTGAGCCAGTTCCCGGGCCGCCGCATCCTGCGCTGCATCGGCATGAGCCAGCATGGGCAGGGTCAGGGCAAGGGCGGCAATGGCGGTCTTGATCGGGCTAGCAGCAAACATGAGACATCCTTTTCGGAAATGGCATCAGAGAACACAAGGCTGGCAGTGTGACACCGCCAGAGAGCGTGGTCAAAGCAGCTTTGATGACTTTCCGGCGCAGACAGTTCCCCAGCCGAGCATCAGGCGGCGATGCTGCCCCGGGCGCGAGCACGCTCCAGAAGGGGCGGCAACTGGGCCAGACCTTCTTCCCACTGGTGATGGCCTGACGCCACGTTGATATGGCCGGCCTCCCGCAGCCAGGTGAGCGGGCTTTGCCAGTAGCCGGCCATACGGGCGGCGCGCGCCGATTTGCAGAAAGGGTCGTTGTCGCTGGCCACCACACGGCTGGCAAAGGGCAGCGGCTGGCGTGGCAGCGGGGCAAACGGCATCAGTTCGCGCGGTACGAAGGGTCTTTCCACATCGGCTGGTGCCACCAGCAATGCTCCGGCAATCCTGTCCGGATGACGTCGCGCATAGTGGGCCACGGTAATGCAGCCCAGGCTGTGGGCAATCACGATGGCCGGACGGCGTGCCTGTGACAGTGCCTGATCCAGCCCGGCTAGCCAGCCCTCAAGATCGGGCTGTTCCCAGTTGGCATTCTCCACACGGATAGCCTGCAGACGCTGTTGCCAGTGGCTTTGCCAGTGATCGGCAGCACTGCCTCTCCAGCCAGGCTGGATGATGAAATCGAAGTCGTCGGCAATGGTGGTCATGAGCAAGCCCTCGGAAACGGATGGGGTCACTATAGGGTAAAATCAATATTGCAAAAAGTGATCAATAATTGTTTTTATATTCCAATATGAAATTTTCAGAGGCATGTATGACATGCCATTGCTTAGATTAATTTCGAATAACAGAATGAAAAACAATCATTTCTAGTGCTAAATAAATCCTGATTACAGTGTGCTCTATCAACAGAAGCCCATCGACTCAGGAGCCGCAACATGACGACTATCCGCACCAATCTGAAAGCGCTGGCAGCCGTGCTGCTGCTGGCCGTTACGCCGCTGAAGGCCGCCGAACTGCTGAACGTGTCCTATGATCCCACCCGCGAGCTGTATCAGGACGTGAACAAGGCTTTTGCCGAGCAGTGGAAGAAGAAAACCGGTGAAGAGCTCACCATCAAACAGTCGCACGGTGGTTCGGGCAAGCAGTCGCTGTCAATCCAGCATGGCCTGGCGGCGGATGTGGCCACGCTGGCACTGGCTTACGACATCGATGTGCTGGCCGATGAGGGCCTGCTGCCCAAAAACTGGCAGACCCGTCTGCCGGACAACAGCTCGCCGTATACCTCCACCATCGTGTTCCTGGTGAAGAAGGGAAACCCGAAGCACATCAAGGACTGGAATGACCTGGTGCGCAATGACGTGCAGGTGATCACCCCCAATCCGAAAACCTCCGGCGGCGCACGCTGGAACTACCTGGCCGCCTGGGGCTATGCGTTGAAGAAGAATGGTGGCAATGAAGCCAAGGCCCGTGCTTATGTGGCTGAGTTGTTCAAGCATGTGCCGGTGCTGGATTCCGGTGCGCGCGGTGCCACGCTTACCTTTACCCAGCGCGGCCTGGGTGATGTGCTGCTGGCCTGGGAAAACGAAGCTGTGCTGGCGGTAAAGGAAATGGGTCCGGACAAGTTCGACATCGTCACCCCGTCCATCTCGATTCTGGCCGAACCGCCGGTAGCCGTGGTGGACAAGGTGGTGGACAAGAAAGGCACCCGCAAGCAGGCCGAGGCCTATCTGAAGTTCCTCTACACCCCGGAAGGCCAGACCATTGCAGCAGAAAACTACTACCGCCCGCGTGACCCCAAGATTGCGGCCAAATACGCCAGCCAGTTCCCCAAGGTGAAGCTGTTCACCCTCAAGGACGTGTTTGGCGACTGGCGCAGCGCGCAGAAAAAACACTTTGCCGATGGCGGCGTGTTTGACCAGATCTACAGCAAGAACTGATTAACACCAGTCTTGCCTTCCATTCGCAGCAGGCCGCTTTCGTGCGGCCTGTTTTGCATTCCGTTTGTATCTGCCGCTTGTCACATGGCTGCGGTAGACTGCGCCACGCTCATTTCATCTGTTTCCCGGCATCCTCATGCAAGTATTTCACAGCCCGTATGGGGCTTTGCGTTATCACGATCTGCCCGGCAGCGGTGTTCCACTATTGTTTGTCCATGGCCTGGGGTGTGCTGCCTCCAGCGATTTTCCCCGCATAGCGGCCGATCCGGCCTTGGCCGGAAGACGGCGTTTGTTGCTGGACTTGCTGGGTGCCGGTTTTTCCGACCGGCCTGACGACTTTGCTTACACCATTGCCGCGCATGCCGAAACCGTGGCGGGCCTGATCGATCATCTTGGCCTGCCGCAGCTGGACATCGTCGGCCATAGTATGGGCGGGGCCGTGGCCATTGCAGCCAGCCGCCTGCGTCCGACACCGGTGACACGGCTGGTGTTGCTGGAACCGAATCTGGATGCCGGTGGCGGCGTGTTCAGCCGTACGTTGGCGGCCATGAGCGAACAAGAGTTTGTCAGTCGTGGCCAACGGCGCATGGCGCGGCTGGCCAGCCGCGAAGGCAGCCCGCTGTGGGCCGGTTCGCTGGCCGCCAGTCACGCACCGGCGGTGCACCGCGCGGCGGTATCGCTGGTTGAGGGTGTAGAACCCAGCTGGCGTAGCCAGTTATTGGCGCTCACCATGCCGCGCAGCGTGGTATTCGGCGCGCGCTCCTTGCCGCAGCCAGACCTGGACCGGCTGCCTGCAGATGGCGTGACGGTGCATGTGCTGGCCGATGCCGGCCATGCCATGAGTGAGGACAACCCTGCCGGCCTGGCCGCCCTGCTGGCCCGGATTCTGGAGTTCGGTTATGTGGCGTGAATGTTGCCGTTTATCTAGCACATTATTGCTGGCCGGCAGCCTGGCCCTGCCTGCGGCTGCGGCCACGGTGCCCGGCCCGCAGGATGTCAGCATTCCCTTGCCTGGGGCCGGCATCTTCGGCAGTACGCTGGACATGCCTGCACTGCTGTATCTGCCCGCGGGTCTTGGTCCGTTTCCGGTATTGCTGTTTTCCCATGGCCGCGCCGGCAGCACACAGCAGCGGCATCAGCTGAAGTACCCGCTGGGTCGCAGTCAGCTGGCTTACTGGCTGGGCAAGGGTTTTGCCGTCGTCGCACCGATACGTCCCGGCTATGGCAATACCGGCGGTGGCGATCCGGAATATCACAGCGCCCGCATGCTGGCAGCGGGGGTGTGCAGCAGCCATCCGGATTATCGCCAGACAGCCGCTGGCGGCAGCGTGGCCGTACAAGCAGCACTGCGCTGGATCAGCCAGCAGCCCTGGGGGGCGGGCCAGCCCATCGTGCTGGAGGGGCAGTCGGTTGGTGGTCTGCTGACGGTGGCTGTGGGGGCCAGTTCACCGCCGGGCGTGATCGGCTATATCAATTTTGCCGGTGGAGCCGGGGGCAATCCGGAAAAATCGCCCGGACAAAGCTGCGAGCCGCAAGCCCTGGCCGCTTTGTATGCCGATTTTGGCCGTCATACCACGCTGCCCAATCTGTGGATTTACGCAGTGAACGACCAGTACTGGGGGGCGGATGAGCCTGTCGCCTGGCACCAGGCTTTCGCTGCTGGCGGTAGCCCGACATATTTTGTCCATGCACCCGCCGTGGCGGATGGTGACGGCCACGGCCTGAGCCGACATGCGTCAGCATTGTGGGCGACTGAGGTAGATGCATTTTTACGCAGGCTGCCAGCATTGGCGCAGCGGTGGTCAAGTCCGCCTCCAGAGCGTTGAGCTGGCTGATGGTGCCCGCCTGCTGTGGTCTGAACCGGCTGATCTGCATCAAGTATTCATCATTCCGTGTGCCATGTATTTTCTGAGGTGGCGACGGCTTTTTCTTGCAGATCAAAAGCCTACGATTTTCATCAGGGCATAATGTATTTCATCGTCATTTTAAATGGTTAAATTAATGTAAATGGTATGGTAGCGTAGCCCATTTAATGGCTTGCAGCGGGGATGCGGCCATTGCCAATCAAGATGTGATGAATATTCGTGGAGAATTGTCGTGAAACAGAAAACAACTGCCCTGTTGCTGCTGGGCGTCTTGGCGGGCCTGACTGGCTGCGCGACCGAGAGCTCGCAATCCCTGGCCGTGGCACAGGTCAATAGCGTTGCCAAACCTTATACGGGTGTCCGCGCACCGATTTCCATCGGCAAGTTCGATAACCGGTCCAGTTATGCGCGCGGGCTGTTTTCTGATGGTGTTGACCGTTTGGGCAGCCAGGCCAAGACCATTCTGATTACCCATCTGCAGCAGACTGGCCGCTTTAATGTGCTGGATCGCGAAAATATGGCGGAAACCAAGCAGGAAGCCAGCATCAAGCAACAGGCGCAGAAGCTGAAGGGCGCTGATTACGTGATCACCGGCGATGTCACCGAATTTGGCCGCAAGGAAGTGGGCGATCAGCAACTGTTTGGCATTCTGGGCCGTGGCAAGCAACAGATTGCCTATGCCAAAGTGAATCTGAATATCGTCAACACTGCCACATCCGAAGTGGTGTATTCCACCCAGGGTGCCGGTGAGTACAGCCTGTCCAATCGTGAGGTCATCGGCTTTGGCGGCACCGCCAGCTATGATTCCACCCTGAATGGCAAGGTACTGGATCTGGCCATCCGCGAAGCGGTAAACCGCCTGACCGAAGCAGTGGATGCCGGTACCTGGCAACCGGCTCGTAACTAAGGCGGGGTGCTTGGTCATGACGATTTCCAAAGCATCACGCCGGGTCCTGCCGCTGCTGAGCCTTTGTCTGCTGGCGGCCTGTGTACAGGTACCCAAGACACTGTACCAGTGGGAAGGCTATCAACCGCAGGTGTATGAGCACTTCAAGGGCCAGAGCCCGCAACAGCAGATCACCGAGCTGGAAAAAGGTCTGGAGCGCATTGCTGCCAAGGGCAATGTTCCCCCGCCGGGCTACCGGGCGCATCTGGGCATGCTGTATGCCGAAACCGGGCGCGACGACCTGGCCTTGCAGCAGCTAGAGGCCGAGAAAGCCGCCTTTCCCGAGTCGGCAGCCTATATCGATTTCCTGCTGAAGAAATACCGGAAGTAAGGACCGACCATGCGACATTTTTTCCGATTGATCAGCTGCCTGGCCGTGGCAGCCCTGTTGTCTGCCTGCGCCGCCAGCCAGCCGCCAGCCAAGCGTGATTACACTGCGTACAAGGAAAGCAAGCCCAGAAGCATCCTGGTGCTGCCGCCCTTGAACAACTCGCCGGATGTCAACGCCAGCTACAGCGTACTGTCGGTGCTGACCTACCCGCTGGCTGAAGCCGGCTACTATGTACTGCCGGTGGCACTGGTGGACAGCACCTTCAAGCAGAACGGCCTGACCGTGGCCGGTGATATCCATCAAGTGGCACCGGCCAAGCTGCGTGACATCTTTGGTGCCGATGCGGGGCTGTATGTCACCATCAGCAAATACGGTTCCACCTACACCGTGCTGGACAGTGTCACCGTGGTGGCGGCTTCGGCCCGGTTGGTGGACCTGCGTACAGGTACCGAGCTGTGGAGCGGCAGTGCCAGTGCTTCCAGCGCCGAAAACCAGAACAATAACAATAACGGTGGCCTGGTGGGCATGCTGATTTCCGCGGCCATCAAGCAGATTGCCAACAACCTGAGCGACAGCGGCCATGATGTGGCTGGTATTACCAGCAATCGCTTGTTGTCGGCCGGTCATTACAATGGCTTGCTGTTCGGGCCGTACTCGCCGCACTACGGCACCGACTGATTGGAGCGCACATGAAAAAGCCGCCAGGGAATGGCTCCTCTGGCGGCTTTTTTCATGTGCAGGGAGAATCAGGGGTAGACAATACGCAGCAGATTGGTGGCACCCGGTGTCCCAAACGGCACACCGGCGATAATCACCATTGGCTTGCCCTGCTCAGCCAGTCCCAGCTTGGTGGCGCAGAAGGTGGTTTTCACCACCATGTCTTCCAGATTCTCTGCATCCGGGCCGTTATAGGCCACTACGCCCCATACCAGAGTCAGACGGCGGGCGGTGCTCAGCCGTGGCGAGATGCCCATGATGGGCGTATGCGGCCGTTCGCGTGCCAGCCGCAGGCAGGTGGAACCGGAGGTAGTGAAGGCGGCGGAGACGGTGACCGGCAGGATGGCGGCCACCTTGCGCACGCAGGCGGCAATGGCGTCGGCCTGTTCCGGGGCATCGGCGGCGCTGTAGTCCAGCGACATCACGCGGCGGTAGTCCGGTGCGCTTTCCACGCGACGGATCACCCGGTCCATGATTTGCACCGCTTCTATCGGGAAGGAGCCGGCGGCGGTTTCCGCCGACAGCATCACTGCATCGGCACCTTCATACACGGCGGTGGCCACGTCGTTGGCCTCGGCACGGGTGGGGGTGGGGGCGGTAATCATGGATTCCAGCATCTGGGTTGCCACAATCACCGGACGGCCCAGGTGGCGGCACTGGTGCACGATACGGCGCTGCACCACCGGCACGTCTTCCGGCGGCAGCTCCACGCCCAGGTCGCCGCGTGCCACCATCACCGCATCGGCCAGTTCGGCAATCTCGTCCAGCTGGTCCACGGCGGACGGTTTTTCAATCTTCACCACAATGCCCACGCTGCTGCCTATCATCTGGCGCAGTTCGCGCACATCTTCAGCTGTTTGCACAAAGGACAGCGCAATCCAGTCCGCTCCTTCCTGCAGGGCGAATTCGGCGTCCTTGCGGTCTTTCGGGGTAATGGCCGACAGCGGCAGGATGGTTTGCGGCAGGTTGAAACCCTTGCGGTCGGACAGCTCGCCGCCCACCACCACCGTGGTTTCAATCACCCGGTCCTGCACACGTTCCACGTGAAACGACAGCTTGCCGTCGTTCACCAGGATGTGATGGCCGTGTTCCAGCGCGGCAAAGGCTTCCGGGTGCGGCAGGGTGACCTGGCTGGCATCGCCGTCCACCAGGTCCAGCACAAAGCGGTAGGGCTGGCCGACGCGCACGGTGACAGGCCCTTGCGGGAAGGTGCCAATGCGCAGCTTGGGGCCTTGCAGGTCCACCAGCACGCCAATGGGGCGACCAAGCTCGGTTTCGGCGGCGCGGATGGCAGCCAGCCGGGCACGGTGATCGTCGTGGCTGCCATGACTCATGTTCAGACGGAATACGTTCACCCCGGCGCGGGCCAGCGCCAGGATTTGCTGCGGGGTGCTGGATGCCGGGCCCAGCGTGGCGAGAATCTTGGTATTGCGGAGCATGTACTTGTCCTTGTCGGTGCCGGTCTGCGCTGGCGGGGTGTTGTCGGGTGGACCTGATCAGTCGGCGGGTTGCCGACTCTGGTCTCTTGCTTTTCGCAACATGCTGCCACAACTGGAATGTAGTGGCTTTGCTACCTTGCAGGCACTTGGGCTGGGTGTTGCCACCTTGTCAGTTGGGAAAAAATCCGGGCGCGCTTTATGCGCGTTTTTCTTGCGCAGCCTGCCATTGGTGTTGTTATTTTGCCCCTCTATGCCGCAACGCTTGCTTGCTGCAAAGCAAGAAAAGCGCAAATCCTTGTAGTTCGGTACTTACAGACCATTCGCATTTACGATATCTTGCGCTGCAAAATGCGCTGGAACCGGCGATGGCGAGGTCGGATTTCAGACATGTACGAAAGTTTTATGCGTGCTGATTGACAGCTGAAGCGTGTTAACTAGAATTGGCCGAAAATAAAACGAACATCATAAATACAAAAAACAACATAACAAAGATTGCCAGCCCGCCCCGGCGTACCGCAGGGCTTGAGGCGATGCCGTCAAAACCAGTCAGCAAAAACGCTCGGCCAGCAACGGCCTTTGGATTGCCAAGGAGACATCTCACATGAAGAACCAGTTCATTCTGGCGCTGGATCAGGGCACGACCAGTTCGCGTGCCATTCTGTTCAACCAGGCCGGCGACATCGTATCGCTGGCGCAAAAGGAATTCCGCCAGATTTACCCGCAGCCGGGCTGGGTGGAACACGACCCGCAGGAAATCTGGGGCGGTCAGGCCGGTGTGGCTGCCGAAGCCGTGGCCAAGGCCGGTATCGACGGCCGCAGCATTGCCGCCATCGGTATCACCAACCAGCGCGAAACCACCATTGTGTGGGACCGCGAAACCGGCCTGCCGGTGTATAACGCCATCGTTTGGCAAGACCGCCGCACCGCCGCTTTCTGCGACCAGCTGAAAGAACGCGGCCTGGCCGACACCATCCGCAACAAGACCGGCCTGCTGGTGGATGCCTATTTCTCGGGCAGCAAGATCAAGTGGATTCTGGACAATGTGCCGGGCGCACGTGCCCGTGCCGAGGCCGGCAAGCTGGCCTTCGGCACCGTGGACAGCTGGCTGATCTGGAACTTCACCCACGGCAAGGTACACGTGACCGACGTGTCCAATGCCTCACGCACCATGCTGTACAACATCCACACGCTGGAGTGGGATGCCGAACTGTTGGACATCCTGAGCATTCCGGCCAGCATGCTGCCGGCAGTAAAAAGCTCCAGCGAAGTGTATGGCCACACCCATGCCGCCCATCTGGGGGTGGAAATCCCGATTGCCGGCGTAGCCGGTGACCAGCAGGCTGCCTTGTTCGGCCAGCAGTGCACCCGTCCGGGCATGGTGAAAAATACCTACGGCACCGGCTGCTTCATGATGATGAATACCGGTGAACAGCCGATTGAATCCACCAACAAGCTGCTGACCACCATTGCCTGGCAAGTGGATGGCAAGGTGCATTACGCGCTGGAAGGGTCCATTTTCATTGGTGGCGCGGTGGTGAAATGGCTGCGCGACGGCCTGGGCATCATCCGCCACTCGGCCGATGTCGGCCCGCTGGCGCAGGAAGTGGCCGACAGTGACGGCGTCTACCTGGTTCCGGCTTTTGCCGGCCTGGGTGCGCCGCACTGGAACCAGGATGCGCGCGGCACCATCGTCGGCGCCACGCTGGGAACCAAGGCCGCGCACATTGCCCGCGCTGCACTGGACAGCATTGCCTACCAGACCATGGACGTGCTCAAGGCCATGGAAGCCGATGCCGGCATGGCCATTGCCGAATTGCGCGTGGATGGCGGAGCCACCGTCAACGAACTGCTGATGCAGTTCCAGTCCGACATTCTCGGCGTGGACGTGGTACGGCCGAAAATTACCGAAACCACCGCGCTGGGCGCGGCCTATCTGGCTGGTCTGGCCGTGGGCTACTGGGCCGGGGTGGAGGACATCCAGGGCCAGTGGCAACTGGACCGCCGCTTCCGGCAAAGCATGGCCCCGGAACAGGTAGAGGCCAATGTCCGTGGCTGGGTGCGCGCCGTCAATGCCGCCAAGGCCTGGGCCGACGCCTGATGACCTTCCTGCACACAGCCGTCGCCATTCCTGTCACGGCCATGCCCGGGTCGTGCACAGGGGGCTTACTGCCAGCGGTCCGGCTGTGTGATTTCCTTGTGTGATGACGGACAGCAAGCCGGAGCCGGACGACAGCAAGATCGTCCCGCCCGGGCCTGCTGCCAGTAACTGACGCCATGAAAGAGCAGCCATCTGCCAGAGTAGCCGGTGGTAGCGGGAGTCATGGCGCGGAGACCCTGCATGAACCCTTTGTTTGGTGAATTTATCGGAACCGCCCTGCTGGTGTTGCTGGGCAATGGCGTGGTGGCCAATGTGCTGCTGAGCAATACCAAGGGCCATAACAGCGGCCTGATCGTGATTGCCTTTGGCTGGGCGATGGCGGTGTTTGTCGGTGTATTCAGCGTCGCGGCCATCAGTGGTGCGCACTTGAACCCTGCGGTTACCGTGGCGCTGGCGGTGGCCGGCAAGTTTGAATGGGCACGTGCTCCGGGTTACATCCTGGCGCAGATGCTGGGTGGCATGATGGGCGCGCTGCTGGTGTGGGTGATGTACCGCAAGCATTACGAGACCACCGACTGCGCCGATCTCAAGCTGGCCACCTTCTGCACCGGCCCGGCCATCCGCAGCCTGCCGGGCAATCTGTTGTCCGAGGTGCTGGCCACCTTTGTGCTGGTGTTTGCCATTCTCAGCATGGTGGCACCCAAGCTGTCGCTGGGCGCGATGGATGCCCTGCCGGTGGCCTTGCTGGTACTGGGTATCGGTGTGTCGCTGGGCGGCACCACCGGCTATGCAATGAGCCCGGCGCGCGATCTGGCCCCGCGCATCATGCATGCGCTGCTGCCCATTCCGGGCAAGGGTTCCAGCGACTGGGGCTATGCCTGGGTGCCGGTGGTCGGCTCCTTGCTGGGTGGCACGCTGGCAGCGCTTACCTATACCCATCTGTAAACCGATTTGCTCCTGGTCGCCCCGTGCTTGCGGGGCCGGCAAGCCACCTGCGGGTGGCTTTTTTTATGTGCATGTCGTGCTGGTGCGGCCGGCTGTGCATGGTTGGGCGGCCTGTGCTCGTGCTAGACAGGGTGGTGCTGTCTGGCTGGCAGATGGAAAACTAAACAAAGATCATTGTGGTCAATACGCACATTGCAGCGCACAAAACGAACGCAAACGAACATTTGATGTTGAATTTATATTCGCATGACTCTATGCTAACAAGCATCAACCAGCAAAATCCGCCTTCTTGCCCTGTAGTGACAGGCGCAGGCCGGATACAGACAAGACCGAGGATTGCACTGTGAAACTCTATGACCTGATGGTGATTGGCGGCGGCATCAATGGTGCAGGCATTGCCCGCGATGCGGCAGGCCGTGGCCTGTCCGTACTGCTGTGCGAAAAGGATGATCTGGCTTCGCACACCTCGTCGGCCAGTACCAAGCTGATACATGGCGGCCTGCGCTATCTGGAATATTATGAGTTTGGCCTAGTGCGCAAGGCGCTGCAGGAGCGCGAAGTGCTGCTCAAGGCTGCGCCGCACATCATTTGGCCGCTGCGTTTCGTGATGCCGCACGACAAGGCCCAGCGCCCGGAATGGATGATCCGCTGCGGCTTGTTTCTGTACGACCACCTGGCCCACCGCGAAGTACTGCCCGGCTCGGAAACCATCAGCTTTGCCAAGCACCCCTCCGGCGCACCGCTGAAAGCCGCGTTCAAGCGTGGTTTTGTCTATTCCGACGGCTGGGTTCAGGATGCCCGCCTGGTGGTGCTCAATGCCATGGCGGCAGCCGAACACGGCGCGCGCATTGTCACCCGCACCGCCTGTGTGGCAGCGCGGCGCGAAGGCGAGCACTGGCTATGCACCTTGCAACACGAAGATGGCCGTCAGGAACAGGTGAAGGCACGCGCCGTGGTGAATGCCGCCGGCCCCTGGGTGGAAAGTCTGCTGAAAGACACCTTGCAGCTGCCATCGCCCAAGTCCATCCGTTTGGTGAAAGGCAGCCACATCGTGGTGAAAAAGCTGTTTGATCACCCCTATGCCTATATTTTCCAGAACCCGGACAAGCGCATCATCTTTGCCATCCCGTACGAAAACGACTTCACCCTGATCGGCACCACCGATGTGGAATACCACGACGATCCGGGTACCGTGCAGATTGATGCCGACGAGGTGGACTACCTGTGCCGCATGAGCAACCGCTACTTCAACAGCCAGATTGGCCCGGACGATGTACTGAGCACCTACTCCGGCGTGCGCCCGCTGCTGGACGACGACGCCAGCAATGCCTCCAGTGTGACCCGCGATTATGCGCTGGAGCTGGACAGCAATGGCGCGCCGATGCTGTCGGTGTTTGGCGGCAAGATCACCACCTATCGCAAGCTGGCCGAAGAAGCCGTGGACCGGCTGGCCCCGCTGCTGGGCAATCACCAACCTACCTGGACGGCCGGTGTGCCGCTGCCGGGCGGCGACATGCCGAATGCCGATGCGACGGCTTTCCTTACCGTCAGCCAGCAGCGCCATCCCTGGCTGCCGGCAGCGCTGCTGCAACGCTATGTGAAAACCTATGGTACGCGCCTGAACACCCTGATCGGCAGCGCCCGCAGTCTGGCCGAGCTGGGCGCGGAAATCCTGCCGGGCGTGTACGAAGCAGAACTCAACTATCTGGTGGATCAGGAATGGGCGGTTAGCGCGGAAGACATCCTGTGGCGGCGCAGCAAGCTGCGTCTGCATCTGCCTGCCAATGCCGGCACGGTGCTGACAGACTGGCTGGCCGCTTACCGCCAGCGTGCGGTGCAGCCGGATAGCCCGGCAGTACACAGCGCCCAGCCGGGTTAAGCGTCACGATTTGTTGTGGTCGTATCTTGTTGTATCAGGGCTTGCGCCCATCTCCTCCCGTAGGCCCAGGCTGCTGACAAAGTGATTTGGTGCGATTGCAAAGGACCCGGCAAAGCCGGGCCTTTCGATTTACTGACTGATTCCGCAGCCTTTCTATCTATTCCCAATTCCCCCGCCCTTGCCCTGCAAGGGAGCCTCGCTTTCCTTGCAGAAAGCGAGAGTAATCTGTGGCCACCACCCTTGTTGGTGGGCTTTTTTTGCGTGACCCTTTACGCAGCCCCGCTCCGTGCCGCTACCATAGCGCCATGCCCCATCAAGACGACCTGCTGCTGGAGCTGCGCAGTTACCAGCAGGAAAGCCACCAGCATCAGCATGATTACCATCAGCTGGTGCTGCCGGCGCATGGCTGCCTGGAGCTGGATGTCGAGGGCCGTGGCGGCGTGGTGCAGGCCGGCCAGCTGGCGGTGATTGCCGCAGGTAACAGCCATGGCTTTGCTGCGCCCGGTGACAATGCCTTCGTGGTGGCCAATGTCCCGGCGGCATTGGCACCGCAACTGGCCAGCCTGCCTGCCTTTTTGCCGCTGGATGCCAGCTTGCTGGCTTATGTCGGGTTTTTACGTGCCGAGCTCTCCCGCCCGGCAGCGGCAGAACACAGCCGGCGGCAGATGCTGCTGTTGCTCACCCAGCTGCTGGCGGAACGTGCCGGTGCCGACAGCCGGCTGGACCGGCGCGTGGCCGCGGCCCGTGCGGTGCTGGATGCGCGCTTTGCCGAAGACATCAGCCTGGCACAGCTGGCGGCGGCGGCCCACCTGAGCGTGCGCCAGCTGTCGGAGCTGTTCCGCCGTCAGCTGGGCATGAGCCCCGGCCAGTACCAGCTGGAGCAGCGCATGCAGCATGGCTGGCTGTTGCTGGAGCAGGGCAGCTTGCCGGTGCAGCAGGTGGCCGAGCAGTGCGGCTATGCCAGCCTGTCCGCGTTCAGCGACCGCTTCCGCCGCCATTTCGGCGTTGCGCCCAGCCATTTTCGCCATCCGGCCAAATAAGCCCGCCGGACCGGCAAAGTCGCCGCGTGCCATCCTGCCTACACTGCGGTTTTGCTTGTCTGAGAGTGTTTCCCATGCTTACCCGTCACCAGGCTACCCTGATCGGCAGTCTGTCCATCATGCTGTGGGGCAGTCTTGCCCTGCTGACCCGGCTGACTGCCGGGGTGTTTCCACCATTCCAGCTGCTGGCCATGACCTTTGCGCTGGCCTTCGGCCTGATGCTGGCCAAATGGCTGCGCACCGGTCAGTCACCGCTTGGCTTTCTGCGTCAGCCGCCGCTAGCCTGGGCGTTGGGAGTGGGTGGCCTGTTTGCTTATCACTTTTGCTATTTTCTGGCCATGCGGCTGGCCCCGGCGGTGCAGGTCAGCCTGCTGGCCTATCTGTGGCCGCTGCTGATTCTGCTGTTTTCCGCCTTGCTGCCCGGCCATCGCCTGTCACGCTGGCATCTGTTGGGTGGCCTGCTGGCGCTAGGCGGCTGCTGGCTGTTGCTGGGCGGCGGGCTGGGCGGTTTTGCCAGCCAGTATCTGCCGGGCTATCTGATGGCGCTGTTGTGCGCGCTGATCTGGTCGCTGTATTCGGTGGCCAGCCGTCTGGTGGCACAGGTGCCGACCGATGCGGTGGGCTGGTTCTGTGCCGCAACTGCCGTGCTGGCGGCGCTGTGTCATCTGTATGGCGAAACCACGGTATGGATGGCACCGTGGACGGCTTGGCTGGGCGTGCTGGCGCTGGGGCTGGGGCCGGTGGGCATTGCCTTCTTCACCTGGGATATCGGCATGAAGCAGGGCAATCTGCCGCTGCTTGGCGTGCTGTCCTACGCAGCACCGCTGATCTCTACACTATTGCTGCTGGGCGCAGGTCTGGCCACGCCCAGCTGGAGCCTGTTGCTGTCCTGCCTTGCCATCATCGGCGGGGCGGCGCTGGCGGCGCGGGCTGGCTGAGACCGGTTTAGAGCCGCTCACAAAACCTCGTAGAGCACCCGAGTCAAGGCGCGCCGACGCAGACAGTACAGTGAGTACGGCAAGTCGGCGCAACGCAGAATCGGGGGTTTTGTGAGCGGGTCTTAGTGACCCGCCGCCTTCCACGCTTCCAGCGCCTTCAGCGTATTGCTGACGTGCTGGTCGGGGGCCATGGCGTTATAGCTGTACCACACCTTGTGATCCGGGGTGATCACGTAGGAAATGCGGCTGGCGTAGCTGGTGCCGGGAATCATCACCGCGTCGTAGGCTTTCATGATTTTGCGATCCCCGTCCGCCGCCACCGGAAACTTGCTGCGGCATTCGGACACGGAAAAGCGTTGCAGCTTTTCGATGTCATCGCCGGATACGCCAATCACCGTGGCCCCCAGCGCCTTGAACTTGTCGGTGGCTTCGGCAAACAGGTGGGCTTCCACGGTACAGCCGCTGGTAAAGGCCGCCGGATAGAAATACAGCACCACCGGGCCGTGGCTCAGCGCCTCGTTCAGCGAGTACTGAAAGCGCTTGCCGCCCAGCGAGGCTTCGGTGTTGAAGTCCGGTGCGGCGGCACCCTTGGCCAGTTCGGCCTGGGCAGTGGCGGCCAGCAGCAGGGCAGACAGGCCGATGGACAGGGTGTGGCGGGTGAATGCGGACATGCATGACTCCTTGGAAGCAGTTAACGAGCGGTGATACTCGGGCGATCCTGCGTTGGAATGTCGTTCAAAATGCGGATGGACGCCATGTCCCTTGCGCTTTTTCACGCCCTTTCGCCTTGCCTGACCCGTCGTTCGCCAGATCGTGAACCGATTGTGCACACGCGTGGCGGGAACTGGTTTGGGCAGGCTGGCGTGGCAGAGGTTCGCTCAGCGCTGTTAACAAAACCGCGTAGAGAATCCGGGCCAAGGCGCGCCGACGCAGACAGTACAAAGTGTACGGCAAGGAGGCGCACCGCAGGAGCGGGGGTTTTGTCAGCGGGTCTTAGTCCGCCACAAACAGCTGGGTACCTGCTTCGGCAATCACCGCCTGCATTTCCGGCGGCACCGGCTTGTCGGTAAACAAGGCATGCACCTGGGACAGATGGCCCAGTTCCACCAGCGCCGGGCGGCCGAACTTGGAATGGTCCGCCGCCAGCAGCACCTGGCGCGATTGCTGGATGATGGCTTCCGAGGTGCGTACTTCACGATAGTCGTAATCGCGTAGCACGCCGTCGTTTTCGATACTGGAAATGCCGATGATGCCGTAGTCCACCTTGAACTGGCGGATCAGCTGCACCGTGGCTTCGCCGGTGATGCCGCGGTCGCGCTTGCGCAACACGCCGCCCAGCACGATGACCTCGCAGTCCGGGTAGTCGCACATCATGTCGGCCACGTGCAGGTTGTTGGTGATCACCCGCAGGCCGCGATGGCGGTGCAGTGCCTTGGCCACTTCCTCGGTGGTGGTGCCGATATTGATGAACAAGGACGCATTGTCGGGAATCTGTTTGGCCAGCAGCGCGGCCAGCCGGCGCTTTTCCTCGATGCACAGCACCTGACGGGCGTTGTAGGCCACGTTTTCCACACTGGACAGCACGCTGGCACCGCCGTGATAGCGCTGCAGCAGCTGGTGTTCCGCCATCAGCGCAATGTCGCGGCGTATGGTCTGGTGGGTGACGCCAAAATGGGCGGCCAGCTTTTCCACGGTGACATAGCTTTCGCGATGGACGATGCCCAGCAGTTCCTGCTGGCGCTGATTGAGAATGATCATGGTGGCGGGTCGTTTGTCAGTATGCTGCGGTGTTGGAGGCTGCCTGATTCTACATGAGCGGCGCATTTCGCCAAATGCTGTCGGCTTACGCGGCGGCTTCAATCCAGCCGGCGCAAGCGGCGGCGGAAGGCTTCGGCCATGCTCAGTTGGCGCGGGCCGGGCAGGATGCGGAAGGACTCCCCGGCGCGCAGTGTGCCGGTTTGCAGTACCGCCAGATAAAAGCCGCAATGGCCGCTTTGCGCCATCAGCTTCACCGCCAGGCGCATGTCCATGTGCGCCTGAAACTTGAAGCAGGGTTGGCGCGGCTCGGTAATTTGCAGTCGGCAATCGGCAAATTCCAGCACATCGCCCACGTAGGCATCCTGTTCCAGCAGGCCGCTGATGGTGAGGTTTTCTCCCAGCATGCCGTGGTGCAATGGGCTGCCGGCATGGCGCGAACCATGCTGCTGGCAGGCTTGCTGCCAGAACGGGTAGTGTTCCAGCGGATAGGCGTAAACAGCCTTGGCCAGCCCGCCGTGCACCGTGGGGTCGGCCTGCTCGTCGCCCGCCAGCCCCAGCTTGCCCACCGCAATGGCTTCGGGCCGTTGCAGGGTGCTGACCGGCAGCTTGTTGATGCCGCTCATGATGCGGCGGCCTTCGATCAGCATCGGGCTGACCGCTGCCAGATTGATGGAGTGCAGGGTGGGGCTGTCTGTCATGTCTGCCTCATGTGGTGTGATTGGCCATGGCACCCACCAGCGCAGCCAGCGCCAGGCAGCTGGTCAGGCCGGGGGATTCAATGCCGTACAGGTTGATCAGCCCGGCCACGCCATGCTGGGCTGGGCCTTGAATGACAAAGTCGGCATCCGGCTCGCCCGGCCCCGCCAGTTTGGCTCGTACCCCGGCATAGCCCGGCTGCAGCGCGCCGTCCGGCAACTGCGGCCACCAGCGGCGGATGCTGTGATAGAAGGCAGCAGCGCGCGTTGGGTCCAGCCGGTAGTCCACGCTGTCTATCCATTCCACATCCGGGCCGAAGCGTGCCTGTCCGGCCAGATCCAGCGTCAGGTGGCAGCCCAGCCCGCCCGCTTCCGGCAGCGGGTAAATCAGCCGCGAAAACGGCGAACACCCGCTCAGGCTGAAATACACGCCACGCGCGTAGTGGGCTGTCGGGATGGTTTCACGTGGAACACCGGCCATGCTGGCGGCAACGGCAGGTGCCCAGGCCCCGGCTGCGTTAATGACTGATTTGGCCTGGATGGTGATGCCGGCGATTTCCAGTTCCATGCCATCCCGCATTACCCGGCCACGGCTGAGCTGGGAGTGGCAGGCCAGTTGCGCGCCGTGGGCTTCGGCATCAGCCAGCAGGGCTTGCAGCAAGGCGTGGCTATCGATAATGCCGGTGGAGGGAGACAGCAAGGCAGCATGTGTGTGCAGCGCCGGTTCCAGTGCCCGCACCCCGGCGGCATCCAGCCATTGCAGGTCGTCCACGCCATTGGCGACAGCGCGGTGGGCAATGTCCTGCAAGCGCGGCATGTCGTCAGCTGTGTTGGCCAGCAGCAGCTTGCCGATACGCTGGTGCGGGATGTGCCGCTCGGCGCAATAGCGGTACAGCATGGCCCGGCCCTGCACGCACAGCCGCGCCTTCAGGCTACCCGTGGGGTAGTACAGCCCGGCGTGAATCACCTCGCTGTTGCGGCTGCTACAGTGCTGGCCAATCTGGCCTTCCGCCTCGCAAATCAGCACTTCGCGCCCGGCCATGGCCAGTTGGCGAGCAATGGCCAGCCCCACCACGCCCGCGCCTATTACCACGCAATCCACCTGCTCCATCACAGCCGCCCGGCCAGTTGTTCTGCTGCCAGCCAGCCCAGCAAGTGAATGTCCTCGGCCAGCTGGGTGGACCAGGGCTGGCCGCAGTTGATACGCAGGCAGTGGCCAAAACGCGGCTCGGCGGAGAACACCAGACCGGGCGCAAAGCTGATGGAGCGGGAGAGCGCGGCTTCCAGCAAGGCCTGGCTGTCCAGCCCTTCCGGGCCTTCCACCCACAGCAGCATGCCACCTTGCGGCCGCCGTACCCGGGTGCCGCGCGGGAAGGCGTCCAGCACGGCATCGCTCAGTTGTTCCATTTGCTGTTTCAGCTGCTGGCGGATGCGCTGGCTGATGCGGGCGTAGTCGCCGCTGGCCAGCATCTCGGACAATACCGCCAGCAAGATGGCCGGGCTGACCAGGCTGCTGCTTTCGCGCAGCCGTTCCAGCGCGGCGTGGTGACGCCCGCCGGACAGCCAGCCCAGGCGGAAGGCCGGGGCAAAACTCTTGGTGAAGGACGAGCAGTAAATCACGTCGCCGTCACGGTCCCAGGCCTTGAGCGGGCTGGGGTGCTGGTTGCCGAAATACAGCTCGCCAAACACATCGTCCTCGATGATGGTGAGGCCATAGCGGCGCGCCAGTTGCAGCAGGCGTTTTTTGTTGTCGTCCGGCATCAGCGCGCCGGTGGGGTTCTGGAAGTTGGTCACCGTCACCAGGCATTTCACCGGGGCACCGTGGCGCAGGGCGAATTCCAGCGCCTCCAGCGACAGCCCGGCATCCGGCGTGCAGGGAATTTCCAGCGCCTTCAGGCCCAGCGTCTGCAGGGTTTGCAGCAGGCCGAAGTACACCGGTGTTTCCACTGCCACCACATCGCCCGGGCGGGTGAGGTGGCGCAGCGACAGGCTGATGGCCTCGGTGATGCCCTGGGTGAACAGGATGTGGTCGGCCGGAATATCCAGCTGCCAGCTAGCCGCCAGCCGACGTATTTGCTGGTACAGCTGTTGCTGGTCGGCGGTGGGCAGGTAAGCGCCAATCAGCTCCGGCTGGCGGGCCAGCCGCATTTGCATGCGCCGGGACAATTCCTGCGCCGGATACAGGCTGTGGTGCGCCTCGGCCATATGCAATTGCTGACGGGTGGAGGACGCCGACAGGCGGATCAGATTGCTCATGCGGCTGTCCACGTCCACCAGTGCGGCGGCGGTGGGGCCGGGCAGGGTGGCATGGCTGTTTTCCGCCACATGACGCGGCAAGGCCGCAAAGAAACCGCTGCGCGGACGTGCCACCACACGCTGTTGTTCTTCCAGATAGCGATAGGCCGCCAGTGCCGTCAGCGTGTTGACGCCGTGTTCGGCCGCCAGTTGACGCACGGCGGGCAGGCGGCTGCCCGGCGGCCATTCGCCACTGTCCAGCCGCGCTTGCAGCTGGCGGGCGATATGCAGGTAGAGCGGAGTGTCGGTCATCGCTGTTCTATATAACAGATTCAGCCCAGTCTACGCTGTTTGCCTGGCGTGTGGGAAGGCAGACCGGCCGACATTGTTTACCCTGTGTGCATTGACGCATCCTGGAGTTCATCCATGTCCACGCTTTCCCCGCGAGAGTCCGCTGCCAGCCAGACGCATGCTGATCGTGTGCCGTTCAGCTGGTCCCATTTCTCGCCTTCGGCCGGGCTTGCCGCAGTGCTGGCACTGCTGGTGGGTTATTCCGGCCCCTTTCTTATCATTGTGCACGCTGCCCAGTCCGCCGGGCTGAGTGCCGCCCAGCTTGGCTCCTGGGTATGGGCAGTGTCCATTGCCTCCGGCGTGGCCGGTATCTGGCTGACCCTGCGCTGGCGGGTGCCGGTGATTACCGCCTGGAGCACGCCCGGCGCTGCACTGTTGCTGGCGGCGCTGCCCGGCGTGCCCTATGGCGAAGCGGTGGGGGCGTTTCTGGCTGCCGCCGTCATTGTCACCCTGGTGGGGGTGAGCGGTGCCTTCGACAAACTGATGAAGATTTTCCCGGCCTCGCTGGCTGCCGCCATGCTGGGCGGCATCCTGTTCCACTTTGTTGCCGATGTGGCCGGTGCCGCCAGCCAGCAGGCGCTGCTGGTGGTGCCGATGACGGTACTGTTCTTTGTCGGCCGCAAGCTGTTTCCGCGCTTTGCGCTGCTGGCCGCCATTGGCCTGGGGCTGGCCATTGCCAGCTGGCAAGGCATGTATGGTACGGCGGGCAGCTGGCAGGGCAGCAGCGGCCCCTTGTTCACCATGCCGCAGTGGTCGTGGACGGCCTTCATCAACCTGGCGCTGCCGCTGGCGCTGCTGGCACTCACCAGCCAGTTCTTGCCGGGCATGGCGGTGCTGTCTGCTTCCGGTTATCACATTCCGGCCCGCTCGCCGGTTACCGTGCTGGGCTTGGCCTCGGTCATCACCGCCCCGCTGGGCGGGCATGGTGTGACGCTGGCGGCCATCATCGCCGCCATCTGCACCGGGCCGGAAGCCCATCCGGACCCGCAACGCCGCTATATGGCCGGGCTGGTGTGCGGTGCGCTCTACATCGTGCTGGGCATTGCCGGTGGCGCACTGGCCGGCCTGGTGCTGCTGCTGCCCAAGGCGCTGGTGGTGACTGCCGCCGGGCTGGCGCTGTTCGGCACGCTGGCGTCCTCGCTCACTGCCGCCTTGATGGACGAAGGCCACCGCGAAGCCGCCTTGCTCACTTTTGTGGTGGCTGCATCGGGTGTCACCATCGCCGGGCTGGGTTCGCCGCTGTGGGCGGTGCTGGCCGGTGGCAGCGTAAGCTGGCTCTTGAAGGCGCGCCCCAAAAGCACGCCGGCCAGCAAGCCGGTGATGCAGGGCAAAAACTGAAAATTGCGCCAGACAAAACAATGGCCGCCTGCATGTGCAAGCGGCCATTTTTTATTGGTAGGACAGGGTGAAGGTGGCTGTGGCTGACATGGAGCCGGGTGTCACCGCACCGGTACGGATATATGAGGCGGTGAACGGGAAGCTTTGCACACCGGCGAGGTTGGAATTCAGCACAATCTGGTTGGTGGTGCCAGGCTCGGCTGAGTCCGGACCAAAGCTGATGATATTACCGTTGTATTGCAATTGAATACCTACGCCTTTGGCGATCGATGCTGTAGTAGAGGTCAGAATATTCGTGGTTTGGCCAATCTTGTTATTGTCGGTAAAAGTGATATTCAGATTGGTATTGTTCGGACAATTAATCGTCAGGATGAATGGCGTGCTGCCTGCACGACTATTTATGCTGGGCAAGGCATTGCTGGTTATTTTAGGGAGGATGATATTGCTAATGCTGGCTGATTGTAAGCTGCAAGTATTAACAGTCATATTGAATGGCAAAGATGACTGATATGTAGACGTGAATGTTATTTCGCTATCGAAGAGATTATATTCTCTTATGGCAAAATTATTTCTGAAAATGGTTATGTTGGTGGCATTGCTGATGGCGCCAATCCGGTAAAGTTGGAAGTGGAGTTTGGCATTGAATGTTGCGGTGGTTGTACCGCTGACAGGTACTTTGCAGGTAGTAAAGGGAACCCAATAAATTCCATTTCCCAAGCAAAAATTTGTGGGTTCTAGTCCAATTGCATAGCCAATTCCAGGCACACTCGTCGTATAAATCATCTTTCCCATGATCAGGCTTGAACTACCTCCGGGATCACTTACTGTTCGATATGAAAGGCTAGGGTTTTCAGTGCCGGTAGCCTTGCACGAGCCTAGCGATTGCTCCGGCGTAATGATTTCACTGCTAATTTTCCCCTGCAGTGGAATGTTGTTTAAATTGAAATTAAGGTTTGGTATCGTAACTACAACTTCGCTTCCAGTGCAGGCAGCAAGTCCTGCGTGGGAAAGGAAGAATGAAAGTATTATCAATATAAAAAAATGGCTTGTGCTACATGGCAAAGCCATGTTTGCCGGTTTATATATAACAAACCTCATATGGTTTCCTGTTAATTGAGTTTAATGTGCGATGTTGTAATTTTATTGATGATGCAAGAATGCTGGCCTACGTGCTTGATTTGAGCTTTTCAAGGCTGAATCAGGTTTTAAATTCTAGTCAAATAAAATAATGCCATATCAATGATTTTTCCTGAAAAGCATTGGAAATTTCTCTGTCTCAAAAATTGACTAGCAGTAAATATGTCAAAGCAATATTTAATTGGTATGTAATAAGATTTCTGCGATGTTTTCTGCTGCCTGCTATCAGCAGCGCCGTAGCACGTTGCAGCAGCCCAGGCCGGATAGCTTGTTGATATTGGTCGGTAATGTAGATGCGCCGATGCACTACCACGACAACATCTTTCCCTTTGTGCAGGGTTCCCGTTTTTGCTATTTCTTTGGCCAGAACCTGCCGGGCATGAGGGTGCTCTCCGGTGGAAGTGTCAGTGGGCTGCTGAAGGCTGGCCATAAAAGCACATCAGCCGGCAAGGCGCTGATGCAGGGCTGAAACTGAAAATTGCGCCAGACAAAACAATGGCTGCCTGCATGTGCAAGCGGCCATTTTTAAATGTATAGAAAGAATCTGTCAGTTTGCGGAGCTGGATTTACATGTTTACTGATACGAAAAAGTAAATGTAACCTCGGCTGTAAATGCGCCAGGTGTTATTGGCCCAGTGCGAATAATTCCAGCAGTAAATGGAATGGATTGTGTTCCTATCATATTACTCTTTACCAGAAACTGATTTGTAGTGTTGATATTGGGTGAATCCGGGCCAAGTGATACCAGGCTGCCATCACCTTTTTTAATTTGTACGGCAATACCTTTGGCGATAGAGTTGCTATTGATTAAAATCTGATTGCTTGTATTGACAATATTATTGTTGTCGGTAAAAATCATGTATGTATTTACACTGTTTGGGCAGGTTAAATTTATGCTGAATGGAGTAAATATTGAAGTGCTGCCTACATTTGCAAAATTATTTACCGTGGCGGAGGGTAAGTTGACATTGAGGTTTTTAGCGTTGACAGAGCACGATGCGGCGGTAATAGTGAGTGATGTGCTATTCAAGATAAGTGGGACCGTTGTGGTTACATTGGTGGCACCATCTCTCATCTGGATGTCGGCTATAGTTTTGGATACGGTAAAATTAGTCCCTGTAGTGAGAGTGCCAGTGCTGACGAATTGTAAGAGATAATTAAAACCATATGATGCCCAGCCGTCATTGGGTGCGTTCAATATCTGTTGTGCAGATGATCCAAGTGGTAAAGTTTTTCCCAAGTTGGCATCAGGACTACCTACCTGTAAAATGTAGCCGACTCCTACTATACCCGTAGGAAATATTGGGTAAGATGTGCCATTTATCGTATATGTAATGCCACTGAGTGGTGTGTCTTTGGGGGAGACCCATACTTGGGGGTTGGCAGTTTGTGCTTTTGAAAAGAGAGTAGGGTTTTGGCAATAGAATACATTTTTTTCAGTGCCGGTTGTTGCCGTGGAAAGTGCTGCGCCAATTGTCATGGAGTTGGCGGCTCCTATCCATGTTATCGGCGTCGGCATGATATTTATTGAGCTTGCAGTCCATAATGCATGAGAACCAACATTATTTAGACCAGTACAATATATGTTTGCCGAAGAGGTTGAATAAATGGCGGAAAAAAATATTGCCAATAAAATGCGATAAGTGTTTTTTGCCATTTTTTTACCTTGTAGGAAAGTGAATGGTGGGGTTTGACGAATATTCTGAAGTCATCCAGAAGATTTTTCTCTAAATATATAAAACAGATAGTTTTCTATTTCTGTAAGAAAATTCTTAATATAAATTAGTGCTATCCTATTGTAAGCATTGGGTGCGAAAGATGTGATGCTTTGCGGGACAGTGGCAAGAATGGGCCGTGCCCGTCGGCCAGCAAGCCGGTGATGCAGGGCAAAAACTGAGTGTTGAGTCAGAAAAAACAATGGCCGCCTGCATGTGCAAGCGGTCATTTTTATTGGTAGGACAGGGTGAAGGTGGCCGTGGCTGAGAGTGAGCCAGGTGTCACTGCTCCGGTACGGACATAAGACGCGGTGAACGGGAAACTTTGAACGCCGGTGAGGTTAGAATTCAGCACTATCTGGTTAATGGTGCCGGGGTCAGAGGAGTCCGGGCCAAAGTTGACTACCTGCCCGTTATATTGCAGCTGAATGCCAATCCCTGTTGCGGTGGATGTTGTTGTAGGGGTAAGTGCGCTGCCGGTTTGCCCTATTTTATTATTGTCAGTAAAGGTCAGAGCAAGCTGTGTAGGACTTGGACAATTAATACTGATATTGAATGGAGTGCTGCCAGAGGTACTGCCAACATTCTGAAATTTCTGGCCGTAGACAGTCGGTAAAGCGACACTGACAGTACTGTTTTGTAATGTGCAGCCTGCATTGGTTATTATTTTGAAAATATTGCCAGATAAATAATAGGCAACTAAAGTATCATTGTTCGAGCTGCTGGACAGTGCAAACAAATTCGACGAGTTGGGAATGATAATAGAAGTGGCTGGTATATTATTGGAAAGCTTGTATAGGATGATATGTAGACGAGCTTGGTATGTGTAAGTTTTATCAAGGTTTGCAGTGTCTGCGCAATTAACGCTAGAGCTTATCCACATGGTGCCTTGGCTTGTACAGGCATTGAGCATTTCTATGCCCATACTAAATCCAACAGATTGGGTGTTTGCAGAATAAAAAACAGTACGTCCATTGATGGTTGTGGCGGTAGTTAAAGATTGTCGGTTAAAGGTAATATTTCTCCAGGTATCACCTGCGTCACAAGTTGTTACATCAAATGGTGGACCGATCAACTCACTGCCAATAACTCCTCCGATAGGAATGGTATTGCGGTTGTAGGTGAAACTTGGAATGTTAATGACCTGTTTGGGATTAGTGGATGGATTAATACATGCGGCGAAGCTTATTGGTGAAAATAGCAAGACAAGTAAAATGGTGTAGAAGTATTTCATGTGATCCTCGCGATAGATTATCAACTTATTTAATGTTGTTGAGATGGTGAGTCATGCATGCACATCATGAAATGCAGCAGGGAACGCAATTTTTAAGCATGATTCTTGAGGTGTTTATTTATTTTAAATAAATGTGCCGAGTAAGTGAGTGCTAGTATTCAGTACGAATAAAATGTATCAACGAAATAATTTTCTATCTGATAAGTAACCGGATTCAAGTGGTGTAGCTGAAATGGTTAATGACCATTCTGGATAAATTGCGATATAAAACCCCTGATGTAGTTAAGAAATTTCCTAATCAATACGGGAATGGGTAGTGTTTTTGTAGTGATTTACGTGGCGGTTTGGAGGAAATATCTGGTGTGAGAGGTAGCTCGACCCTAGGCAATCCATCACATGATTTGGCAGATTTTTTTGAAAAAATGACAGTTCAAGTTATGAATTGCAGTACGGTTGCTGTTGGTGAAAAGTAATGTTCGGCGGGTAGCATGACATTGCACTGATATGGATGTTGGCGCAGATTTTTTTGGTGGTCACGGCAGTGGTGGTGCTAGCCATGTAGGGCTCTGCCGTGTACAGTTGCCGGGCTGTATACAATCCGCAGTTTGAGCGATTTTCCGCCATAAAATGCCAGCTAGCCGGCACTTGCGCTGATGGTATGGCCAGATAAAGGAGTGTGTGTGATGTTTTCTGCTGCTACCTATCAACAGCGCCGTAGCGCGCTGCAGCAGTCCATGCCGGACAGCCTGTTGTTGTTTGTCGGCAATGTGGATTCGCCGATGAACTACCACGACAACATCTTTCCCTTTGTGCAGGATTCCAGCTTCCGCTACTTCTTTGGCCAGAACCAGCCGGGCATGGCGGCGCTGATTGATACTGCCGCAGGCACTACCACCCTGTTCGGCAATGAGCCGGAGGTGGCCGACATTGTGTGGACCGGGCCGCAGCCCACGCTGGCCGAGCGCGCCGCCACTGCCGGCATCAGCCACAGCCAGCCTTATGCCGCGCTGGAGCAGGCCGTGGCCGCAGCCCGTGCTGCCGGGCGCGCCGTGCATTATCTGGCACCCTACCGTGGCGAGACCAGGCTGGAGCTGGGCCGCCTGCTTGGCGTGCATCCGGCCGAGGTGGCGGCAGGTTTTTCCGCTGCGCTGACCCGCGCGGTGGTGGCGCTGCGTGAAATCAAGAGCGCGGAAGAAGTGGCGGAAATGGAAGCCGCGCTGGCGGTGACCGGTGCCATGCATGTGGCCGCCATGCAGGCCTCGCGCCCCGGTGTGGTGGAACATCAGGTGGTGGGCATCATGGAAGGCATCATGCGCCGTCACGACTGGCAGCTGGCTTATCCTTCCATTTTCTCGCGCCGGGGCGAGGTGCTGCACAACCATGCTCACGACAATGTGCTGCAAAAGGGTGACCTGGTGTTGAACGACACCGGCTGTACCTCCGGTGGCGGCTATGCCAGCGATATCACCCGCACCTTCCCGGTGGGCGGGCGTTTCAACCAGCAACAGCGCGAGTTGTACAACATTGTGCTGGACATGCAGTTGCAGGCCATTGCCGCCATCAGGCCAGGTGTGCGCTATCTGGATGTGCACAAGCTGGCCGCAGCTGTGATGGTGGAAGGCATGCGTGCGCTGGGCTTCTTCCATGGCCTGGTGGAGGAAATTGTCGAATCCGGCGCTTACGCCATTGCCTTCCCGCATGGCCTGGGGCATCAGATCGGCATGGACGTGCACGATATGGAAGGCCTGGGCGAGGAGCTGGTGGGCTATGACGACAGCGTGCAGCGCAGCGGGCTGTTCGGCCTGGGCTATCTGCGGCTGGGCAAGGCGCTGAAAGCCGGCATGGTGCTGACGGTGGAGCCGGGCATCTACTTTATCCCGGCACTGATTGCGTCCTGGCAGGCGGAGGGCCGTCACAGCCAGTACATCAACTACGCGCGCTTTGCCGACATGACCGGTTTTGGCGGCATCCGTATTGAAGACAATGTGCTGGTGACCGAAACCGGCAGCCGTGTGCTGGGTGAACCCATCCCCAAGACGGTGGAAGAGCTGGAAGCCATCATGCAGATGTAAGCCTTGCAGCCTTGCAGCCAGAAAAGAAACCGCCGTCATCGGCGGTTTTTTTGTTGCGGCCATGGCGGGCTGTACTGGTCATGCTACGCGCAGGCGTGACCGTGGTGTCTGGCCGACATGGCAAAGATGCCGTACAAGGGGCAGGTCAGGCAGGGGAGGCCGATGATTTGTCAGCATTGCTTGTGACACTGCCAGCAATTGCTGAACAGGCAACACTTATTTGCAGCTTGGGCTTAACAGCGGCCTTGCATCCGGAAAATCCTGCCTAGAATGAAATCTGGACCGGTGTGGGGGAGACAGCGCCGGTACAGCCCGTCAGCGACGTGTCAGCCAGCCTGCCGCGCCACTGTGACCAGGCCTTGCAGCCTAGCCAGACAACAACATCGATCCAGCTGGAGAGTCACATGGAAACTTCATTTCAAGCGCTGCCATCCATGGCCATGCCCAAACATACCGATCTGGTTCATCTGGACCAGCGCCCGCAGCGCCCCATCAATCTGAAAAGTCCGGCCCTGGAGGTGATGACCGATTTGCGCATCATCGACCCGGTGAGTATTGGCGAAGATGAAATGCTGCGTCATGCCCACAATCTGATGATCAGCCGCGGTATCCGCTTGCTGTTTGTGCAGGATGACGACAGCCGGCTGGTGGGCTTGATCACGGCTTCCGACATTCTGGGCGAGCGCCCGGTGCAGTGCATGCTGGAACATGGCAAACGCCACGATGAAGTACTGGTGCGCGATGTGATGACCCCGCGCAGCGAGCTGGAAATGCTGTCGCTGGCTGATGTGCAGAACGCCACCGTGGGGCATATGGTGGCCACGTTGAAGCAGCAGGGCCGTCAGCATGCGCTGGTGGCAGAGCTGGATCTGAACACCGGTCATTACCAGCTGTGTGGCATGTTCTCTTCCTCGCACATGGCACGGCGGCTGGGCATGCCGCTTAATTTCATGCGCGTGCCGCAGGCGCTGTCGGAAATCCAGCATGCCTTGCTGCACGAAGGCTGATCCCTATGCGGCGGGCCGGGCTTATCTGCCTTAGCCCGCTGTGTCTTGTGGCACCGCCGTGCTGTACTTGGTGGTTTCCATCACCACCAGCGATTCAAACTCGCGCACATTGTCATTGCTCATGATGTGCTCGCGGCAGAAGCGCTCGTAATCACCCATATCGCGTACCAGCACCACCAGCACAAAGTCCGGCCGCCCGGTCACGTGGTAGCACTCCACCACTTCCGGTGCGGCGCGGATGGCCTGCTTGAAGGCATCCACCAGCGCAATGCGCTCCCGTTCCAGAATCACGTTCACCACCAGCCGCAGTGGCCGACCCAGCACCGCCGGGTCTACCAGTGCCACTTCGCGGCGGATGATACCCTCGCTGCGCAGCCGCTTGAGCCGTCGGGTAACGGCGGTGGGCGACAGGCTGACGGCTTCGGCCAGTTCGTCGTGAGTGCGGCGCGCGTCTTCCTGCAGCAGGGCCAGCAGTTTGCGGTCGTAGCTGTCCAGCTGTTTGTCCTCGGCCATCTCAGTATTCCTGCATTGGATATTCGAAATCTTCAGTTTGCGTGCATTCTGCTGCAGTAAAACGCATCAGTGCAAGCTGGTGCGCTGCTTAAACTGGCGGCATCCATCGGAGATGCCGCATGTCAGCTTCCAGCACTACCCTGAACCCTTTTCTGTCCCACAAGGCTACGCAGTCACGCTGGCTACCGCTGGCACTGTTTGCCGGGCTGGTTACCTTGTGGGCCTACAACTACGTGGTGATGAAGCAGACCTTGCAGGCTACCACGCCCATCACTCACCTGATTCTGCGTACCACGCTGGGCAGCCTGACGCTGTTTGGCGTGCTGCTCGCGCGCGGCAGGGCCATCCGGCCGCAACGCCTGCTGCAGGCTACGCAGGTAGGGTTAAGCACCACCTGTCTGTACAGCTTGTCCATCACCTTGGCGCTGGTGACGGGGGCCGCCGGGCGGACTTCGGTGCTGGTGTTCACCATGCCGTTTTGGGTGGCGCTGCTGTCACGCTGGCTGTTGGCCGAACCGTTTGGCCGCCGTACCCGGCAGGCGCTGGTTGCCGGTTTTGTCGGGCTGATGCTGATTGTGGCGCCCTGGCAAATGCATGGCGGGGTGCTGCCGATGTTGCTGGCGGTGCTGGCCGGCTTCTTCTGGGCGCTGGGTTCGGTGCTGAGCAAGCGGGCGACGCGCGGTGGCCAGCTCGACAGCCTGAATTTTTCTGCCTGGCAGGCCTTGATTGGCCTGCTGCCCCTGCTGGCTTTGTGGCCGTGGGCGGACTTTGCCCATATTCAATGGTCGGTCGGTTTTGTGCTGGGACTGCTGTATGCCGGGGTGTTGTCCAGTGCGGTGGGTTGGCTGGCCTGGCTGTGGCTGCTGAAACGCCTGCCGGCCAGTACGCTCAGTTTCAATGCGCTGGTGATACCGTTATTGGCGGTGGCCATGGCCGCGCTGCAGCTGGGAGAATGGCCGCTGGAGCGTGAGTTGGCCGGGATGTTGCTGGTGGGGATGGGGATTGTGCTGATTGCCCGGCGCTGAGCTGGGCTTACCAAGCAAAAAGGCCGCTGCAGAGCGGCCTTTGGCATGTGGGAGGCGTGGTGTCAGACCACCAGCGAAATCAGGGTACCGACGGTTACCGCCGCCGCTGCCCAGCGCCCGGCGGTGAAGTAGCTGTTTTCTGTCTGGGTGGGGGCCGGTGCTGGGTCGGCGGCGGGGTCCGGCAGATTCAGCACGCCATAGGTGAAGGACTTCACCGCAGAAGGCGAGCTATCGTCCGCGCTGGCGGCATTGCTGTCACTGCCCGCAGCATCGGCCTTGCCCTGGCTTTGCAGCTTCACAATGGTGGAAGGTGAAGCGTTGCTGGCCGTCTTGCCGTCCTTGTCCAGTGTGGTGCCGTCCTTGCTGCCCTTGGCGGCTGTCTTGCCGGGGCTGGCTAGCGTGCTGGTGCCGCTATTGTTCACCGCGTTTGTTTTGCTGATATCCATCACGGTCTCGCTGCATACAAATGATGATCGGATGCTGCATTATCGGCATGTGGCAGCGGCGACATGAGGGTGCAAGATGTAAAGATAAGGTAAAGAAAGGTTAAGCGATGGCGTGACAGGCTTAATCCAGCTGCTGCACTGTGTCGCCGGCGGCGGCGCTGCAATCATCCGCCATGTCGTCCCAGCCTCGATGTGTGATCAGGGTTTTGCCGCGCAGGCAAACCTGGATGCGCTCGGTGCCTTCGGCCTGCTGGCGCACAAAACCTTCAATGGCAGTGGGCAGGCTGAGCAGATAGTGGTTTTCCGCCAACTCGCTGTCCGGGTGGTCGCCATTGTGCACCAGCGGTACCACATTGGTGGCCCACACCATGTAGCGGTGTTTCACATCGATGGTATCCGGGCGGTAACGCTGTTGTTGCAGCCAGTCCTGTGCCTGCTTGCGGCCATCACCTGCGCGCGGCAACTGCCCCCAGGCGTGGGCCAGCAGCTCTACCAGCCACTGGTTGCAGTTCTGGTAGCGGGTGGAAAAGGGGTAGGCGTTGGCGCTGTAATCCGCCCCCAGCAGTTGCAGTGACAGCTTGTTGTCCAGCGCGGCCTGTACCAGTTGGTCTTCCTGTTTGGCCGGCAAAAGCAGGATGGACAGGTAGACATTGCTGCCTTGTGGCTGGTCGATCAGGAAACCCGGCAGGCCCTGATCGTACAAATGCGGTCGCTGCTCGTCACAGGCGTAATACAGCTGGCGTACCGACCATGGCGAATTGGGATTGTTGCGCAGGCTGATGCCGGCGTGCGACAGGCGGATATGAAAGCGTTCCAGGTCCAGCCCGGAGCGGGAGATGATGGCCGCCTGATGGCCGGATTCATCCAGCAGCTGGCGTACCTGCTGGCTGAACAGCAGCAGGTCGCTCTTGCGTGCCACGCTCTGCTGCGATGACTGCTCGCAAAACAGCAGCGAGCCGGCAGCGGCCGGTTTGACCAGACAGGCCGACACCGCCAACAGCCCTGCCAGCCACCACGCCTTCATGCGCAGGTTTGGCGACATGCCAGGCAGAATCAGGACACCACCTTGGGTTGCACTTCAGACTTCCACGCCTGATCCAGCAGCAGGGCAAACGGCTGCTGGTTGTCGGCGCGGGCAAAGGCCAGGCCATACGCCTGTTTTTGGGCATGTACGATCTGGCCTACTTCCACGCCGCCGTGCTTCACATCGGCCTGGGCCACAAACAGGTTGAAGGGTTCTGTGGTGTTGGCGGCGGCTACCGGTACCAGCGTCAGCTGGGTTTTGCCCGGTTGGTCGGCCTGGGCGACGGCAACCACTTTGTAATCACCCTCGGCGATATTACCGATGGCCTTGGACGAATTCTGCAGCGAGGTGGACACGCTGCCCACGGTGGCGCTCACGCTGTCGGATACCGACAGCAGGGAAACGGCGGCATTGGCCTGGCCACACAGCAGGCCCAGCATCAGAAAGCAGGAAGAGGCAACGGTTTTCTTCAGTGTGATCATGGTATCGGCTTTATCCATCCAGAACGGAATCTTGCGAGTGAAAGGTCATTGCCGCATCGGCCCTGTGCGGGCAATCGACCTGCCGGCAAACGGCAGTGGCAAGATGGTGTCTGCGCCTGCCAGCCATACCGTAGTGGATTCGGGCTGCGTGCGCACGCGTATTCTTCCGGCTGGGACACCGGATTTACAAGTGTTTTTACAAAATTTGATGCTGCAGCAAAGGTGCAGGACATCGGGTCAGGCAGCTTGCCGTGCAGCTGGCAAGGCGGCAAGATCAGGCAGCTAACCGCATGTGAAATACGCTCGGCAGCGCTTGTCTGTCCGGCAATGGCTAATGCAAGGATGAACCATGAACCGGCCTGCCAGTCCCGCCCCAGCCCCTTTGCCCGGCCACGACAGCCCATCCAGTCGGCCAGTGTCGCTACATGCCATCGTGGCCACGGTAAACGTGCTGGCTGAGCAAGGCATTGCCGCGGCCGATCTGCTGGCAGGCAGCGGCATTCCGCCAGAGCGTCTGCTGGAGCCGGCCCGGCTGATCAACCACCATCAGGAACTCACCGTCTTCGACAATGCCCGATGCCTGTCACAGGACGATGCCCTTGGCCTGCGGCTGGGCCATGCCATGCATACCTCCAACTACGGCATTCTAGGCTACACCATGCTGGTCAGCCCCACGCTGCGGGTGGCACTGGAAACTGCCATCCGCTTTCCCTTGCTGCTGGCCAGCTATTTCACCCTGCGGCTGGAGCTGCGAGACAAGGACGCCTGGCTGATTGCCGATGATTATCGCTACCGCGCCGATCTGCTCAGTTTCAATGCCGAGATGTGCCTGTCTTCCATGTGGACCATCGCTCGTGACTGCATGGGGGTGCGCTGGTCGCCCAAGGCGGTACACATGCGCTTTTCCCAGCCCGCGCATGCCGGGCTTTATCCGGCCATTTTTGGCCAGGCCGGCAGCTTTGCCATGGCGGATAATGCGCTGGTGTTTCCGGCCAAATGGCTGGATCGGCCACAGCCGCTGGCCGATGCGGTCAGCTTTCACATGGCGCAGGAGCAATGCCAGCGCCAGCAGCAGCAATGGGCCAGCAGTCATGGTTCGGCGCTGGTGGCACGGGTGCTGCGTCTGATTCAGTCCGACCCGGTACGCTTTGCCCGGCTGGATGAGCTGACCGCCACCTTGCACATGTCCGAACGCACGCTCAGACGCAAGCTGGCAGCATTGGGAACCTCCTTCCAGGCCTTGCTGGATCAGGCCCGGCACCAGCAGTCCCTGCATTTGTTACAGGAAACCAGCCTGTCGATCGGCATGATCGCGGAGCGGTTGGGCTTTGCCGAATCAGCCAGTTTTCGCCATGCCTTTGCCCGCTGGACCGGCAAACGGCCATCTGATTTGCGGCGCTAAGGTCTGTTGCCATCTTCCCGTCAGCCCCGGTTTCCCTGCTGGTTCTTGCTCTTCGGCCAGTAGACAAACGCAGCGCTCGGCTCAGCTGGCGCACAGCGTGTAGTCGCATTCTGTTGCCGCCTTTTTGGCCGTAATTATCCCTTAGTTGACCGCTATGTATCTTTCCGCTGCCGGGCTTGTTGGCAGAATGAATAAAAAAAGACGGACCACTCCGGGTAGTTGACCAGACCTGTTGCACATCCTAGCCAGGGTAGTGCCATACCACAGCCACGGTATGGCGCAGGCAGGCCGGATCTCTTGCTCGCAATGCCAGCCCGAGCGGCAGCCCCATGCTGTCATCGCCCGCGGCGGCACCATGTCCGATCACACAAAACGGAGGAGAAACCACATGAGCAAGATCGCTGTTGTCGCCAAGCAGATGGCGGTTGCACCAGCCCCGCGCCAGCACAACTGGCAGTTGGCCAAATCCCTGAACCTTCAGACAGCAGGGCCGGGCGCGCATACCAGCCTGCGGCCCTTGAGTGTGCGTGCGGCTGCCTGCCAGACCGCTTTCGCCCGCTGCTGACGCTGGACGATCATACCCGCACGCCGCACTGCGGCTGATTCCATTCCCTTGCACGTAGTGCCACTGCTCTGCCGGCGGCAGACCGGGCTGGCACGCTCATTTCACTGGTTTCCACAGGAGGACTGCCATGACCGGCAATCGTGTGGCAATTGAGATCGACCATGTCTGTAAGCGTTTTGGCCATGATGAACACGCGGTACTGGCACTGGACAGCATTGCGCTGAAAATCCGCGAGAACGAATTTTTCACCCTGCTTGGCCCCTCCGGCTGTGGCAAGACCACCTTGCTGCGCATGATTGCCGGATTCGAGGATGTCAGCGGTGGCGACATCCGCCTGTATGGCGAATCGCTGTCCGGCAAGCTGCCCTTCCAGCGCCCGGTAAATACCGTATTCCAGAGCTATGCCTTGTTTCCACACCTGACCGTGGAAGAAAACGTGGCCTTCGGGCTGGAAATGCGCGGTGTCAAAGCCGCCGACATCAAGCCCATCGTGGCGGAAAAGCTGGAGCTGGTGAAGCTGGGCGGTTTTGCCCGCCGCCGTCCGCACCAGCTGTCCGGCGGGCAGCAACAGCGGGTGGCGCTGGCCCGTGCACTGGCACCGTCGCCCAAGGTCTTGCTGCTGGACGAATCCTTGTCCGCACTGGATTTGAAGCTGCGCAAGGAAATGCAGGTGGAACTCAAGCGCCTGCAACGCGAAACCGGCATCACCTTTGTCTTCGTCACTCACGATCAGGAAGAAGCGCTCACCATGTCCGACCGCATCGCGGTGATGTCGGCGGGCAAGCTGCAACAGGTGGGCAGCCCGGAGGATATTTACGATCGCCCGGCCAACCGCTTCGTGGCGGATTTCATCGGTGAAACCTCCTTCCTGCAAGGCCGGGTGGCCGATGGACTGCTGCATTTCGGCCAGGCAGGCAGCCTGCCTGGCCAGGTGCTGGACCAGTCGCACGAGGGGGCTGCCGCACTGGCGGTGCGCCCGGAGCGCCTGCAACTGTCCACCAGCGGCAGCGGGCTGGCCGGTGTGGTGTCCGAGGTGGTGTATCGCGGCGTGGATACCGTCTACACCGTGCAACTGGCCGACGGTCAGCCCTGTCGCGTGCGCAGCAGCAACAGCGCCGGCGCGGCGCGGCTGGCGCGGGAAGGGGATGCCGTGGCAATTACCGCCTTGCCGGGTGCCTTCCATCGTCTGCAGGAGGCCGACCATGTCGCTTGACCCGCAACGGCGCTTGCGCCGCAAGCTGCTGCTGGCCCCCACCACGCTCACCCTGCTGCTATTCATGGTGCTGCCCATGCTGCTGATGGCCTGGATGTCGGTGCTGGCGCCGGACACTTATGGCGGCGTGCGCTGGCATGAATGGAGCCTGGATGCCTATGTGCAGTTTCTGTACGAGCGCGATCTGGACGACAGCCTGACGCTGAACAGCGATTACCTGCAAATCTTCGGCCGTTCGTTTTTGCTGGCCGGTTTTGCCACGGTGGTGACGCTGCTGATCGGCTTTCCCACCGCGCTGTATATCGCGCTGAAAGAGGAAAAAACCCGCCAGCGGCTGATCCTGCTGATTTCCATCCCGTTCTGGACCAACCTGTTGGTGCGTACCTACGCCTGGATGCTGCTGCTACGCAACGGCGGGCTGATCGACAGCAGCCTGGCGGCGCTGGGGCTAAGCCAGGGCGCGCTGGATGTGCTGTACACCCCCACGGCGGTGGCCATCGGCTTTGTCTATTCCTTCCTGCCCTTCATGGTGCTGCCCATCTACACCAGTCTGGAAAAAATGGACTGGCGGCTGGTGGAAGCGGCGTTCGACCTGGGTGCCAACCGCTGGCAGGCCCTGCGGCGGGTGATTCTGCCGCTGGCCATGCCCGGCATCGTGGCGGGCTGCCTGTTGGTGTTCATCCCGGCCATCGGTTCCTATTACATCCCCGAGCTATTGGGCGGCGGCAAGAGCCTGATGATAGGCAACCTGATCCAGAACCAGTTTGGTACTGCGCGTAACTGGCCGTTCGGTGCCGCGCTGTCCTTCATGTTGCTGGCACTGGTGCTGCTGGTGATGTGGATCTACACCAGGCGCTTCCAGCGCCCACCGGGAGAATGACATGCAAGCATCCAATACCCTGTGGCGCTTTCGTGGTGTCACCCCCACCGCCATGCTGGCCTTTGTCTATCTCTACCTGCCCATCGTGGTGCTGGTGGTGCTGTCCTTCAACGCCAACCGCATTGCCACGTTGTGGACCGGTTTTTCCTTCGACTGGTATCTGAAGGTGATGGACAACGACAACATCCTGCGGGCCACCAAGAACTCGCTGATCATCGCCTGCGGGGCCACGGTGCTGGCCACCAGCTTTGCCACCATGGCGGCGCTGGCCATGGCCGGCAAGCGCTTTCGCGGCCAGGCCTTCATCAATGCCATGCTGGGCCTGCCGCTGTTGGTGCCGGAAATCGTCACCGCCGTGGCCTCCTTGCTGTTTTTCCTGGCGCTGGGGCTGGACCTGGGGCTGATGACGGTGCTGATTGCCCACACCGTGTTCTGCATTCCCTTTGCCTACCTGCCCATCCGCGCCCGGCTGGAAGGGCTGGACCCACGGCTGGCGGAAGCCGCGGCGGACCTGTACGCCGGGCCGTTTGCCACCTTCCGCCGGGTGACCCTGCCCTTGATCCTGCCCGGCGTGCTGTCCGGAGCCATGCTGGCCTTTATCGTGTCGCTGGACGATTTCGTCATCACCTTTTTTGTGGCCGGTGCCGGTGCCACCACGCTGCCGGTGTACATCTTCGGCCTGATCCGCATGGGCATTACCCCGGAAGTGAATGCGGTGTCGGCGCTGATGCTGCTGGTGTCGATTGCTTTTGTCGCGCTGTCCTACTGGATGGGCCAGCGCAAGTCCTGAACCGGGTCGGCGGCTGTTCCGCCCCTCATGTTTCGCTTGTTGCACAACATACGAAGGAGAAATGCCATGAAAGTCTGCAAACTGCATTCGCTGGCCCTGGCGGCTGGTCTGCTGGTATCGGCCTCGGCCATGGCCGGAGGTGAGCTGAACCTGTACAACTGGTCCGACTACATTCCGCAGGATTTGCTCAAGCGCTTCGAGAAGGAAAGCGGCATCAAGGTGAACCTGGATGTGTTTGATTCCAACGAATCCCTGCTGGCCAAGCTGAAGGCCGGGGCCAAGGGCTATGACGTGGTGGTGCCATCCGATTACATGGTGAAGATCATGCGCGACGAAGGCCTGCTGGAAAAAATCGACGTCAGCAAGATGCCCAATTTCAAGCTGGTGCAGGCTCCGCTCAACAAGCCGGATTTCGACCCGCAGCGCGAATATTCCGCACCTTATATGTGGGGCGTGACCGGCTTTACCTATGACGCCAGCCGTGTGCCGGGCGGCAAGCTGGACAATAGCTGGAAGAGCTTCTTCACCCCGCCGGCTGCGCTCAAGGGCAAGGTGGTGGCGCTCAATGACGTGGCCGAGCTGTACAAGGCGGCGGCCATCTACCTGAAGCTGGACCAGTGCACCGAAGACCCGAAGCAGGCCAAGCGCATCCAGGACCTGCTGGAAGCCCAAAAGCCCATGCTGGCCATGTATAACTCCGACGGCACCATCGAGCGCATGCAGGCGCAGGAAGTCATCATGCACCAGCAATGGAACGGTGCCGCCTACCGCACCCGCCAGAAGCTGAAGTCGGCGGTGTTTGTCTATCCGAAAGAAGGCATCCCGTTCTGGAACGACAATCTGGTGATCCCCAAGGGTGCGAAAAACCGCGATAACGCGCTCAAGTTCATCAACTGGATGATGGAGCCGAAGAATATTGCCGAAGCCTCCAACTTCACCGGCTACAACAACGCAATCAAGGGCAGTTCTGCCTATTTTGTCGCCGACCTCAAGGCCGACCCGGCCATCAACCCCACCGCCGCCATGCGCGCGCTGTTTGTGCCCAACAAGAACTGTTCGGCCAAGGCCAATGCCCTGCGCGACCGGGTGTGGACCAAGTTGAAGAAATAAGTGTCGCCGGCTGAGGCCGGCTTTCCCTTGCAAACACAACACAATGCCGCTGGCACTTCGCCCGCGGCAAGGAGACCTGCATGCTGACGATTTACAGTGACGACCACCACCTGCACCACGGCAATGCCGAGCTGATCGACGGCACCCTCAAGCCCTGCTTTGAAATGCCCAGCCGCGCCGACATGGTGTTGCAGCGGGTAAGGCAAACCGGGCTGGGCGACATCATTGCCCCCACCGAACACGGGCTGGAGCCGCTGTTGCGCGTGCATGACGCCGGCTATGTGCGTTTTCTGGAGCAGGCCTGGAGCCTGTGGCAGGCCGAAGGCCGCAACCACGACGCGCTACCGCTGGTATGGCCGGTGCGCGGCCTGCGTACCGACCGCATTCCGCAGGACATCGACGGCCTGATGGGCTATTACTCCTTCGATGCCGGGGTGCCGATCACCGCCGGCACCTGGCAGGCCATCCGTTCCTCGGCCAATGTGGCGCTGACCGGACTGGACGCCATGCTGGCCACCGGGCACAGCACCTTCGCGCTGTGCCGCCCGCCCGGCCACCATGCCGCGGCGGATTACATGGGCGGCTATTGCTACCTCAACAACGCCGCCATCGCCGCCCAGGCCATGCTGGACCGTGGTGCAAAGCGGGTGGCGATTCTGGATGTGGACTACCACCACGGTAACGGCACGCAGAGCATTTTCTATCAGCGCAGCGATGTGCAGTTCCTGTCCCTGCATGGCGACCCGACGGTGGAATACCCCTTCTTCCTGGGCCATGCCGACGAGGCCGGGGAGGGTGCCGGGCTGGGCTTCAATCACAACTACCCGCTGGCCCATGGCACCGACTGGTCGCACTACGGCCCGGCTCTGGCCGATGCCTGCAGCAAGATTGCCGCCTACGCACCGGACGCGCTGGTGGTGTCGCTGGGGGTGGATACCTTCGAGCACGACCCGATCTCCCGTTTCAAGCTGAAAAATGCCGACTACCTGCGCATGGGTGAGACCATCGCCGGGCTGGGTTTGACCACGCTGTTTGTAATGGAAGGCGGCTATGCGGTGGAGGACATCGGCGTGAATGCGGTGAACGTGTTGTCCGGCTTTGAAAGTGTGGTGTAGTAAATCAAATAACAAGGCCGCGCTGCGGCCTTGTTTTATTTCCTTCCTCTCCAAATAGATGCCAGCGTGACGAATCGCCTGTATCTGTCAGACCTGCCAGTTACAGCGATGCTGGAAATGAATCTATTGTCGTGCTTTCTGTATTCAGCAGATGGCAAGGCAGACACGCCAGCGAATAGCTAATCAAATTTCTTGTCCTTGTTTTCTGAATTTGCCAAACAAATTATTTGATCTCCCTTGATCAGGAATTTCCATGCCTGGTCGGTAATGGGGTTCGGTGTCAATAACCGTATTGATTGGTGTCGCAAGACAAAACAGGAGCAGGACATGAGGAAACGTGCCATTGCCGTAAGCGGTGATATGAGTACCAGCAAGCCACCGGCCAGAATCATTGGAACCGGGCGTGGCAAGATCAGGGGCTTGAACATGATACTGGAACGGGACCGGTTTCAATGCCCTGCCTGTAATACTACCGGACATATTATTTGCATAGGGCCACGGAATGTAATGAACGAAATTCACGCAGGCCAAGCAAGAGCCGTAGCCTTGCATGGTGATATCTGTTGTTGTGCGTGTGAGCCAAAACCACGGCTAAATGCGGTTTCACAGCATGTAGCTCATCACATCCTCGCAGACGAAATAGCAGCACGTCACATCCAGCCTGAATCCTCTCCGCATATAAGCAAAGTATCTACTAGCTACGCCTCGACATTAGAATTTCCAAACATATTTAATAGTCATGATGAGCAACTTAGAATCAATTTAAGTGATGGTTCTCCATTGACCGAGATGAGCTATACACTTTATTTAGAAGATGGCCGGGAAGTTTCTGGCTACCTAAATCATGATGGCAAGACTTCTCGAGTTATATCTGATAAGCCAGTCGAAATTTTATCCATCACACTGGAAGTGGAGTGAAATGAACAATATCGAACCAATTGACAATTGTGAACGTACTTGCAAATTAATATTGAGACTTTCACTGTCTGATGTAAAAACCAATCCTAACAATCTTGGCTATTCCTATGTAACAAAGCACGTTGATATAGTCAGAAAATTAACGCTTGGTGAAATTTCAATTTGTAAGAAATTATTTAGGGATACGATTAATTATGAAAGAGTGAGAATTTTAGCTGCAGTGCATAAAATAGAGGAAAATAAACCAAGCCCCGGAGTTATTGCAGAAAAGGGAGTATTATATTTTCCTCCTAAGCCTGAAAATCCAACAAATAGCCATTATTTTCAAAATGATTTTTCAAATCCTGATGGTAATATCAGAATAAAAAGATTGGCAACATTGTTATTTATTCATGAAATGACACATATATGGCAAAGAAGCATTGCCGATTTTAACTTGCAACCTCCAAGGCCAATAACACCAGCCGAAATTGGAAGGGATGCCTATTATATTCCATGGGAGCACGAAGCTCCACGTCATTTTTCTACATATAATAATGAGCAGCAAGCAGAATTGGTAGCTGGGTACTATGATATTACAATATTTACAAATGAAAACCACTCAATAAGAAGAGTTCAATATTTGCTTGAAGTTATAAAGCCATTTCTCGATAATCCAGCAGACAAAAGACTGCTGCCTGTAAATGCAACGGATAGAAGATGAAATACTTAATTTATATTTTTTTATTAATCACATTAACAGCATGCTTGCCTGAGCCGGAGGCAAAGCCTAATGAGTGGCGTGATGAAAATTTTCCAGAAATTCCCAGTATAAAAGTTGGAGATGAAGAGAATAATCCCGTATTTTATATGGGACAGGCAATTGAAGATGCTAAAGCTTTATATAAAACGCAAAACATTGTTATTCGGAGTATTCAAGTAGCTGATCAATCGAAAAACAAAAGCGGTTATGCGGGTTGGATTGTTACTAATGACGATTCTAAACAATGCACACCTGCATTGCCCAGTATAATTACATATGGCATGGCATTGCCATCTTGCATGGACATTATCGCAAATAATAAATTCGACAAAACCCATGAATATATGATCATTGTTGATGGGTATGAAAATGGAAAATTCTTTGAATTTTATGTTAAAAATATTAAAAGTGAATAATATAGGTGAGCGAGTTCAAAAAATAAGTGCAGCAGTTAATAGGTAAATAACCCGTCCAGTTACAGCGTGTTAAACAACGCATGTTCTTCAAACGTGGCAGATGCCTTGGAACTTGTTGGAATACTTGCACATGATCCACGATGGTTGCCATTCCCGGTCACGCCGGCTGAATTACTGGCAGTATTAGGAAAGTCGAATCGTTTGGTAAAGAAAAATTACTATCCAAAGACAAGATAATGAAATTAACTATGTTGTTCATCGGTATTATTCTTGGCGCATTAATAGCACCTCTATACCATCGGCTGGCTAGTCCTGTATTTTGGAGTAATTCGGTTGAAGTGATTGAAGTACATTTTGAGTCCGCAGTCATTACGGCATTTAAAACGGAACAGGGGAAGGAAGCTGCATTTTTAATCCATAAGGGAGCACGTTGCTATCGAATGGATGATAAGTCCAGCTCATTTGCTAGGATTGATCCGAAAGATTTTATGATACTAAACAAATTTGTCATCTGCCCAGGCTTAGGTGCCGGTTGGGTAAAGGGTCTATGATGCTATAGCGGATTATAGTTTTCATATAATTGGTGCTGTATATGGGCAGTATTGGACAAGTCTAGTGTTTTCTTTAGATAAATATCTACCTCAGGATAAAGCAAGATCATGAAGTTACCTACACTGCTCATCGGCATGATTCTTGGCGCTGGGACTGTATTTATATACTACCTAGTTGCTAGGCCAATTTTTTGGCACAAAAATATAAAACTGATCAAACATATTGAGCAAAATGACAGTAGGATTGTCTTCGAAACTTCAGAATTGAAGAAGGAGAAATTTAGACTAAAAAAGAATGAGTCTTGCTTTTTAATTGATGATGGGGAATTTAGTTTTTTTAAAGCCGACCCCAAAGACTATACAATATTAAAGGCGCTCATCATTTGTCCTGACCATGGGGCTGGATGGATAGATTAGGTATCCGGTCTCTGAATCCGTCTATGAAATGGCTAGTTTTATTGATAGGGCTGCTAGTCGTTGGCTGTTCTCCGCGTCCGATTAAGGTTATGGCTTCAAAAAGAAGCAGCCAGTTGATGGAACAAGCGATTCAGCCTTCAATGTAAAGGCTGGAGATGTTTGTTTTATTGTTGATGAACAACAGAGTAAGGTCTATCTATTCAAGAAAATGTAATGACCGTGTTGGTTGGACTCCGGATTGGGCAGATTTTCGTGCAGAATAGGCTTGCTTGATATAGGGGCCGAACAGCAAACACTTATCCGGCCCGCCTCATTATCTTGTCAAATCACGCACGGTGCGTGGCCGGAGTAAAGCTGCCCGCCTGCGCCATGCGCCACATGCGGCCATAGAACTCGGCCTTGATGTCACTGCCCAGCAGCTCGCCCGGCTGCAGGAACACATGCAGCTGCGAGTAGAGGCGGATTTCGGTATCGCTTACTCGGCGTACCAGATGGTGGGCTTCCAGTTGTTCCGGATGGGTGAGGCCGGCGGCGGCCAGCATCTCGGACAGCGCATGCAGGGTGTTGCGGTGGAAGTGATACACCCGCTCGGCCTTGTCCGGCACCACCAGTGCGCGCTGGCGCAGCGGGTCTTGCGTGGCCACGCCGGTGGGGCAGCGGTTGGTGTGGCAGCTCTGGCTCTGGATGCAGCCCACGGCAAACATGAAGCCACGGGCGGAATTGGCCCAGTCGGCCCCGATGGCCAGCACGCTGGCAATATCGAAGGCGCTGATGATCTTGCCGCTGGCACCCAGCTTGATCTTGTCGCGCAGATTCAGCCCCACCAGGGTGTTGTGTACGAACAGCAGGCCCTCGCGCAGCGGCACGCCAATGTGGTCGGTAAACTCCAGCGGAGCCGCGCCGGTGCCGCCTTCCTTGCCGTCCACCACGATGAAATCCGGCAGGATGCCGCTTTCCAGCATGGCCTTGGCAATGGCCATGAACTCCCACGGATGGCCCAGGCAAAACTTGAAACCTACCGGCTTGCCGCCGGACAGCTCACGCAGCCGGGCAATGAAGGTCATCATCTCCAGCGGGGTGGAAAACGCGCTGTGGCTGGAGGGCGATACGCAATCCTGCCCCAGCGGCACGCCACGGGTGGCGGCAATTTCTGGCGTCACCTTGTGCTTGGGCAGAATGCCGCCGTGGCCGGGCTTGGCTCCCTGGCTGAGCTTGATTTCAATCATCTTCACCTGCGGGTTTTGCGCCTGTCTGGCAAAGCGCTCCGGGTCGAAATGGCCCTGCTCGTCGCGGCAGCCAAAGTAACCGCTGCCCAGCTCCCATACCAGGTCGCCACCGTGTTCCAGATGATAGGGGCTGATGCTGCCCTCGCCGGTATCGTGGTAAAAGCCGCCCTGCTTGGCCCCTTGATTGAGGGCGCGGATGGCGTTGGTGCTGAGCGCGCCAAAGCTCATGGCAGAAATATTGAATACCGAGGCGGAGTAGGGCTGCCGGCATTGCGGGCCGCCAATCTGCACCCTGAACCCGGCCGGGTCGCTGCGCGGGGCTGGGCGGATGGAGTGACTGATGAATTCGAAGCCGCTGCCATACACATCCAGCAGGGTGCCGAAGGGTTTGTCGGCCTGGGTGTTCTTGGAGCGGGCGTAAACCAGCGAGCGCTGGTCACGCGAGAAGGGCAGCTGTTCGCCATCGGCTTCCAGCAGGTACTGGCGGATTTCCGGGCGGATGGCTTCCACCAGATAGCGGATATTGCCCAGCACCGGGTAGTTGCGCCGCACGGCGTGGCGGGTTTGTGTCAGGTCCAGCACGCCCAACAGGCTGAGGGCCATGGCGGCAAGGGTGAAGGGCCACAGCCATTCGATCTGGTGCAATACCAGGCCGATCAGGCTGAACAGGATGCAGGCGACGAAAAAGGCATAGCGGCTGAGCAGGGACAGGTTCATGCAGGCTCCGGCGGGCGTGGCTGAGGGCAGATGCTGTGCGACCGGATGGTGGATCGGGTCGCACAGGGTGCTTCAGCTTAGCGTCCGGCGCGGGCTTGTGCCATGGCTGGCTGCATGGCCGGTTTCAGTGAAAGCGTACCGGCTCGCCTTGCAGGTTGAAGGCCAGGTAGCGGGAAACATCGCCACCGGTCTGGATGGTCTGGATCATGCGCTTGAGCGCCGCTTCAATATCGGCAGCCTCAGGCTGGCGACCGGCCTTGCCGTCCAGACAGGCGACAAACATGATCTGCCACGGCTCGCCGATGCGGGCAGATTCGGCCTGCAGGCTGGCAAAATCCACCAGTTCGCTGGCTGCACGGTCCAGACACATGACGGGCAGAAGGATGCCACCTTCGCCACGGGCAAAACGCTCGGCTTCTTGCGGTTTGTGGTCGTCATGCAGTACGGCCTTGGAAAACACCATCAGCAGATGCTGCGGTTCGGCTTGCTGGCGGGCTGCGGCCAGCAGAGCGTTGAAATCGTGGATATCCATACGGGTAGGCACTCTACAAGGGGGGTAGTGTCGAGTGTGCAGCCTTGTCCGGGGCCTTGGCTATTCACCGCAGTAACTAGTTATCCCCCGCATAGGAATTAGGGCGCAACAAAGCGGGTGCGGGCCAGTGCCTGTCCATTTATGCTGGCAGCCATGACAACAGGGAGGTGCGACGATGAATCGCGATATGGCTGGACTGGTGCTGCTGGCGGCATTGTGGGGGGGCTCGTTTCTGTTCATGCGGGTGGCAGTACCCGAGCTGGGGGCCTTTGCGCTGATTGCGCTGCGACTGGCACTGGCGGCACTGGTGTTGCTGCCGGTCCTGCTGCTGCGCGGTGGCCTGCCGCTGTGGCGGCAGCATTGGCTGCGCATTGCCGTGGTGGGGGTTTTTCTGTCGGCACTGCCGTTTTGCCTGATCGCCTGGGCCAGCCTCAGCCTGCCTGCCGGTGTAGCGTCGGTACTGAATGCTACCACGCCGTTGATGACGGCCTTGTGGGCGATACCGCTGGCGGGTGAACGCATGACGCTGCCACGCGCAAGTGGCTTGCTGTTGGGTCTGGCTGGCGTGCTGGTGTTGATGCTGGGGCGTGGTGCCACCTTTGATGTGCAGTCTTTGCTGCCGGTGCTGGCCATGTTGGGGGCAACGGCTTGTTACGGTTGGTCCGGCCATATGGCGCGTCGCTGGCTGCCGGGCCTGCCGCCCCTGGTGACGGCTACTGGCAGCCTGTTCAGCGGTGCCGTGTTGGTCACGCCGCTGGCCTTGCTCAATCTGCCGGCGCAGCCGCCGTCACCCATGGTATGGGCTGCGGTGTTGCTGCTGGCATTGGGATGTACCTCACTGGCCTACCTGATTTTTTACCGGCTGATCGACCGGCTGGGCGCTACCCGTGCCAGCAGTGTCACCTATCTGGTGCCGGTGTTTGGCGTGTTGTGGGGGGTGATCTTCCTGCATGAGCCGGTAGGGCTGCTGATGCTGCTGGGTGGATTGCTGATTCTGGGTGGGGTGTTGCTGCTGGGCTGGCGGCGTCAGTCCTGAGCCGCCAGCCGGCTTCAGGCTGTAGACAAGCTGGTTTGTGGCAGCAGAATGCGCACGCGAAAGCCACCGTCTGCCTCATCGGCAAACTGCAGCTGGCCATGGTGTTGTTTCACCACGCGCGAAACAATGGCAAGCCCAAGGCCGCTGCCGCCATCGGTGCCGCGGTGCTCGGCCAGGCGTTCAAACGGGGCCAGGGCCGACTCGCGCAGTGCGGCGGGAATACCCGTACCATGGTCGATCACGCTCAGCACGGCCATGCCGTTACATTGGTCGACTTCCACCCGTACCGGCGGTTTGCCATAGCGGCGGGCGTTTTCCAGCAGGTTGGACAGCAGGCGTTCCAGTGCCAGTGCATCGGCCTGCAGCTCGGGTTCGGCATGGCGCAGCAGGCTGACATCCAGCCCGCTGCGGGCCAGGCGTGCCACCACGCTGTCGGCCAGTTCGGCCAGTGCCACCGGTTCGAGCCGGGCCGATTCCTCGGCGCGGGCAAAGTCGATGAACTGGCGCACGATGCGCGACAGCTCGTCAATATCGGCCAGCATGTCCGGGGTGTCCGGGCTCGTGTCTTGCAATTCCAGCATCAGCTTCAGCCGGGTGAGCGGCGTGCGCAGGTCGTGCGACAGGCCGGCCAGCATCAGCCGGCGTTCACGGGCGGCACTGTCCAGCGCACTGGCCATATGGTTGAAGCCGCGCGCCAGGGCTGCCAGTTCACGCGGGCCGTCCTCTTGCAGCGCCGGTGGCATATTGCCGCGCGCCAGTTCGCGCGAGGCTTCCACGACCTTGCCGATGGGGCGGGTGATGCGCCATGCCACCAGCGAGGCCAGCAAGGTTGCCAGCAAGGTTGCCAGCAAGGCGGCCTGCATCAATGAATAGATGGGGCGGTCGCTGTAACGGCCAAAGGGGATCACCAGCCAGTAGGGGGTGTCCAGTACATGTACGTTCACCCACAGCTCGTTGCGGTCCTCGCGGTGCACCATGTAGCCGTGCACCGTATCATCCAGTCCCTTGCTCAGACGGCTGACCAGGCTGTCGGCCACGCGCGGCAGCTCGCGGTCGAATTGCTGGCGGGCGGAGGCCTCCTGCGGCAGCAGCCGTGGCAGGCCGGGACGGTTGTAGCTGGCCAGAAACGCGGTGCGCTGCGCCGGGTTCATGTTGTCCATCGAACCTTCCAGAAAGGCCAGCGTGTCGACCACCTGGGCATACAGCTGCTTGTCCATCAGCTTGTGACGCTCGCCTGCCGCAATGTATACGGTGACTACCTGGGTGGTGACCACCACCACCACCACCAGCACGATCAGGCGAAACAGCAGGGAACCGGTAATGCGTCGCAGCACCGCTTACTCCCGTTCGCTGCCATCAGGCACGAAGACATAGCCATAGCCCCATACCGTCTGGATGAAGCGCAGCGGGCTGTCGCCACCTTCCAGCGTCTTGCGCAGGCGCGAGATGTGCACGTCGATACTGCGGTCCAGCGATTCGCCATTGCCCTTGCCCAGTGCCATCTCCATCAGCTGTTCGCGGGTGAGCGGGCGACGCGGGTGGGTGGCCAGTACGGTGAGCACGGCAAATTCGGCGGTGGTCAGCGACAGTACCTGCTGGCTCTTTTGCAATTCGCGGCGGCCAAGATTGAGCTGGAAGTCGCCAAATTCGATGATTTCGTCGGATTCGTGGCGGGCGGCCAATGCCGGCGTGGCATGATGACGGCGCAATACTGACTGGATGCGCGCCGTCAGTTCGCGCGGATTAAAGGGCTTGGGCAGATAATCGTCGGCACCCATTTCCAGACCCAGGATACGGTCCACATCTTCACCGCGTGCGGTTAGCATGATGACCGGTACGGTCTCGCCCTGTGCGCGCAGGCGGCGTACCACGGCCAAGCCGTCGTCGCCGGGCATCATCACGTCCAGCACCATCAGGTCCGGGCGGTTGCGGGCCAGTTTGCGGTCCAGTTCGCGTGCATCTGGCAGGGTATCCACCACATAGCCTTGCTGGCCCAGATAGCGGGTGAGCAGCTCGCGCAGCTTGGCGTCGTCGTCGACGATGAGAATCTTGTTGTGTTCCATGATGTTTTCCTTGGTGACCGGGGCAAGCGCGATCCGGCCCGCATGCTGATGGCAAAGCTTAACCTGCCCCGGCCCGGCAGGCGATGGGGGATCATGAATTTATGTGTCAACGCTGACGGGCATTCACATAAGTTAACATTTGGTAACATGCGGCACACGGTTGCGCAAAAGCGGGCTTCTAGACTGCAAGCGTGTCCTGCCTGCCGGAGATCATCATGATGAATAAGCCACTGATTTTAATGGTAGTTGCTGTTTCTGCCCTGGCGCTGTCGCCACTGGCCAGTGCCACCGAGCATGGTGGCAATGGTGCGGATATCCGTGAAGCCCGCCAGATGGCGCTGGCGCAGTCCGGGTCGTCTGGCGTGGTGGTACCGGTCGAAGCGACCGGCAGCCAGTCGGCGGTCATGTCCGGTACCATGCGCCGCCCGACAGGCGAGAAATAATATTGTCGGCGCCCAAGGCGCTTCTCTCCACCCGCCTTCTGCCGCGATTCCCAAGCATCGCCGTGGCAGGAGGCCTGATGTCAGGTTAAAATAAAGCCATGAAGTACCATGCCATTTATGTCTTGCTGTTTGCCACGGTGACGGCTTGCGCCTTGCCGGCGGCGGCACAGGGCCCGAATGGCCCGGAAGATGGCGTGACGGAGTTTCCGCATTTTCCCCGCCCGTCGGCGGGTGAGGAACGCCGTTTGCGCAATCTGCGTCTGAAGGAGGCGGTGCAGGCCGGTGATTTGTCGCCGGAAGATGCACGACGGCTGCAGCGCAAGCATCTGCCGCCGGGCTTGCCATCAGGTGGCGCTGGCGGGCCAGACCGGTTTGCGCCGGATGGTTTTTCCCGTCCGCCATTGCCGCCGCCGGGGCAGCGCAACTTCTGGCGTGACAAACGGCAAAAGTCGCAGGAGCAGTACCAGAACGATTGAGCCGGCTGCATGGGTAGCCGGAGATTGCCAGTGGCAAGGATCACGGCCTTGAACAAAGCTTGGGGAATGTGGAATAGCGGTAGCCGGCTGGCTGGAATGGCCATGCTGGTGTCGGCAATGTGGTCGGTGGCCGTATTGGCGGCACCGGATTGCAACAAGGCAATGGCACCGCAACGTTGTGCCAGTTACCGTCAGGGCTGGCTTAGCTGCAATGACATGGCAGAAGGGGCACGCCGATCCTGCATCGAGCAGTACACGCCAGCACTCAGTTGCAAGCGCAGCCGCGATGCACGCCATTGCGAAGCCCTGCAGGCCGCACAGACGGCATGTGATGGCAGTGAAGGCCAGGCAAGACGCAGCTGTGTGCGCGAGCAGTTGCCTGCTCCCGATTGTAGTCGGGCTACCAGCAAGGCACGTTGTGAACAACGTGCCGCTGCCGAATTGAACTGCGCGGAAAACGCTGGTCAGCAGAGGCGCGAATGTGTGCGCAAGGCGCTGATTCCGGTACCTGCTGCGCTGCCTGCCGGGCACTGAGTCCCGGCAGTCGCTCCTTAACCGCTGTTGGCTTTACCTTGCGTGGCGTATTACGGCAGCAGGATGAGCGAACCCGTGGTGCTGCGGCTTTCCAGATCGCGGTGCGCCTGCGCTGCATCGGCCAGTGCATAACGGGCGGATGGTTGAATCCTGATGGCACCACTGGCCAGACGTTCAAACAATGCCTGGGCGGATGCTTCCAGTTCCGGGCGGCTGGCAATGTAATCACCCAGTTTGGGACGGGTGAAAAACAGTGATCCCTTTTGTGACAGCAGCAGCGGCTCGAAGGCCGGTACCGCTCCGGATGCATTGCCAAAGCTGACGAAGGTGCCACGCGGTGCCAGGCTGTTCAGCGACATCTCGAAAGTGCTTTTCCCCACCGAGTCGTACACCACTGGCACACCCTTGCCGCCGGTCAGCGCACGCACCTGCGCCACCACGTCTTCCTCGTTGTAGTTGATGACATGGCTGCAGCCCAGTTGGCGCGCCAGTTCTCCCTTGGCCGCCGAGCCGACGGTACCGATCACCTCTACCCCCATTGATGCCAGCCATTGCACGGCAATCTGACCCACGCCACCGGCAGCCGCATGCCACAGCACGGTCATGCCCGGCTGTACGGCAAATGTGCGCCGGATCAGGTACTCCACTGTCATGCCTTGCAACATGATGCAGGCGGCGACTTCGTCACTGATGCTATCTGGCAGTTTCACCAGCACGGCGGCCGGAATCAGCCGCTGACTACTGTAAGCACCCAGCGGGCCACCTGCATAGGCAACCCGATCGCCTACTGCGATATGACTTACCCCGGCACCGACAGCCAGTACCGTACCGGCGGCCTCACTACCAAGACCACTGGGCAGATTGACCGGATACAGTCCGCTGCGCTGGTAGGTGTCGATGAAATTGATGCCAATGGCCGCATGCTGCAGCAGTACCTCGCCCGGGCCGGGGCTGCTGATGGCTACTTCTTCCAGCTGCAATACCTCTGGGCCGCCGTGGCGATGAAAACGGATGGCCTGACTCATCTTGCCCGCCTTTCCTGGCTAGTTGACAGGCTTCGAGTCTGCGCCCGCCGGCTTTGTTGATGCAAGCCAGCTTTATTGAACAGCGTGTTTTGTAAGGCTTGCTATCTGGTTTTTGCCATTATTTGTTCCTACATTGAATTAATCACCCGGTGCAGTGCCGTCTGTGGCATGGCTTGTTAAGGGGGCGGCTGGCAGCGATGGGGAAAGGAAGCGGCATGAAAGGCGTGGTGTTTACCGAATTCATGGAAATGGTGGAGGAGCGCTTCTCTGCCGACATGCTGGACGACATCATCGAGGATGCCCACACCGCATCCGACGGTGCGTATACCGCCGTCGGTTCTTATCCGTTTGCCGAGCTGTTGCGTCTGCTGGCTGCCTTGTCACAGCGTACCGGCATGGATAGCCAGGAAATCATCTACATGTTCGGCCATTATCTGTTTGGCCGCTTTACCACGCTCTATCCCTACAGCATACAGGGGTGTGCCGATGCCTTTGCCGTGCTGGGCAATGTCGACCAGTACATCCATATTGAGGTGCAAAAACTGTATCCGGATGCCGAGTTGCCACAGATAACGGTAGTGAGCCGCGACCTGAAGCGTCTGGAGTTGCTGTACAACTCGCCACGCTGCCTGGCTCCGCTGGCGGCCGGGCTGATCCAGGGGGCGCTCGACCACTTTGGCGAGCAGGCCCGCATTGCTGTCGAGCCGCTGAATGAAACCGGCAGTCAGGTGCGTTTTGTGGTGGAACATGTATGACTCAGGATGAATTGACCCATTTGCAAGACCAGCTAGCGCGCTACCAAAAGCGCTATCAGCGCGAAAAGCGCGCGCGCAAGGAAGCCGAAATCCTGCTGGAACAGCGTAGCCGTGCGCTGTATGACGCCAATTTCGAGCTGTCCACCGTGGCGGCACAGCTGGAAAAAATTGTTGAATGGCGAATGGCACAATTGTCAGAGGCGCTGCTCAAGGCTGAAATGGCGGCCAAGGCGAAATCGGAATTCCTGGCGGTGATGAGCCATGAAATCCGCACCCCGCTCAATGGCGTGCTGGGCATGGCCGAACTGTTGTCACACAGCCGGCTGACACAGGAACAGAGCGAGCAGGTGGCGACCTTGCAGGAGTGTGGTACATCGCTGCTGGCGCTGATCAACGACATTCTTGATTTGTCCAAGATTGATGCCGGCAAGCTGACACTGGAGCAGCGCCCCTTCAATCTGTACAGCCTGCTGGACAGCGTGGTGAATCTGTTTGAACCCAAGGCGACCGAGTCCGGCTTGACCGTGTCATGGCTGCGTCCGGCGGGCAGTGCCTGGCTGCTGGGTGATGCCACGCGTTTGCGTCAGATAAGCAGCAATCTTTTGAGCAATGCCATCAAGTTTACCCATCAGGGCGGCATTACCGTCAGCGTCAGCATCGCGCCGCTGGAAGACACTTTCGACATGCTGCGGCTGCAGCTGGATATCCGCGATACCGGCATCGGCATGACCGAGGAGCAGATGGGCAAGGTATTCACTGCTTTCGAACAGGCCGACTCCACCACCACCCGCCGCTATGGCGGCACCGGGCTGGGCTTGGCCATTTGCCGCCGCCTGGCCGAAGCCATGGGCGGACGTATCGATGTCAGCAGTACGCCGGGGGAAGGCAGTTGCTTCAGTGTGTACTGGGTGGCCACTACGGTGGCCGCACCGCAGACAGAAGCACCCGCCGAAATACAGCCGCAGGCGGTGGTGCAGGCCAGTACCCAGTCCTTGTCGGTGCTGGTGGCCGAGGACAATATGGTCAATCAGAAACTGATCATCAAGCTGCTGGACAAGCTGGGTTATCGCGATGTATTGCTGGCCGGCAATGGCCGCCAGGCGCTGGAACGGGTTAGCCAGGGTGACGTGGAACTGGTGTTGATGGATATGCAGATGCCGGAAATGGACGGGCTGGATGCCACCCGCGCCATTCGTCAGAGCAAACTGTCGCGTCAGCCACACATCATCGCGCTGACTGCCAATGCCTTCGATGAAGACCGCGAGCGCTGCCAACAGGCTGGCATGGATGACTTCTTGTCCAAACCAGTAAGCCTGGAAAGGCTATCTGCAGCCATGCAACGCGGTCACCTCCGGCTCAATCCGCCTGGCTCAGCCAGTTGAACAGAGCCGGCAGACAGGCAGGCCAACGCGCAAGGCGATGGTCGTCGCCATTGAAAACACTCTGGCGTTGGCCCGCGTAATGGCGGGCCGCCAGTCGCCAGTCCAGCACCTCGTCGGCAGTACCCAGCCACAGCCAGTACTTCCCTTGCCAGATTACCGCCTGACGCATGGCCAGCAAGGCCTGCATGTCTTCATCTCCCAGTAGGTAGTCTTCCCCGGTATACGGGTTGTGCTGGGGGCCAAGGTAGTGCAGCAAATCCTGATAGGGCTGCACTGCCGGATTGATCAGCGCAGCTTTGCGGCCATGTTTTTCTGCCAGAGCGGTGGCGTAGTAGCCGCCCAGCGAGCTGCCGATCAGGGCGGTATCTGCCGGCAGCGACAGTAGCAAGGTCTCCGCCTGGGCAATGGCTTGCGCCGGGTGGGGAGACAGTTGTGGGCAGTGCAGGGTGATATCCGGGGCATGCTGTTGCAGCCAGCGGGCAGTCTCCTGCGCCTTGAGCGATTGTGGGCTGGAGTTGAATCCGTGCAGGTAAATGATGTGCATGGGGAAACAATGAAAAAACGGCAAGCCCAGAGGGTTGCCGTTTTTGCTGGGCTTGGCAAGGAAAATTTGTTTCACGTGGAACAAGTTTGATGCATGACAAACCGTCCGGCTACCACTGGCCTCATTCAGCTTGCCACTCGTAAGACTTCAGAATGGCCTTGAGCTTGCCGCTGCGGCGCATGGCTTCTATACCCTGATTCAGCTTATCGGTACTGACCGGTGAATGGGGTGCAACGGCACACATGGTGGGCATATAGGTGACTGTCAGCGGGTGTTGCTTGAAGGTTCGCGCTTCCTGCGGATTGCTCTTGGCCCACCAGGCCAGCTCCAGTTCCGACGAGATGGCGACATCGGTCAGCTTCTTCTGCAAGGATTTGACCAGCAGCTCCAGCCGTGGCTCATCCACGCGGGTGGTGCGGCCCACCGCCCACAGGTGTTCCAGTGTGGGATAGCTGTAGCCGCGGATGGTGCCGATGCGCTTGCCCACCATCTCATCCACTTGGTGGATGTCCGGCATCTCCCGCAAGGAGAGTGCCCGTTCCACTTGCGGATAGAACTCGCGTGTCCAGCCCAGCCGGGTGGCATTGCCATACCATTCCGGGTTGGCATTGCACACGATATTCACCTTGCCGGTTTCGATGGTGTTTTCCACCCGCTTGCGGGCAATCACCACATACTGGGCCTTCATGCCCAGCTCGCCGGCCAGGGCATCACCCAGTTCCTTGATCAGACCGCTGGCCAGTGCCTGATTGTCTGGTGTCAGTACCACGATGGGAGGGGCATCCGAATCGGAAACACCGATTTTCAATATGCCGCCAGCCTGGATCTGCAAGCTCAGCACCGCTCCCGCAAGCAGCACCGGCCAAGTCTTATTCAAAGCAACCATAAGCTTGTACTCTCTTCTTCTTAGTTAGTTGTCTGACAGTTCCGAGTGCAATGGTAAACTGTTCAGCCGCACCATGAGTGTGCCACCTATCGTTCTTCACCATTACAGCCTGCTTGCCATGACCAAAAAACCCACGCATCCGGTATTTTCCCAGCTATCCCAGCGCATCCTGATCCTGGATGGCGGCATGGGCACCATGATCCAGCGCCATGAGCTGCAAGAGGCTGATTACCGTGGCGAGCGGTTTGCCGACTGGGGCTGTGACGTCAAAGGCAACAACGACCTGCTGGTGTTGACCCGGCCAGACGTGATAGGTGGCATTCATCAGGCTTATCTGGATGCCGGCGCCGACATCATTGAAACCAACACTTTCAATGCCACGTCGATTGCCATGGCCGACTACCAGATGGAAAGCCTGGTGTGGGAGATCAACCACGCCGCGGCCAAGCTGGTGAAGGCGCTGTGTGTTGCACAAACCGCAAAGAATCCGGCCAAGCCGCGCTTCTGTGCCGGCGTGCTGGGCCCCACCAACCGCACCGCCAGCATCAGCCCGGACGTGAACGACCCGGGTTACCGCAATGTCAGCTTTGACGAACTGGTGAAGAGCTATACCGAGGCCATCGACGGCCTGGTGGCCGG